>CANQVZ010000028.1 GCA_947627425.1 uncultured Clostridia bacterium | reverse complement strand
CATTGCACCGCAAAGAATTATGCGGACGCACGCAGTGCGGCTTTCGGCGAAGCCGAAAGTGCTGAGCGGGGGAGCTGTCATTTGAATCGGAAAGATTAATCCGACGATACGAAGTATCGCTTTCCCGAAGGGAAAGTTCTGATACCCGAAGTGACTGAGGGGCTAAACACAAACCACTACACCCATTTTATACTCCTCTCCCCTTTTGCCGCCGTTTACGGCGTTATATATATCCGCGGCGGTTATTTCCGCCCTCAGCATATCCTCGTTTTCCTTTACATTCAATATAACGGGCAGCTCCGCCTTATCCGCAAGCTCGGAAAGTATATTTTCCTTTTCGCGTCTGAAGCCCAGCACTCTTATATATTCGGGAGGCGTTTTCTGCGCCTCTTTTTTTATGTCCAGAAGTATGTGCAAAAGGGCGCGCTGTATTTTCAGTCTTGTGTAGCGCCTTGTCTTTATGCCCTCCGTAAGCTCCGTTATGCAGCCGAAGCCGAAGTCGAGTATCCTGTTTTCAAGTCCCTCCGTTATGTCGGCTATATCGGAAAACTCCGACTTATCAGCCGTTATGAGTTTATACATGAGCATGAACGAAAAATCGTCGAGCCTTGTTATTTTTTCGTTTTCAAATATTTCACGGCAGTTTTCGGGTACGGCTGAAAGCGCCTTTTTTTTATCCCTTGTAAGCTCCGCGCGTATAGCCATGGCGGAGGGAAATTCGCCTTCCATATCCGTGCTTGAATAGCCTGCGCCAAGCCTCTTTACGGCTATCGGTCGAATATTGCTCCCTTTGATCTTGAGCTGCTTTATATATTCAAGCGCAAGTATGTCGTTGGGACCTTCCAAAAAATCTCCCTCGACACCCGCATATTCATTGAGCGCCCTTCCTCTGGCTTTGGGATAGGTCATACCCTCGGCGCTGTATTTCTTTATGAGCGCCTTAAGCTCCTTCGGCTCGTCCGCAAGTATTTCAGCCGTTTTTTCAAGCGCAGCCATATCCGCGCTTTCGCTGCCGAATGAAAGGTTGTCGAAAATATTGCTCTTTTCAAGTATGCTCACCGCTCCGAAGGCAAACACATCAGCCGCCCCCGTGGCATACTGCACGGGCAGCTCCAGCACAATGTCAGCGCCGTTTAAAAGCGCAGCCCTCGTTCGGACATACTTATTGTAAACGGCAGGCTCGCCCCTCTGTACAAAATTACCGCTCATTATCACGGCTATGTCCCCGCCCGTAAGCTTCTTGGTTTTGTCTATATGATATTTGTGTCCTCTGTGGAAAGGATTGTATTCCGCTATTATACCCGTAAGCATATAAATTCTCCTTCTCATAATTGTTTTGCAAATATCCCCCTCAGACACCCTACGGGTGCCAGCTCCCCCAAAGGGGGCGCCGAGAGACAGCAACCCCCAACTCTTGCTTGTATGCTATTATAACAAATTTTAAAAAAAATTACAATTTTTTGAAAAAAACATATTGTGAATTACGCCCAAAAGGGGTATAATCAAACTAGATGAGTGTGTACTCAATTTATAAAACGAAAGGAGAAAATTTCTATGAGTATTATGGACAGCCTTAAGGCTAAGGCTAAGGCAAACAAAAAAACTATAGTTCTGCCCGAATCTATGGACAAGAGAACATTTGCTGCGGCAGAGCAGATATTGAAGGAGGATATAGCAAACCTTGTTATAATCGGCACTCCCGAGGAAATAGCAGCAAACGGCAAGGGCTATGACATCACGGGCGCAACGATAGTTGACCCCTTTACAGACCCCAACAGACAGAAGTATATCGACAAATTTGTAGAGCTTAGGAGCAAGAAGGGCGTTACTCCCGAATCCGCAGAAAAGATGATGACGGAGGACTATATGTACTATGCTTGCCTTATGTGCAAGTGCGGAGACGCTGACGGCGCTGTTTCGGGCGCTTGCCATTCAACGGGCAACACTATCCGTCCCGCATTACAGCTCCTTAAGACAAAGCCCGGCATAAGCAGCGTTTCTGGCTTCTTCCTCATGGAAGTTCCCGACTGTAAGTTCGGCGACAACGGACTTTTCGTATTTGCCGACTGCGCCGTAAATACCGACCTTGACTCCGAAAAGCTGGCGGAGATAGCAGGTCTTTCGGCAGAATCGTTCAGGTTCTTCACAGGCGGAGAGCCCAAGGTAGCCATGCTTTCATACTCCTCAAAGGGCAGCGCAAAGCATGACGATGTAACAAAGGTAGCGGACGCCGTAAAGATAGCTCACGAGAGATTCCCCGACATAGAGCTTGACGGCGAGCTTCAGCTTGACGCAGCCATTGTTGCCGAGGTAGGCGAGCTCAAGGCTCCCGACAGCAAGGTAGCGGGACACGCAAACACACTTGTATTCCCCAGCCTTGAAGCAGGAAACATAGGCTACAAGCTCGTTCAGAGGCTTGCTAAGGCAGAGGCATACGGTCCTGTGCTCCAGGGTCTTGCAATGCCCGTAAACGACCTTTCAAGAGGCTGCTTTGCAGAGGATATAGTGGGCGTTGTGGCAATGACGGCAGTTCAGGCGCAGATGTCGGAATAACAGCAAAGTGAATATATTAAAAAGGAGACAGACAATGAAGATATTAGTTATAAACTGCGGTAGTTCATCTTTAAAATATCAGCTTTTCGATATGGACACAAACGAGGTCATGGCAAAGGGTCTTGTGGAGAGAATAGGCATTGACGGCTCCAACCTTCAGCACACGGCTGCGGGCAAGGAAAAGGTCGTTTTCACACAGCCCATGCCCACTCACAACGAGGCTATACAGCTTGTTATGGACACTCTTGTATCTCCCGAGCACGGCGTTATAAAGAGCGTTGACGAGATAGGCGGCGTAGGTCACAGAGTGGTTCACGGCGGCGACAAGTTTGCAAGCTCCGTAATAGTGGACGAGAAGGTAAAGGACGCCATAAAGAGCATATTCGACCTTGCTCCCCTTCACAATCCTCCCAACCTTATGGGTATAGAGGCCTGCGAGAAGATAATGCCCGGCACTCCCAATGTGGCTGTATTCGACACGGCTTTCCACCAGACAATGCCCGCAGAGGCTTATATGTACGCCCTGCCCTATGAATACTTCGAGAAGTACGGCGTGAGAAGATACGGCTTCCACGGCACAAGCCACAAGTTCGTTTCTCAGAGAGCTATTGAGATGCTCGGCGGCAAGGCAGAGGGCACAAGGATAATCACCTGCCACCTCGGCAACGGCTCATCCATTGCGGCTGTAAAGGACGGCAAGGTTATAGACACAACAATGGGTCTTACTCCTCTTGCAGGCTTTGAGATGGGTACTCGCTGCGGCGATATCGATCCCGCTATCGTTCCCTTCATAATGAAGAAGGAAAATCTCACTCCCGATGAGATAGACAATGTTATGAACAAAAAATCTGGTCTTTTGGGCGTTACCGGCAGATCCAGCGACTTCAGAGATGCCGAGGACGGCATGAACGAGGGCGACGAGAGATGCAAGCTCGCTCTTGAAATGTTCAGATATCAGATAGCTAAGTTCATAGGCGCTTATTATGTGGCTCTCGGCGGCTGCGATGCCATTGTGTTCACAGCGGGCATAGGCGAGAACAACGCAGGTCACAGAGCGGCTATTTGCAACTACTGCAAGTGCCTCGGTCTTGAGATAGACCCCGAGCTTAACAACCAGAGAGGCAAGGAGATAGACTTTGCCACACCAAGCTCAAAGATAAGAGCTTTACTTATCCCCACAAATGAGGAGCTCATGATAGCTAAGGATACTATGGAGCTTTTGGGCTGATGTAAAAAATGTATTTTATAAGGGCTTCGGCAAATGCCGAAGCCTATTTTTGTATATAGTTGGAAATCAATAAAACAGTTGAAATAATCAATAAAAGTGTTATAATAAAAGTAAGAGGATAATAAAAAAATGAGTATAAACAATATTGATTTACCTATAGAACAACGAAATACAGGCAAAGGTCAGCCTAATGCCATGCTTCATATGGGCAGACCTCTCAATAATCGCCAACAAAAATTACTTGAGCAGCTACCCGGATATGACAGTCAGATTATTGTACCCAAAAAATCCGTAAACATGAAAGACCTCTCCGCTCTCACAGCAAAAACAGGTGATGAATTTGCACTTTTTACAAAGGGCAATGAAAGACTTATTATAAGAGGCAACAGCAATTCTGTAAACATTGATATAGCAAAAGCAAAAGAATTGGCTGAACAGGGTTATAAATGGAGCGGTCACACGCATCCGGGAATTACGCCTTTAATAATGCAGGCATCGGATGGTGACTATACTATTTTGGATTGTTTTGATCAACAATATTCTGTAATACATAATTCAAAAGGTGAATACAGGACATTTGAAAGGAGATGAGCGTATGTGTAAGCTTTTTAATCAATGGGAAAACGAAATAAAGGACTACTGCAATAAAAATAATTTAGATTTCGAGAAAGTAAAGACTTCACCAAAATGCTGGGGCAAAAATGATATATGGATACAGCATACGACCGGTGAGAAAGGACAAAAAGGACTTTTAGATGAAACTCCCGCGCCTATTACACTTATGATTTCCGAGAAAAACGGACATCTGGAATTTGAACAGACAGAATATACCCAACATTATCTTGCTGTTTAATTATACTTTTCAACCACAAAAAGGGCTTCGGCAAATGCCGAAGCCCTTTCTTTCATAAATATCGCTTATATTATCTGCTTTCGCCCTCTACGGGTATGAGCATACCGCCGAATGTAAGCGTATAGGTGTTGCCCGTGAGCCACTCGTTTGCACTGTTGTGAGTGTTGTAGTAGATATTGAAGCCGTTGTCAACTATTCTGTCGAATACAAGACCTGTTTCATAGTCGAATGCCTCAACATACATATCCGAATGAAGCTCAAGGTCGCCGTCATCTGCCACAAAGAGATTTACGCTGCCCGATGTGGGATCCTCAAAGCTTGCGTCCAGACGGCACTCGTCGCCCACATTGATGCTGAGCTCCGTCTTGCTGTCAAGTATAAAGTTAGCCTCCTGAAGCTCTGCGCCGTCGGTGAGGTTAAGCTCTATCTTGTTGCCCTCCTTCTGCTTTTCGTTTGCGATATAGGGCGAGTTGATAAAGCTGGATGTATTGAACTTGTTGTCCTTGCCCTTTATATTTATTGTAACATCGCTTTCTCTCACATAGAATGCACCGCCCGACTTATTGTCTATGACTGTGCCTTCCAGATTTATTTCGCTGTGCTTGCTGTTGTCCTTTGACTTGATGTCTATTGCGCCGTAACGCGAGCCCTTGCCGCTGCCTGTTTCCGCGCTTATGTCGCTGTCCTTTAAGTTCAGTTCGCCGCCGTTTGCCACAAGCACTGCGGGAGCGTTCTTGAATGCATTTATAGCGGTATCGCTTATGGCAAGCTTTCCGCCGTTTGCAGCCGCAGCATATGTGTTTTCATATGACTTGGTGCTGAGAGTTGCATCGCTTACGGTTATATCGCCCTTATCGCCCGACATAACGCCCGTGCCGTGGTCAACGGTCACCTTGCCGCCCTTTATTGAAGCGGAGGCGTCGTTCTTTGCCTCAACGCCGTTGCCGTTTGTTGCGTTTACATTGGTGTTTTCAAGTAATACCTTGCTTGAATTGTCAACACTTACGGCAGCGGAGTCGGAAACGCTTATGCTCGAATCTATTATCTCGGAGCTGCCGCCGTTTGATACGCTTATGGGATCCTCTATCTCGGCGCCCTTATAGTTCTTGCTCTCCTCCGCCTTTGCGGTCTCCTTCTTTTCCTCTTCCTTTACGGCTTCCTTCTGCTCGTCCTCTTCCTTCTTCTGAGTGAGTCTTTCGTCCTCTACTGTCTTGAATTCGTCCACATATTTGTCGAGCTTTGCAAAGACAACCGCCATTTCGGCTCTTGTCATGGTTGCGTTGGGATTGAGCTCATCCTTTTCGTTGCCCGTTATTATGCCTATCTTGTAGAGAGTTGCGGCAGCCGTCTTCTGCTCTATGCCCGTGAGGGTATTTCCGTCCTTGAACATTGAAACATCTGTGGAAAGATTGTTTACATTCTTAGTGTTCACAAGCGCTCTGTAAAGCATTGTGAAGGCGTCTATCCTTGTTATGTCGTTGTCGGGATAGAACATACCGTGATCGGTTATGACCTTCTCGGTGCAGCAGTCAGCTATAGCCTGAGCGTAGTATGCGTTTTCCGGCACATCCTTGAAGCCGTACACATCCAGCACGCCGTTCCTAAAGTCGAAGGTCTTGTCCACGAGTATGGCAAAGTCGCCCCTTATTATGTTTGAGCCGGGAGCATACATATCGTTGCCTATGCCCGATGCAATGTTATTCTTAGCGATATAGTCGATGTATTCGGCAGCCCAGCCGTAATTATCCGCCGTCACATCCTTGAAGTATTCCGAATTTCCGTTCACTGCGGCAAAGGCGCTTATGCCCATTACGCCCGCAAGCACAATGCCGCCCAAGCCTGTTAATATCTTTTTCATTTTGTTACTCCTTTCGATTTGTTTTTTCATTATATTTATATTTTCTCATATTACGGGCAAAGTTTCAATATTTTTTTATTAAAATAACATTAAGTTTTGCTGTCAATATTTCACTGAGATTACAAATTATGTAACAATTCACCATTTTTCATATAAAATAAAATAGAGGAGGAATTTTTATGTTAAAGGAAAGGGCGTTAAAGCATTATGCCGAGGATAACAGCTGCGCCGTATGCATACTGCTGGCGTGCGCGGAGGAATACGGCTGTGACATCTCCGAGGACTGTCTATGCGGCTGCGAGTGCTTTTACAACGGTCTGGGCATAGGCAGTCTTTGCGGCGCGGTACTTGGCTCGCTCATGGCGATAGGCATATTCTGCGAGGACATATCTCTGGATAGGCTCATTTTTATGGATAAATTCAGCGAAAGGCTTGGCAGTATGCGCTGTCCCAAGCTCAAATCTACTGTGGGCTGCGAGAGGATAATAGAAATTTCATGCGATATATTGTCCGAATTGATTGACAAAGACCGAAAAAAATAATAGACTAGATATAGGAATAAAAAATATTACTATGGAGGCATAAAATGGAAATAAGGGAGATACTTAAAAGAGTTGACCACACACTTCTCAGACAGACGGCAACATGGGAGGAAATAGAGCAGCTTTGCAACGACGGTATAGAATGCGGAGTTGCGAGCGTGTGCATACCGCCCGCATTTGTGAATAGGGCAAAGCTCTACACCGAGGACAGAATACCCATATGCACCGTCATAGGCTTTCCCAACGGCTACAACACCACGGATGTAAAGGTGTACGAAACCAGAAAAGCCATACACGACGGCGCGGACGAGATAGATATGGTCATAAATCTGGGCGAGCTGAGGGCGCAGAACTACAGGTATGTGCTCGATGAAATAAGGGCTGTAAGAAAGGCATGCGAGGGAAAAATACTCAAGGTGATAATAGAGACCTGCCTTTTAACGGACAAGGAAAAAATAAAGATGTGCAAAATCGTGGGACAATCGGGCGCAGACTTCATAAAGACAAGCACGGGCTTCGGAAAGGGCGGAGCCTCAAGACATGACATAAATCTTATAAGGAAAAATCTGCCCGAGGGACTTAAGATAAAGGCGGCAGGCGGCATAACCAAGATTGCGGACGCGGATAAGTACATAACGATGGGCGCGCAGAGGCTCGGCACAAGCCGTATTGTGGAAATTGCGAAGGAGGAAGGCTTGGTATGATATACATACTCGCGAGCGTGATCATAATTTTGATGCTCGTGCTTATTGTACTTGTCATAAGGCTTGGCGCGGGAAAGATAAGCCGCAGCGACATAGACAGGATAATTGAAAAAAGCAAGGAAAACAACGACGGCATAAGCGAAAATATAAGGCTCATTGACAAAAATATAACGGAAAAAATGGGACTTATAGAGGACAAAATGGCAGACCGTCAGAACGATATGCGCAAAGCCATAACCGACTCCCTTTTACAACAGGAGCAGAGGCTCGGCACATTTTCAAGAGAAAATGAACAGAAGCTTGAAAACATAAGAGAGACCGTGCAAAAAAATCTCGCCCGTATACAGGAGGACAACAACAAAAGGCTCGACGATATGCGCGGCGTTGTGGACAAAAACCTGCAGGAGACCCTTGAAAGAAAGATGAACGAATCCTTCAAGGCAGTGAGCGAAAGGCTTGAGGAGGTGCACAAGGGACTCGGCGATATGCAGAACATAGCCAAGGATGTAGGCGGGCTTAAGAAGGTGCTTTCAAATGTCAAAACAAGGGGCATACTGGGCGAAATACAGCTAGGCGCCATATTGAAGGAGATACTTGCGCCGGAACAATATGATGAAAATGTAGAGGTAGTGCCAAAGAGCGGAAAGCCCGTGGAATTTGCCATAAGGCTTCCGGGCAGCGACGACGGCTGCGTTTATCTGCCCATAGACAGCAAGTTCCCCGGCGACAGATATCAGGCTCTTCTCGACGCCTACGACACGGGCGACAAGGACGAGGTGGAAAAGAGATTCAAGGAGCTTAAAGCCGTTATAATATCGGAGGCTAGGGATATAAAGGAAAAATACATATCCCCGCCCTACACCACAAGCTTTGCCATAATGTTCCTGCCCTTCGAGGGACTTTATTCCGAGGTGGTCAACAGGGGACTTATAGAGGAGCTGCAAACGGCATACAGCATAAATGTGGCAGGACCCAGCACAATGGCTGCGCTTTTAAACAGCCTGCAAATGGGCTTTAAGACCCTTGCCATACAGAAAAGGAGCACCGAGGTGTGGAACACCCTCACAGAGGTAAAGACGGAGTTCAAAAAGTTTTCCGACGCCTTAAGCAAGACCTACGACCATCTTACAAAGGCAGAAAACAGCCTTGAAAACCTTATGACCACAAGGACAAATCAGATGATGAGAAAGCTCAAAAAGGTGGAGCTGCCCGACGGAGAGGATGAAAACGAGGATGAAGAATAGACTTGTGTGCGAATGCTTCGACATTTGGACAGACGATATAAAAAGAGAGCTTGAAAACGGCGCGGAGACCTTCGAGGACCTGGAGAAAAGCATAAGGCTTGGCGTTATGTGCTCAGCCTGCGTAGGCGACAGCAAAAGAGTGATAGAGGAGCTCAAAAAGGAGCTTATGTAGGCGCAAAATATAAAAGGCAGGGCGATATTCGCCCTGCAATTTTATATAAGCTCGCCCTATCTCCCCTTTTCCATTGCCTCCCACAGACCGTTGATATACATTATACCCAGGGCGCGGTCATAAAGTCCGTAGCCGGGGCGCGCCTTTTCGCCCCATATCATTCTTCCGTGGTCGGGGCGGATATAGATATCGGGGCAGGTATCGAATATGGCGCGCACAATTTCATACATATCCAGATCGCCGTCGCTCGAAAGATGGGACGCCTCTCTGAATTTCTTATTGCCGAGGTATTTTATATTGCGCACATGAGCGCAGGCAACCTTGCCTTTTTTGCCGAAATGCCTTATTATGGCGGGGATGTCGTTGTCGGGAGAGGAGCCGAGAGAGCCCGAGCAGAGGCAAAGACAATTGGAAGGCGAATCCGCCATATCCGTTATTATGTCAAAGTCCTCCTTTGAATGTGCTATCCTCGGCAGACCGAAAAGCGGCCATGCGGGATCGTCGGGATGCACTGCCATTTTTACGCCTACCTCCTCGCAGGTGGGTATTATTTTTTCAAGGAAATATTTATAATTGGCTCTGAGGTCGTCCTCTGTTATGCCCTTGTAAATTTCAAGCGTCTTTTCAAGCTCGGAAAGCCTGTCCGCCTCCCAGCCCGGCAGCGGGAACCCCTTGCTGCCCTCAAGCGTGCTCTCCACAATATCGCGGGGAGTCATACCCTTCAGCTTTTCGTCATCATAGCAGAGCGCCGTGGAGCCGTCGCCCACCTCGCCCGCAAGATCCGTTCTGAGCCAGTCGAAAACGGGCATAAAGTTATAGACTATCACCTTGACGCCGTTTTCGGCAAGGTTTTTTATTGTAGCTATATAGTTTTCGATATATTTATCCCTCGAGGGCAAGCCCATTTTGATGTCCTCGTGCACATTCACGCTCTCTATCACCTCTACTTCAAGACCGTAGGAATGCACGTGCTCCACATATTCCTTTATGGCGTCCTTCTGCCATACCTCGCCCGCGGGGTATTGATCCAAAACGCCCATTATGCCCGAGCAGCCGGGTATTTGCCTTATGTCGTTGAGCGAAACGCTGTCGTTGCCCTCGCCGTACCACCTGAATGTCATTTTCATTGTTATCAGTCCTTTCTGTAAATAAAAAAGTGTTTTTATATAAACAAAACCCTTCCGTCAATCCTTTCGGATTGACACCTTCCCTTAGCCCTAACGGGCTAAAGGACGGCATGAAAGGCTCCCTCCGGGAGGGAGCTGTCGCCCACAGGGCGACTGAGGGAGAATGCGAAACTAACAATATTATACTCCTTCCACCGCCTTCGTATCAGCGCTTTGCCTTCGGCAAAGTCAGTCCTAAAGGACTGCCCGACTTCTTTCGGCGCAAAGGTCCCCCTCCCCATTGCAGCGGAAAGATTTATCCGCCAAGGCGCAGCCTTGCTTTTGCGAAGCAAAAGTGCTGATGAAGGGGAGGCAAGAGTTTGGGGCTGACCTCTGACTCTTGGCGCCCCCATTGGGGGAGCTGTCAGGCAACGCCTGACTGAGGGGGCTTTTAAATTTCTTTGACACAAAAAAGCTATCCCTTAAGGATAGCTTTTCCTGAAAACACACTTTTAATCCAATTCAGCCAAATATTTTTTATTAAGCTCTACAAGCCCCTTTATATACTCCTCAGAGGGTCCGCCCGCAACAGTCCTTGAATTGACACAGGTGTCGAGGTCTATCGCCCTATATATATCCTGCGTGAAAACATCGCTGACAGCCTTGAATTCCTCAAGAGTGAGCTCGTCAAGCTCCTTTTCATGCTCTATGCAGTAGAGCACGAGCCTGCCAATTATGGCGTGGGCATCTCTGAAGGGTACGCCCTGCTTCACGAGCCAGTCCGCAGCATCCGTAGCGTTCATAAAGCCTCTTCTTGCCGCGCGGCGCATATTGTCCTTGTTTATGGTCATGGTGTCTATCATGCGTGTGAAAACGGGCAGACACATCTTTATGGTGTCTATGGCGTCAAAAACGCCCTCCTTGTCCTCCTGCATATCCTTGTTGTACGCAAGGGGTATGCCCTTCATGACGGTAAGCATAGCCATGAGATGACCGTAGACCCTGCCCGTCTTGCCCCTTATGAGCTCTGCCATATCGGGGTTCTTTTTCTGCGGCATAATGGAGCTGCCTGTGGAATAGGCGTCGTCCATCTCCACAAATTTGTACTGCTGTGAATTCCAGATTATTATTTCCTCGCAAAAGCGCGAAAGATGCATCATTATCATTGAAAGAGCGCTCAAAAGCTCTATAACAAAGTCCCTGTCGCTCACGCCGTCCATAGAATCGAGAGTTATACTCTCAAAGCCGAGAGCCTCGCGCACAAATTCCCTGTCGAGGGGATAGGTGGTGGCAGCGAGAGCGCCCGAGCCTAGGGGCATGACATTAGTCCTCTTGTAAGCGTCACTTAGCCTTGCGTAGTCGCGCTTGAACATCTCCTCATAAGCCAGCACATGGTGCGCAAGCGTGACGGGCTGAGCGTTCTGCAAATGGGTATAGCCCGGCATAACGGTGGAAATATTCTTCTCCGCTATGTTGTTTATAACGGTCATAAGCTCCTTTAAAAGCGCCTTTATGTCGACTATCCGTTCCTTTAAATACATCCTTATGTCAAGAGCCACCTGGTCGTTCCTGCTCCTACCCGTGTGAAGTCTTTTGCCCGTGTCGCCTATCCTTGAAATGAGCAGGGTTTCAACATTCATATGTATGTCCTCCGCCTTTTCGTCAAAGCTCACATTGCCCTTTTCTATGTCGTCAAGTATTTCCTTTAGCGTCTTTATTATAAGCTGCGAATCCTCCACGGGAATTATGCCCTGCCTGCCGAGCATTTCGGCGTGCGCGCAGCTGCCGAGTATATCCTCCTTGTACATTCTGCTGTCGAATGAAATCGAGCTGTGGAAGTGATCCGTAAAGCTGTCCGTGGATCTTGTGAAGCGTCCGCCCCAGAGTTTCATAGCGTTTCTCTCCTTTGCTGCCGTATTTCGTATTTATTGTATAATAACATATTTGCGAAAAAAAGTAAATAGTTGGGCGAAGATAAAGTTATTTTGTAAGGTATAAAGATGTGTTTGATGTATCCCCTACAGGCAAGGGAAGTGCAAAACATAAATATTTTACACATTATTTTTGATGTCTGCGAGGTTTCGCAGCTTGTCTGCCCTTTAGGGCAGGTTGCGGAGAGCGAAACCCAAACAGCCCCTTTACGCGACGAAGCTAAAGCAGTCCGTTAGCTTTGGGGCGTAAAGGTCGTTAGGGGTATGGGGCGAATCGAAACGCCCCATGCTTTTTTTGTTTCTTTTTTTTGCGAAAAAAAAGAAAGATAAAAAAGTAATTATGCTTCTTTTTGTGCGCAAAAAGAAGAATAAAAAATTATTTAAAAATTTTACCTACTTTTTAAAAAAGTAAAAAATATAGAAAGTCCAAGAAAAGCCTTAATGCTTTTCTTTAAACATTTCATTGACAATAATTTGCAATAGGGTTAAAATAATGTTTAGGAAAAATACCTAATGAATATATAAATTTCGGGAGGGAAACAATATGAAAAGCGACATACAAATAGCACAGGAATGCGTTATGCAGCCCATAACAAAGGTAGCCGAAAAGTTCGGCATAGATACGGAGTATCTGGAGCTCTACGGCAAGTATAAGGCAAAGCTTTCGGACGAGCTTCTTTCGGAGGACAAAAAGGGTAAGCTCGTGCTTGTGACAGCCATAAATCCCACGCCCGCGGGCGAGGGCAAGACAACGGTGACGATAGGTCTTTCGCAGGCGCTCAACAGGCTTGGCAAAAAATCCCTTGTGGCTCTCAGGGAGCCGTCTCTCGGTCCCTGCATGGGCATAAAGGGCGGAGCTGCGGGCGGCGGCTATTCGCAGGTGGTACCTATGGAGGACATCAATCTCCACTTCACGGGCGACATACACGCCATGACTACCGCAAATAACCTCCTCTCGTCCATGATAGACAACCATATCCATCAGGGCAACGCTCTGGGTATTGACCCCAACAACATCACATGGAAAAGATGCGTTGACCTCAACGACAGAGCCTTAAGACAGATAGTCGCAGGCCTCGGAGGAAAGATAAACGGCGTGACAAGAGAGGACGGCTTTATTATAACCGAAGCCTCGGAGATAATGGCTATTGTCTGCCTTGCGGAGGATATAGACGACCTCAAGGACAAGCTTTCAAGTATAGTAGTGGCCTACACCTACGACGGAAAGCCCGTTACGCCCAAGGACCTCAAGGCAGTGGGCGCAATGGCGGCGCTTTTGAAGGACGCCATAAAGCCAAATCTCGTGCAGACGCTCGAGCACACTCCCGCCATTATACACGGCGGACCCTTTGCCAACATAGCGCACGGCTGCAACTCCGTAAAGGCTACCAAGATGGCTCTGGGACTGAGCGAAATAACCGTCACGGAGGCAGGCTTCGGCTCGGATCTGGGCGCGGAGAAGTTCTTTGACATAAAGTGCAGAAAGGCAGGCTTAAAGCCCGACTGCGTTGTGCTTGTGGCTACGGTGAGGGCGCTCAAATACAACGGCGGCATACCCAAAACGGAGCTTAACACTCCCAACATCGAGGCTGTCAAAAAGGGCTTCTGCAACCTTGAAAAGCACATTGAGAACCTTCACAAATTCGGCGTGCCCGTTGTTGTGACATTAAACAATTTCATAACGGACAGCGACGAGGAAGTGAACTATATAAAGGAAAGATGCGAGGCCATGGGTGCAGACTTCGCCGTTGCCAAGGTATGGGAAAAGGGCGGCGAAGGCGGTATAGAGCTTGCCGAGAAGGTAATAAGCGTGCTTGAAAGCAAAAAGAGCGACTTCCATGTGCTCTATGACGAAAAGGACAGCATAGTGAACAAGATAACTACCGTTGCAAGGGAAATATACGGCGCAGACGGCATAGAGATAGACGCTAAGGCAAAGAAGGAAATAGCAAGGCTTGAGGAGCTGGGCTATGACAAGCTCCCAATATGCATAGCAAAGACGCAATATTCCCTGAGCGACAACCCCGCCCTGCTCGGCAGACCTCAGAACTTCAACATAAGCGTGAAGGAAGTGCGGGTAAGCGCAGGCGCAGGCTTTATAGTAGTGCTCACGGGCAATGTAATGGTAATGCCGGGACTTCCCAAGGCTCCCGCAGCCGAAAATATAGATGTGGACAGCGACGGTCATATAACGGGACTGTTCTGATGAAAAAGGAGAATGTGTGTATATGAAAATATTTAAAAAAGCTCTTATATGCGCCGCCGTGCTCGTGCTCATGAGCGGCTGCGGAGCAAAGGACGAGCCTGCCGCCGACATGGGCAACACTGACGGCAACATAAGCAATCTGGGAAGTGTGTGCTATAAGGACGGTGTGACATATTATCAGAACTCCGCCGACGGCTTCTCCATATACAAGGACGACGGCAGCGGAGAGCCCGTCAAGCTCAACAGCGGCACAAGCTACTTCATAAATGTTATGGGCGAATATATATACTATGTGCATGAGGACAGCGATTTCCACATTTACAGAATGAAGCTCGACGGCAGCGAAAACACGGAGATAATACCGCAGACAGCCTACTACATGACGGTATACGGCGACAAGATATACTATGCGGACTACGGCGACGGTCAATGTCTCTACAGGGCGGACCTTGACGGAAAGAACGCCGAAAAGATAGTTCAGGCGACCTGCTATTATCCCATTATCGCCGAAAATATGATATATTATGTGGACTATTCGCGCGACGGCAAGGTAGTGAGAGTTAATCTCGACGGAAGCTCTCCCGAGGTGATAGACGAGGAAAATCCCGTTGTGGCGGCTTATCTCAACTATGACAAGGGCAAGCTCTACTACACAAACGCCGTGACGGAGATAAACAAAGGCTCCGGCTATGAAAACAGCCTTATGTGCTACGACCTCGTGAAGCAGTCGCTTGTGACCGTGATAGACGGTCCCTGCGCCGATGTAAACGTATATAACGACAGGATATATTATTCCGACCTCAGCAAAAACAGCGTATACAGCTGTAAGCTCGACGGCAGCGACATAAGGCAGGAATACGACAAAAACGGCATATTCTTAAACACCGGCAACAACAAGCTCTATTGCTTTGTAAAGGATCAGGATGCAGAGCCGTTCATAGAAACGGTGGATATAAAATAAGGAGGCTTTAACATGGCAAATATCATAGACGGAAAGGCTATATCCGCGCAGATAAAGGAAGAGGCAAGGCTCGAGGCGGCGGAGCTTAAGAAAATGAATATAACGCCCTGCCTTGCGGTGGTGCTCGTGGGCGACGACCCCGCAAGCCAGGTGTATGTGCGCAACAAAAAGAAGGCTTGCGAATTCTGCGGCATAAAATCATTGAGCTATGAGCTGAGCGGGGACACCTCCGAGGAGGAGCTTTTAGCCCTTATAGACAAGCTCAATGCGGACAAGGAGTGCAACGGCATATTAGTACAGCTCCCCCTGCCCAAGCATATAGACGAAAACAAGGTGCTCTTAAGAATATTGCCCGAAAAGGACGTGGACGGCTTCCATCCCTACAATGTAGGACTTTTGAGCATAGGCAAGGCAAAGCTCAAGGCATGCACGCCCGCAGGCTGTATAGAGCTTATAAAGCGCAGCGGAGTGGACATAACGGGCAAAAGCTGTGTGGTAGTGGGCAGGAGCAACATAGTGGGCAAGCCCGTGGGTATGCTTTTGCTCTCCGAAAACGGCACCGTCACCACCTGCCATTCCAAGACAAGGGACATAGCCGGCATATGCCAAAATGCCGACATACTCATAGCCGCTGTGGGCAGACCTAAGTTTATAACCGAGGATATGGTAAAGGACGGCGTTGTTGTTATAGATGTGGGCATAAACAGGAACGCGGATAACAAGCTTGTGGGCGATGTGGACTTTGAGAATGTTTCCAAAAAGGCATCTTACATAACTCCCGTGCCCGGAGGCGTGGGCCCCATGACAATAGCTATGCTTATGAAAAATTGTATCATAGCCTGCAAGGCGCAGAATAATATTGAGTGAGTAAAGCGGGCGACTACAAGTCGCCCCTACATTAATAAGCAGTACAGAATACAACATTTGCCCTGTCCCCAAATTAACCACAACACTATGAACTCTAAAAAAAAGAAAAACATCGACTTAAGCTCAATTGAATATTTGGAAAAGGACAGGCTTGCGCTCCGAAATATCACCGAAAGGTTTTTATCGAGTCGAACGGTACCGCAGAATATGACGCTTCCGAAGAAGCATCTTGCGGGGCTTGCCCGCGACATAGACTACAAGGCGGATATTTTCCTTAAAATGTCTGAAGGAAAGGTAAATTCTGCCTTTTCTTATAATGTCAACAGGCTTATATATCGTTTCCACACGGCAAAGAGCAAATTCCCGCTCTCGCCCCATTTAAAGCCCGAAACATATTCAAAGCTCAAAAAGCTGAACGAGCTTGCGCTCATAATAGAAAGCGGAAAGGTATACAAAAAAAGACTTCTCCTAAAGGAACCCGAGTATGCCGACATAAGACCGTTTTTGCGCAAGAGAGATATATTTGCAAGATATTTCAACGAGGGCGCCGCTCCCCTTGTCAGACTGGAGGACTACGCCTACACTTTGGACAAAATGAGCGACAGCTTTAAGGCGGTATATGCCGACGAAAGAGTAAGGAGGGGCAAAAGGCGCGTGTTCTACATACACGTGGGCAAGACCAACAGCGGAAAGACATACACCTCTCTCCAAAAGCTCAAGGCGGCAAAGCGGGGAGTGTATCTTTCGCCCCTCAGACTGCTTGCGCTGGAGGTAAGCGACACTCTCAACAGCGAGGGCATACCCTGTTCGCTCATAACGGGCGAGGAGGAGCATATAGTTGAAAACGCCTCGCATACGGCATCGACCGTGGAGCTTGCCAATTTCAGAAGCGAATATAATGTGGCAGTGATAGACGAATGTCAGATGATAGCCGACCCCATAAGGGGACACGCCTGGACAAAGGCCATAATGAATATACGCGCAGACGAAATATGCCTGTGCACCGCGCCCGAGGCTCTCGACATACTCACGGGGCTTATAGATGGCTGCGGCGACTACTACACCATAGTGCACCACAGGCGCAAAACTCCCCTTGTGGTGGAGGATAAACCCTTTAAAATAGATGATGTGCAAAACGGCGACGCTCTCGTGGCTTTTTCCAAGGCAAAGGTGAACGCTATAGGCGCACAGCTCATAAAAAAAGGCATATCCGTGAGCGTACTCTACGGCGCTCTGCCCTACAAGGCAAGAAAGCAGCAGTTTGAAAACTTCATAACGGGGCGTTCCTCCGTGCTTGTGACCACGGACGCCATAGGCATGGGCGTAAATCTGCCCGTGAGGCGCATAGTGTTCATGGAGGCGTACAAATTCGACGGCAGGGAGAGCAGACCCCTCAATTCAAGCGAGATAAAGCAGATAGCGGGCAGAGCGGGCAGACGAGGAAAGTTTGACATAGGCTTTGTGACCGCCTGCGGCAAGAAGGAGCTGGAGTACATAAGAAAGGGTCTGAACGCCAAAACGCAGAATGTAAAGGGCATATGCGTGAACTTCCCGCGCAGGATACTGGAGGACGAAAACATAAGCCTCAAAAACGCCTTGGCTGCTTGGGCGCGCTTCGATGTGCCAAGGCCATACATAAAAGAAAGCCTGCAAGAGGCTTCGGACATAGTGGACATAATATTGAACATATATAACAAGCTCAAGGCGGAAAAGAACAAAACAGACATATTCGACATGGCTGTAATGCCCGTGGATCTCAAGGATCCCAACATAAAGGCGCTGTGGCTGGACTATGTGAGGCAGAGGCTTGGCGGAGCGCAGGAGCTGAAAAAGCCTCCCGTGCGCCTAAGCAGGGTGGACGACTGCCTGAGCTTCAGCAAGATGCTTGACGCCTACTATATGTGCAGCCGAAGCTGGGATATGTCAATAGACCACGCATGGCTTGAGGAACAGCGCCGAAAATGCAACGAGGCGCTCATAAACGGACTTATAGACAATGTGGAAAGCTACGCAAGGCGCTGTAAGCTGTGCGGCAGACTTCTGGAATGGAACGAAAAGGGCGATTACTGCGATGTGTGCAGGGAATACGCCGTAAATCTGAAATAAATAACATACACCTTTTTTTAAGCGCTATCCCCATATGTATCTGCTTATCACAAGCGCCGATATAATGCCCGCGGCATTAGCGACAAGAGCGCCTGCGAGGGTATAGCGCGTTTTTGTGATCCTAACGGACATAAAATATACGCTCATAGTGTAGAGCACCGTTTCCGTGCAGCTCATCATGACCGAAACAAAGCGTCCTATGAAGCTGTCGGGACCGTATGTATCGAAAATATCCAGAAGTATGCCCGTGCTGGCGGACGATGAAACAAGGCGCATGAGCGTGAGGGGCAGAGCCTCCGCGGGAAAGCCCAGTCTGTCGGCAAGAGGCTCCACAAGGCGTATCATCATTTCAAGCGCTCCGCTTGCCCTCAGAATGCCTACCGACATCATAAGCCCTATAAGCGTGGGCATAATGTCAAATACGGTCGTAAAGCCCTCCTTGGCTCCCTCTATGAAGGCTTCGTACACATCTATCCTTCTGCTGTAGCCAAAGGCAAGTATGTAAACTATTACAAGGGGCATCATAAGGTCGGAAATAAGCGTTATTAGCTTCATTTTACTACCTCCGCCATTTTGGCAAACAAAACGCCCGCAAGCGTTGAAACAAGCGTTGTGACAATGCCGGGTCCTATTATCTCGGAGGGCGCCGCCGAGCCATATTGCGAGCGGTAGGCTATTATATTTATGCTTATGAGCTGCAGGGACGACATATTGAATATAAGGAACATACACATGGCTCTGCTTGCCCTTTCCTTATGGGCGTTGAGGGTTTGAAGCTCCTTCATAGCGGCTATGCCTGCGGGAGTTGCCGCCCAGCCAAGACCCAATATATTGGCTATGACATTGGCGGAGATATGCTCCATTGCCTTGTGCTCCCTCGGCACATCGGGAAAGAGCCTGGATAAAAACGGCATGAGCTTTTTTGAAAGCGACCTTATAAGTCCCGCCTTCTCGCCCACCTTCATTATACCCGTCCACATGGACATTATGCCAAGCATTGTGATACCCAGCTCCACAGCCTCCTTTGCGGAGCTTATTGCGCCGTTTGTCACCTCGGCAAGCCTGCCGTTGAATGCGGCAGCCGCTATACCTATGAATATTATCGCGCCCCATATATAGTTAAGCATATTTTCACACATCCGTTCATCCTTTGTATAAGCTTATTCACCTCCCACAGAAAGTATTACCAAGCCTTTTGGACATAAATTCATACATAAGCCCCGCCGCAAACCACACGGGCGCATAGTCCATGCGTATGACGCCCCTTATGTTAAGCGCCGAGGCGTAATAATCCCACACCTCTATTCGCATGAGCCTCAGCAAAAGTCCGCTCCAGTATTCCACGGCAAAAATAAGCGACATATACACCATACCGCGCAAAAAAAGCGGGCTTCGCTCCAGCTGCAAAAAAAGAGGCTCCATAAACACCACCATGCCGTATATAAAAAGCATTATGACGGAGCTGTGTCCCGTGAAGGCAGCATCTCCGCCCAGAAATCCCCAAAGCCCCGTCCATATCACTTCAAGAGCAATACCCGTAAGTCCGTAGATCAAAAATCTCTTAAGCATGGCAATAGCATTTGCAGGTTTATAAAAAATTATGCATATTTTAATCAATTTGTAACATTCCTTATTATAATTCTATGTTATACTTATAATAAGGGAATTTGTATAAAAGAAGGTGAAGCTATGCAGAACGGAATTGCAACTCCATTCAGCGATTTTTTCAGACAAATAAATATAAATACTCTCAGAATACCGTCTTTGCGCATAACGGACGCTATAGACATCATACTTGTGGCATTTCTTTTTTACATAGTCATACACTGGATAAAGGAAACAAGGGCGTGGACGCTTTTCAGAGGTCTGCTTATAATAGTGCTCATTTCATTTCTGGGCTACTATCTGCACCTCTACACGCTCACATGGATAATAGAGAGGACGCTCTCCGTGGGCATCATAGCCGTGATAATCATATTCCAGCCCGAGCTCAGGAAGGCTCTCGAGCAGATAGGCACGGGCGCCGTAACGGGCGTGTCGGGAATATTGCAGACCAATGTGCTCCCCGGAAAGATATCCAAGGAATCCGCAGAGGAGATATATAAGGCATGCATAAATCTTTCAGCCGAAAAGACGGGCGCTCTCATAGTGATAGAACAGCAGGTGTCTATGGGCGACTATGCCAACACTCCCGCCTCCGTTGTGATAGACGGCGAGATAAAGGCGCCTCTTTTGCAGAATATATTTGTAAACAAGACACCCCTGCACGACGGCGCAGTGGTGATAAGGAACAACAGGATAGCGGCGGCGTGCTGTCTCCTGCCCATAACGCAGAGGGACATAGACCAGTCGCTCGGCACAAGACACAGGGCTGCCGTGGGCTGCAGCGAGAACTCCGATGCCTATGTGATAGTCATTTCGGAGGAAACGGGCAAGATATCCATAGCTAAGGACGGCAGGCTCAAAAGAGCCGTAACGTCGCACGAGCTTAAGGATATGCTGGAGAGCATATCCGAGGGCGGAAAGACGCCCGCAATAAATATAAACAAGATATGGAGGGGTATGAAAAATGGAAGATAAAGAAAATCGCTCCTCCGACAAGCTTACGGCATTCAAAAAGATGCTCACAAGGGATGTGCACTGGAAGCTCCTATCGCTGGCGGCAGCCATATTCACATGGGTGATAGTGATGAACACCATCAATCCCACCGAGATAAAGAGCTTCAACACCACCTTGGCATTTGAAAATATGAATTATCTCACAGACCGCGGATATGTGGTGAGCAATCTGGAGCAGTTCGATAATTTCGGCGTTGTTATAAAGGTAGAGGCGACAAGACCCGCTCTTGACGAGCTTAGCCGCGAAAGCAACAGAACGGGCATAAAGGCAAAGGTGGATCTCTCAAAGGTGGAGCTTAGCTCCGACGAGACATTCCCAAAGTCGGTGCCAATAGTCATAACGCCCATGCTGCCAAGCAATATGTACGGCTATAACTATGAGATATCCAGCTATTATCCCAACATGTGCGAAATAGAGATAGACAGAGCAAAGTCAAAGACGGTGAATGTGGAGCTTAAGAGCGTAGGCTCTCCCGCCGTGGGCTATACGGCAGGCAAACCCACAAGCTCCGTCACACGCGCCAAGATAACGGGCGCAGAAAACAGAGTGTCGCAGGTGGAAAAGGCTGTGGCAATAATAGATATATCGGCGCAGAAGTCCGATATGTCGAGCAATTGCTCGCTCATGGCATATGACGGCGAGGACAACATACTAAACGGCTTTGTGATAGAGCCTGCATCGGTTCCCGTGAGCATAAATATAAGGCGCAACACCACCGTTTCAATAGATCCTCCGGAGACCACGGGAGCATTGCCCGCGCATTTGCAGCTTGGGACGGTTGAATATTCGCCCAACAGCATAAGGGTGACCACTGCGGAGGAAAGCGCGCCCAAGTCGATAGCTCTCCCACCCGTGGACATAAGCAGCATAACGGAGACCACATCATATGTGGTGGACATAAGCGATATACTCAAAAATGCGGGACTTGAGCCTGCGGACAACAGTCAGAGCAGCATATCAGTGACAGTGAATGTGAGCGTAAAGGACAGCAGGAAATATGACATACCCGCATCGCTGGTGAGCCTGAGAGGGCTTGGGCAAGGATTAAGCGCAGAACTGCCCGAAAGCATAACTGCGGACATAGGCGGAGCGGAGATAGATGTAGCCTCGCTTGCGCCCTTCGTAGACCTTACGGGGCTTGGAGAGGGCGAACACGAGGTGCCTCTCGTGCTGAATATACCGCCCAACGCCTCTCTTAAGGAGGAGGTTCGGATAAAGGTGAATATAACAAGGGAAAGCACAGAGGAGGAGGACGAAGCCTCCGAGCAGCCGAATGAGGCGGAGGAAAATATCGAGGAAGATACGGAAGAATAAAAAAGCACCCAAACGGGTGCTTTTTTTGATTTATTTTTTATAATCCGAGAAGAGGACCGAATACATTCTTAAGCTCGAGTATATCCGACGCATTGAAGGTTCTCATTGCGCAGTCCTCAAAGTCTGCTTTTTCTTCACTGCTGAGGTTATCATAAAGATCCTTAGCGTCATATATGGCAGACATTATGTCATAGTTGTTGTCCGATTCATAGTCAGACATAGCATGGAGCATATTCAAAACAAGCTCTTTCTCCGCATCTGTCTTTACGGCATAACGCAGGGAGTTCCTTGTTGCGCTTATAACTCTTGTAAGAGCGCTCTTCTGAGAAGGAGTCAGCTCAATACCGCCATTGTTCGACTGCTCCTCAGTTGTTGTTTCGGTTGTGGATTCAGCCGTTGTTGCTTCGGTTGTGGTGGCAGTGGTCGTTGTTGAGGAGGTAGTGCTGCTTGATGAGCTGCCGCCCGATGACGAACCGCCGCTTGACGAACCGCCGCTTGATGACGAACCACCGCTTGATGAGCTGCTGCCCGATGAACCGCCGCTTGATGAACCGCCGCCCGATGACGAACCGCCCGAAGTCTTATTTGCTGTGGTCACTTCCGTAGTATTGTCGGTATCCGACTTCTTGTCGGCTGTGGTTGCCTCGGATGCGCTCTCACTTGAGGTGACAAACTTAACGAGCGCCTTGCACACCTCGCCTCTTGTTATGTTTTCCTTAGCTCTGAACCTGCCTGCCTCCATGGGCATAACGCCGTTGTTTATAACCATGTCCACATACTGCTCTGCCCAAGGTGATACAGCGTCGAGAAGCTCGGGCTTTATCTCCTTGTTTTCAAGCTTTGCGGCAAGAGCTATGACTACGCAGGTCTGTTCTCTTGTAAAGTTGTCCTGCGGTCTGAAGGTGTTGTCGTTAAAGCCGTTTATGTAGCCGTTTGTCTGAGCTATCCTTACATCGTTATAATACCATGCGTTTTTCTGTATGTCCGCAAAGTCGGGAATTGCCTCCGCCTTGTCCTCGTCAAGCTCATACTTGAACACCTGGTTGAATACCCTTGTAAGCTCGGCTCTGGTGATAGTAGCCTCAGGCTTAAAGGTGCCGTCGTTATAGCCCTTGAGATAGCCTGCGTCATACATCTTTTCGATAGCCTGTCCTTCCTCTGTGGAAAGGTCTACGTCCTTAAAAGGACTTGCGCTGTCTGCGGCAAGAGCTGTCGTGCCCATAAGCGCGCTGAGTGCTACGGCAGCAGCCGCTATGAATTTCATTTTCATATTTGTTTACCCTCCGTTTTTTTAGAATTTAATTAACAGTAATTTGATTATAACAGATATGAATACAAAAATAAAGTGTTTTTTGTAAATTTCATTTTATTGTAAAAAAAGAAAGAAATACAAGTTAAAAAAGAAACCGCCATAAGACGGTTTCTTTTTATTTATTATTGATTTATAAACTGTGTTGTAAATTACTCCTTGATAGCTAAACCATAACCGATACCAACTACTGCTGTGTTTGCACCTGCTGTAGCAGTTACCTTGTCGCCAAAGATACTAACAACATCCTGAACCTTTACAGTCTTATAATCTGTTACCTGTAATGCATCCTTCATGAAGTCTGATTCAGCAACATTATCAGCTGTAAGCTTCTGCTCTATATCGTTGTAAGTAATGGTTACGGGGTACTTCTCGCCTGTAATCTTTAATACTTCCTCAGCTGTCTTCTTGAGATTTTCCTTACCTTCGTCTGTAGCACCAAGATCATTCGGGAATGCTGTGTAGATATTGTCCTCGATTACCTTGATATCAGCAGCTGTGAAGTCACTTGTATTCTTATCTGCGGGATCAGCCTGCTCGCCTACTACTACAGCCTTGATAGCGTCAAGAGCCTTTGTCTGAGCGTCATCTGCTGTTGCGAAAGTATAGCCCTCATTCGTTAACTCATTAACCTTGTTGCAAATCCTTGCATCGTCTTCCTTCATAGGAACAATGTATCTTAAAGCATAGCATAACATTGCCCAACCGTTTTCACTTCTTAAGTAAACATCACCCTTAACTGGGCTATTGAAGAATACCTTGTCAAGCTGAGTTGATACCTGCTTGGGTCTGTCGCCGTTGGGATCCTTTACAGCATCCTGAAGCCATGCAAATACATCCTTGCTTGCATCATAAAGAGTTCCGCTTTCAGCAACTACAAGAGTGTCTGTGCCGTAATCGTCTGCCTTAACATCATAACCGAGGGTTTTCATAGAAATTATGTCTGTAGCCTTGGTATGTATATCAAGGTTAGGACCTGTTATATCGGCATATACAAAAGCCTTTGCCTCAACATTCTTGGGCTGAAGAGCCAAACTGTAGAGAACAGATGCATCAGCACTATTGGTAGCACGGTCGCCGTTTACATCAACAGCAGGATTTTCCTTGAAAACACGATATACATCGTTTGCTGAGAATTCAGCTGAACCGTCTACATTGAAAGCAGTTCTGGGAGCCTTTACAGCCTCTAAGTCAGCTGCAAAAGCTGAAGTTGTCATGCTGACTGCCATAACAGCAGCTAATAAACCAAAAAGTTTTTTCTTCATTATTATTTTCCTCCTTGTTTGAATACACATATTTTGATTACTTATCATTATAGCAGACTTTATATAAAAAATCTACCCCTTTTTTAAATTTTGTTAAATATGTACAAACTATGTCCATATTTTTTGTGCTATGTACCAATATTGAATAATGAGTAGTGTTTTTGACGGTTTTTAGGGTGTTTTAGGTATGAATTTTTCACTATTTTTTATAGTTTTTTTTGAAACAAAAAAAGCGGGTGAAGGGAGTCGAACCCTCGTCCTCAGCTTGGAAGGCTGATGTACTAGCCGTTGTACCACACCCGCATTTTAAAAAACAATGCCCAGAGACGGAATTGAACCGCCGACACGAGGATTTTCAGTCCTCTGCTCTACCAACTGAGCTATCTGGGCATATGTGAACATTCGCCGACTGCGAACAAATAATATTATATAATAGAGGACGGTGTTTGTCAAGATTTTTTTGCGGAGTATTTTATATTCCCCCCTCAGTCAAGCTAAAGCTTGCCAGCTCCCCCGTAGGGGGCGCCAAGAGGTAGAGGTTACCGCAAATTCTCGG
>CANQVZ010000027.1 GCA_947627425.1 uncultured Clostridia bacterium | reverse complement strand
CGCGGCGCATAACAACAACCGCTTCCTTGCTCTTGTGTGCGCGGGACTTACGGCGCTCATAGCCTTCCAGTCCTTCCTTATAATAGGCGGCGTCATTAAGCTCATACCGCTCACGGGCGTAACTCTGCCCTTTGTGAGCTACGGCGGAACCTCCGTTGTCATAAGCTATATAACCATAGCCATCATACAGTGGATAATAATGCGCAACGAGCAGGCGGAACAGGCTCTTGCATCGGAGAAAAAGGAAAACGAAAGACCTGCGAGGACGCAGAAAAAGACATCCGTCACTCCCGCAAGGCAGACCAAAGCACGCACGGCGGAGAGAACGCCCGCCAAGACCGCGAATACGGCGCCCGTGGCAAGGAAAACGGCGCACAGAGCGCCCGCAAAGCCGTCGGACGCTCTTGAAAGACCATCGAGGCGCTCATCCGCCAAGACCCCTCCGCCTCTGGGCAGACCCGAAAGCTACAACAGGAAAAGGAGGGATAAATAATGCGCAGCGCCATTAAAAAAATATTCTGGCTTTATGCCCTTATTTTTCTAATAATGATAGTCTATCTTCTCAAGCTCTGTCTTTACGACTCCCACAGCTTTGTTGCCAATCCCTTTAATCCCAGGCTTTCGCAGAGCTACGAGGGAATAAAAAGAGGCTCTATTTACGATGCCAACGGCGATGTCATAGCCGAGGATGTCAAGCAGGAGGACGGGAGCTTCAAAAGAGTCTATACCAATGCCGAATACTACGCTCATGTTGTGGGCTACACCGTAAAGGGCAAGGCGGGCGTGGAGTCTAAGTATAACTTCCGTCTTGAAACCATAAGCAGCGAATTTGTACAGCGCTTGGCTCAGCTTCTCTGGGGAAAGGACATAGAGGGCAACGGACTTGTGCTCACTCTTGACAACAGATTGCAGGAGATAGCGGGCGACGAGCTGGGAAACCAGAAGGGCGCAATAGTCGCCATGGAGCCGTCCACGGGCAAGGTGCTTGCCATGGTGTCGAGCTCCAGCTTTGACAGCAACTCTGTGGAACGCAATTGGGAGACGCTCAATTCGGATGATGAAAATTCACCCCTTCTTAACAGAGCCACTCAGGGACTTTATCCCCCAGGCTCCACATTCAAGATCATAACGGCAGCTGCCGCTCTGGGCGCGGGAGGCGATCTCAAAAGCTTTGAAATGGACTGCGAGGGCGAGGAAAAATTCGGCCATAGTATCATACATTGCTATGACGGCAAGGCTCACGGCAATGTGGATATGCAGTCGGCTTTTGCAAAGAGCTGCAATATTTATTTCTCACAGCTCGGTCTTAAGACGGGCAGCAAAAGGCTCATAGAAACAGCCGACGCCTTCGGCTTCAACAAGGACATAGGTCTTTCTCTGGAGTTCAGCCGTTCCACCTTCCCCATGACGGAGGACGCTCAGGACATAGAGATAGTGGAAACCTCCTTCGGACAGGGCAGAACGCTCGTAACTCCGCTTTTTATGGCTATGGTCACTTCGGCTATCGCCAACAATGGCATGATGATGCAGCCCTATGTCGTAGACCACAGCCTTACCCCGTCGGGAGGCATTAGGAACAGGACAATACCCGTAAAGCTAAGACAAGCCATATCTCCCGAGCTTGCGGCTCAGATAAAAGAGCTCATGTGCGGCGTGGTGGAGGGCAGAGGCGGCACGGCTCCGCAGGCAGCATTTTCCGTCACTGTGGATAAGGATGATAATACCTCCGGTTCCTCCGCAACAGCGACCGAAAACATAAGAGTGGCGGGCAAGACGGGCACGGCTGAAAATCCGCAGGGCGAGGACCATGCGTGGTTTGTTGCCTTCGCTCCCGCCGACGATCCCAAGATAGCCGTTTCCGTGCTCCTTGAAAATGCGGGCAAGGGCAGCAACGCCATACCCGCCGCCAGAAAAATAATGAAGGAATATCTTGAGGATTTAAACTGAAAATAAACCGTATAAAATATTGAAATTCCGACTTAATTTTATTAAGTTCAAAAAACTCCGCCGAGCCTTTTGGGGCTTGTCGGAGTTTATTTTTTTACAATAAAATATAATACCTTTTTTTTACAAAAAAATACTTGCAAAATTATTAAAATGTGATATTCTAAAATGAGGGTCGGGTGATAGCCCGCGCTCTATAACAAATATAATATTTTTAATATAAGAGGTCGGAGCAATGTCAATATTAATAAGCACAGCTATGTATCACAGCGATAATTTCAAAAACATACTGCATTTTATTGAAAGATACAACGGAAAGGTCGGCGCGGAGATTTTTCCCCGCTTTGACGA
This sequence comes from uncultured Clostridia bacterium, assembly GCA_947627425.1. Classification (GTDB taxonomy): domain Bacteria; phylum Bacillota; class Clostridia; order Lachnospirales; family CAG-274; genus Gallispira. Next base: position 24,167 of record CANQVZ010000027.1, on the reverse strand, counting down.
GGAGGGCTTTGAACAGGCTTTGAGGGAGTGCGTTCCCGCGCTCAAGCAGGTGGATATCACCATTCACGAGCCATATTTCGAGGTGGAGCACACGGCGGATTTTGAGTCGGCAGCCTACCGCAAGACCATTTATCGCCTCAGCTCAATGATAAAGTACGGCTCCGTCATGGGCTGCGAATATATTGTCTATCACCACAACAACTGCGCTGTCGCTCCCGAAGATAGGGAAAAGCTCATAAAGACATCGCAGGATAATCTCTACGAGGTGTCGCAGCTCCTTCTTCCCTACAACATAGCCGTTGCAGTGGAAAATGCGGGCACGCTTGCAAAGGGAACCATGCTCCTTTCTCAGGAGGAATATATTTCGCTCGTGCTTGAAAGCCCCTGCCTTGCCGTCATAGACATAGGACATATCAATGCCAACGGCTGGGATATGGAGAGGGTCATAACGGCTCTTAAGCACAAAATAACAGCCTACCATATCCACAATAACCACGGCAAATATGACGAGCACAACAGGATATTTGACGGCACTCTGGATTTCAACCGCTTCATGGAGCTTTATATGAAGCATACCCCCGGCGCAAAGCTCGTGCTCGAATACAGCGCCGAGCTTGCCGATAAAGAAGAGGATATCTGCCGCGATATAGACTACATCACCGAAATAATATCAAACGCCGATAAAGCGTTGGCATAAAGACCATACTGCGAGCGAGCTATGCTCGCTCGTTCTTTTTGTTATATATTCACATCATTTTAAGCTTAAATCCTTAAATTTACGCTATTATTTATCAAACTTACCCGCGGTCTCAACGGTATCCATCTGATTTTATGCCTACCGTTGTATCGCCTCCGGCATATATGGCGGCTATATTTTCCCGGTCGGACACATCACACTGTCCCGAATCATTATTACCCGCAGTCACAACAGTGCCGTCCGATTTCAAGCCTACCGTGTGCGAATAACCGACAGAAACGGCAACTATATTTTGCCAGTCCGAAATGTCAATCTCTCCAAAGTAATTTGAACCCACAGCCACGACCGTGCCATCCGATTTTAAGCCTACCGTTGCATTGGCTCCCGCAGAAACCGCAACTATATCCTCCCAATCCGATATATCACACTGTCCATAGTAATTATCGCCCGCAGCCACAACCGTACCATCGGATTTCAAGCCTACCGTATATGAATGACCTGCGGAAACGGCTGTTATATCCTTCCAGTCCGAAATGTCACATTCTCCCGAACTGTTATCACCTTCGGCAATAACGGTGCCGTCTGATTTTAAGCCTACCACATGGTCAAAACCGCTTGAAACAGCAACAATATCTCTCCAGTCCGAAACATCATAAGAATAAATACTGTTATTATTCGCACACACAACAGTGCCGTCCGATTTTAAGCCTATCGTATGATCACTGCCGGCAGAAACGGCTACTATATCCTCCCAATCCGATACATCACACTGTCCCGTTCTGTTATCGCCCACAGCCACGACCGTGCCATCCGATCTTAATCCTGCCGTGTGCTCGCCGCCTGCAGAAACGGCTACAATATCTTGCCAGTCCGATACATCACACTGTCCGTATTTATTATCACCCACAGCCACAGCGGTGCCGCCTGCATCAACATTGTCCCGCAGCTCCGAATATTTGTCTATATGCGGTTTTGTGCCGAAATTTATACGAGCCGCACAAAATCCGACGGATGCTATAATAATTATTAATGCCGTCAAAATAAAATATATTTTCTTGTTTTTTCTTTTTTCATCCGTCATAAATAATTTTCTCCTTTATGCGTCCCAAAGTATACTTTGCGACGGTCTTAATATTGCACCTATCCCCCAAAAAAAGTGCAGGTACTACTTTTTGTAATATCTGCACTTGATCTTAGAATTTAACTATGCTCAACTCAATGGCATAAGCCAAGAAGCTTCTTTTTTAAATTAATCGATTATTTCCTCTTCGTCATCCTCAACGGGGACGTCCTCTGCCATATACTTATTAAGCGCCTTTGCGTTGGCAGTGAGTATACGGATCTTGCTGTCGGAGAGAAGTCCTATCATGCTGTAGAGAGCCTTCCTGTCCTTGTCTGCCTTTGTAAGAGTCTTTGAGCTTTCTGTCTTTTTGGTCTTTGTCTCAATATCGGTTCTTATAAGCTGGTCAAGAGTGATGCCGAAGAAATCAGCAATCTTGACTATGTTTGACATACTGGTGCCTCTCTGACCTCTTTCGATAAGTCCTACAAAGCCCGGTGCCATATTGATAACCTTAGCAAATTCGTCGATAGTGAGTCCGCGCTGTCTGCGCTCAAATCTGATATTGGCGCCAATCGTTTCATTGTAATTCACAATGATTCCTCCTTTTTTAGATAAAATTTCCCGCACTTCATATAACTTAAAGAACTCCAAATAAATATTCTGTGCTTGATGTAATTAGAATTATACTATATATCAATAAAAAAATCAACAACAAAAGTGTGTACATTTCATTAAAATTTCTACAATTGGTTTAGATATTTTTCGTAACCGATTTTTTCAAGCTTTCCTGCCTTTTCTATAACGCTCTCGTCAAGCTCCGATTTATATTTCAGCACCTTATCCGAAAGCTCCTCGTCAAAGGCTGCGAGTATCTGCACTGCAAGCAGACCCGCATTTCTGGCGCCGTTTATTGCGACTGTGGCAACGGGTATGCCCGCGGGCATCTGCACTATGGAATAGAGAGAGTCCACACCGCTTAAAGCCCTTGTCTTTACGGGAACGCCTATCACGGGCAGAGATGTTATGGCGGCAGTCATACCGGGAAGGTGCGCCGCTCCGCCTGCGCCCGCTATTATGAGCTTAAGACCCCTCTCTTTGGCAGTCTTTGCATATTCATACATTCTGTCGGGCGTTCTGTGAGCCGACACCACGGTAAGCTCATAGTCCACGCCGAACTCCTCCATTACCTTTGCAGCCTCGCTCATTACGGGAAGATCCGAGTCGCTGCCCATTATTATTCCTACCTTTGCCATAGTGTTTTCTCCTTTCGTCACTGTGATATTATCCTTATATATCCATATGCCTGTTCGGCAATGCTCCTTGCCTTTGAAACGCTTGTTGCGCATACCGTAAGATGTCCCATCTTGCGCTTTGGCTTGGTGTGAGACTTGCCGTAAATATGCAGAGCTACGCCCTTAAGCGCCATTACCTTTTCAACGCCCTCCACATATGCCCTTCCTTCATAGCCCTCTTCGCCAAGTATATTTATCATAACGGTGGGACCTATGAGCGATGTATCGCCGAGGGGAAGACCCGTGACAGCCCTTATGTGGTTTTCAAACTGACCCGTAACACAGCCTTCTATAGTATAATGTCCCGAATTGTGCGGTCTGGGAGCAACCTCGTTTATGAGCACGTCGTTGTCGTTTGTGACAAACATCTCCACACAAAACATACCTATGCCGTCGAATACCTCCATTACCTTAGAGGCTATTGCCATAGCCTTGTCGGAGGCTTTATGCGGTATGTTTGCGGGTACTATGGTTTCGTGCAGTATGCTGTCTATGTGGCGATTATCGCCTACGGGATAGATAGCTATATCTCCGTTGAGGCTGCGGCAAGCCAATATGGAGGTCTCCATTTTGAAGCTTATCATCCTTTCAGCCATGAGCGCAATGCTCCCCGAGCCAAGCTCGGCATATGCGTTTTCTATATCCTCGGCGCTGTACACAACGGCGTTGCCCTTTCCGTCATAGCCTCCCGTTCTGGCCTTGAGCATATAGGGATAGCCGTATTTTTCGCCCGCAGTCCTCATATCCTCCTTGTTTTCTATGGACATGAAGTCGGGCACGGGCAGTCCCGCCTCGAGCATAGCCTGTTTCTGAGTGAGCTTGTCCTGTATCACCTCGAGGCTTGCAGGCGTGGGATAGACCTTGTAGCCCTCTTTTTCGAGCCTTTCAAGCGCCTTTGCATTGATGTGTTCAAATTCGTATGTTATGACATCTGTCTTGCCCGCAAGAAGCCTGAATGCCTCCTCGTCGTCGAAATCGGCAACTATGTGTTCGTCGCACAGGCTGTGACAGGGGCAGTCGGGAGAGGGATCCAGCACAACGGCATAAAAGCCCATTTTCTTTGCTTCAAGCAGCATCATCTGTCCCAGCTGACCTCCGCCTATTATACCTATCCTCTTGTCCAGATATCCCTTTGCCATGTCGTCACCTCAAATTAAAGATCATGTATATATATAATAACATAAAAGTATTTTTTTAGCAATAATTTGTTGAAATATGATTTGATATTAAAATGTAATGTAAATATCGCATTTTATGTGATATAATGAATGTGTATGTTAATATTGGGGAGAGTGTTATAAAGTGGCAGCTTCAAAGGATAAAAATAAAAGCGGCAATAAAAATAACAACAAGAATACAAAGCGAAGCACAGCTTCAAACGGCAAGGGCAAGACTTCGGGAGCAAAGCTCTCGGCAAAGGAACAGAGGCTTGCGGAAGAAAAGGCGGAAAGGCTCAAAGCAGAGGTGCTTTCCATAATACTTCTCGGTGTGTCCGTGATAGTGTTCATATGCGTTATAGCAAGTGAAAAAATGGGTATAGCGGGAGGCTATGTTTCGGCAGGGCTGAAGCATCTTTTCGGCATAGGCGCTCTTATATTGCCCGTTGTGCTGATGATATTCAGCGTGCAGACGCTCATAGACAAAACAAAATACGCCTATAAATTCAAGCTCTCGCTCTTTATAGGCTTCTTTTTCACCATAATATGCCTTGCACATGTTTTTTCGGCGCACAACGAAATAGGCGATGTGCCCTTCCCGCAGTATATATCGGACAGCTTCTTTAACGGAAGCGTGCATAACGGCGGATTTATAGGCGCGCTTGCGGGCGGCGCTCTCTGCGCCCTCATAGGCAGGACGGGCACTACTATAATACTTGCCATAGCGGGAGTGATACTCATAGTGCTGGCTACGGGCAGGACTATAACGGAATTTGTGAGCGCCATAGGCGACTGGATAGACGGCACGAAGGAGGAATTTGAGGAATACCGGGCAAGCCACACCATAATAGACGAGGAGGACGAATATTACCCCGAGGAATACCACGAGAAACGCTCCCGTCAGATGGAGCTGCCCGTTGACAAGATGAGCGGGAGGAAAAAGCCGAGAACGCAAAACACTTCTTCCGTATTCATAGACATAGGCGAGGACACGGGAAGTAAGGAAGAAAAGGTAATAATAGACCAAAATCTTTTTGACCCCGATATACAGCCCTACGGCTATGATGAAGGGGAGTACGGCGAGGACGACGAGCCGATCATAAACATACCCGAATTCATCAAAAACAGCGACGAGCCGAAGAACGAAGAAACGGCGGATGACGGCGGAGAAGACGAAAATACCGTTAAGCCCGTCATAAAGCCCGCGCCCGTAAGAGAAAGCACGACAAAAAATAACTATAAAGAGGAAGGCGAAGCACCCACGGCTGACGGCGACGAGCCTACAATAATAGAGGCGGAAAAGACAAAAGAGGTGCGAAAGCTCGACGACAACTCATCCGCGATCTATAAATTCCCCTCTCCTTCTCTGCTTGCCAAAAATCCCAACAAGGCGGGCGCAGCCGACAAGGACGAGCTTATCAAAAAATCAAGACTGCTGGAGGAAACACTTGCCACCTTCGGCGTGAACGCAAAGGTAGTGAATGTGAGCCAAGGACCCACTGTCACAAGATATGAGCTCATACCGCCGAAGGGTATGCTCATAAGCAAGATAACAAAGCTTGACAAGGAAATGGAGCTTGCGCTCAAAGCAAAGTCAATAAGAATAGAAGCGCCCATACCCGGCACAAACAGGATAGGCATAGAGCTTGGCAACGACAAGGTATCGGCGGTATACTTCAGCGAGGTACTGCTCACCGATAAATTCAGAGATTTTAAGAGCAAGCTTGCCTTCGGAATAGGCAAGGACATAACAGGCACTGTAATAGTGACCGATATAGCCGACATGACGCATCTGCTCATAGCGGGCGCTACGGGCGCAGGTAAGTCGGTGTGTATAAACACACTCATAACCTCGCTTCTCTACAAGGCAACGCCCGAAGAGGTAAAGCTTATAATGATAGACCCCAAGAAGGTGGAGCTTAGCGTATACAACGGCATACCTCATCTGCTCATACCCGTTGTAAGCGATGTGCAGAAGGCTGCGGGCGCTTTAAGCTGGGCTATAAGAGAGATGGAAAGGCGCTACGACCTGCTTGAAAAAGAGGGCGTAAGGAACATAAAGGGCTACAACAGCATAGAGGGCATAGAAAAACTGCCCTACATAGTTATAATAGTGGACGAGCTTGCCGACCTCATGATGACAACGGGCAAGGAGGTAGAAAACGCCATAGTAAGGCTTGCACAGCTTGCAAGAGCTGCGGGAATGCATCTTGTTATAGCAACGCAGAGACCCGATGCAAACATCGTTACGGGACTTATAAAGTCTAACATACCCTCGAGAATTGCCTTTAAGGTGGCAGGAAGCGTAAACTCCAAGATAATACTTGACGCCACGGGCGCGGAAAAGCTTTTGGGCAGGGGCGATATGCTCCTTAAGACAAGAGCCTTTGACGACAAGCCTCTGAGAGTTCAGGGCGCTTTTGTCACGGATGATGAGGTCGAGGCAATAGTGGACTCCATAAAGACGGACGAAACGCATTATGACGAGTCCATAATAGCCGAGATAGAAAGAAGCGTGGCAGAAGCCCACGGCGAGGAGGCAGAGGCAAGCTCAACGGACGGCGACGACCTTATAGACGAGGTTATAAAGCTGGTGGCATATCAGCAGAAAGCTTCCACAAGCTTTATACAGAGGAAGTTCAAGATAGGCTACAACAGAGCCGCCCGCATAATAGACGAGCTGGAGGAAAGGGGTATTGTAGGTCCCGACCTCGGCGGCACAAAGGGCAGAGAGGTCAAGATAGATAAGTATCAGTATAACGAATGGAAGAATAGACAGGATGATTATGATTAAAAAGGAACGGCAAAACGCCGTTCCTTTTTTATACATTCTTTATTTTCTGTTGAGGTATTCATTGCACGCCTTTGCGGCTTCTCTGCCCTCGTGTATAGCCCACACCACAAGGCTCTGACCTCGGCGCATATCGCCTGCGGCAAAAACGCCCTTGAGGCTGGTTCTGTACTTGCCGTACTCCGCCTTTACATTGGAGCGGGCGTCGGTATCGAGAGAGAGCTGCTTTATAAGCGTGTCCTCGGGACCAGTGAAGCCCATAGCGAGGAGCATGAGCTGACAGGGCCATACCTTTTCGCTGCCCTCAACGGGCACGGGCACGCGTCTGCCGTTCTCGTCCTTCCATTCCACATTGACTGTGTGGACCTCCTTTATATTGCCCTTTTCATCGCCCACTACCTTTGTAACGGTGGTGAGGTATTCTCTGGGGTCCCTGCCGTAAAGCTTTATAGCCTCCTCCTGACCGTAGTCCGTCTTTCTTATGCGGGGCCACTGCGGCCAATGATTGGCAGCCGTCCTGCACTCGGGAGCCTCGGGCATTATCTCGAACTGATGCACGGACTTGCAGCCGTGTCTTATGGCTGTGCCCACGCAGTCGGTACCCGTATCACCGCCGCCAACAATGATGACATCCTTGCCCTCGGCGCTTATATACTGTCTGTCGGAAAGTCCCGAATCCAAAAGGCTCTTTGTGTTGGCTGTGAGGAAATCCACCGCATAATATATGCCCTTGACATCGTTCCTGCCCTCGCAGACAAGGTCTCTGGGCTTTGTGGCTCCGCAGCAGAGCACAACGGCATCAAACTCCTTTATGAGCCTTGCCGTGGGGTAGTTCTTGCCGACCTCGGTATTGGGCACAAATGTTATACCCTCCTTTTCAAGTATATCCACACGCCTTTGCACTATCTTTTTGTCAAGCTTCATGTTGGGTATGCCGTACATGAGAAGACCGCCTATTCTGTCGGAACGCTCGAAAACGGTAACCTTATGTCCCATCTGATTGAGTATGTCTCCGCAGGCAAGACCCGAGGGTCCCGAGCCTACGACGGCAACTCTCTTTTCGGTGGACTTCTTGGGTATTCTGGGCTTTACAAGACCCTTTTCAAACATTGTGTCTATTATATGCACCTCTATGTTCTTGACCGTAACGGCAGGCTCGTGCATACCCAATGTGCATGAGCCCTCGCAGAGGGCGGGACAAACCCTGCCCGTGAACTCCGGGAAGTTGCTTGTCTTTGTAAGCCTTCTGTAGGCTTCCTCAAGCTTGCCGTGATACACAAGGTCGTTCCACTCGGGGATAAGGTTGTTGAGAGGACAGCCTCCCACCTCGGGACTGCCCGTGTGGCAGAACGGCACACCGCAGTTCATACACCTTGCGCCCTGTATCCTCAGCTCCTCAATGTCGGAATGAGTGTGGAATTCCTCCCAGTTTTTCATTCTGACCTCGGGCTTTATATCTTCGGGGAGCTTTCTTTCATATTCCATAAATCCTGTAGGTTTACCCATTATAAAGCACTCCTTTCTGATTTAACAGCCATTTCGGGACGCTGAACGATAGTGGAACCGCTGACGGTTATGAATGCGTCGAGCAGAGCGTCGTCGTCATTGAGCCCTGCCTCCTTGGCTCTCTCTATCTCCGTTATCATTTCCTTGTAAGCCTTGGGGATCACCTTGACGAAGTTATGCACTTCCTCGTCAAAGTTATCCAATATTTCCTTTCCGCGCTTTGAGCTCGTGTACTTCACATGATTTGCTATCATGACGCGAAGCTCCTCTATATCCTTTTCGCTCTCCATTTTTTCAAGGAGTATAAGCTCCTTGTTGCAGCGTGAAGCAAAGTCTCCGCCGTAGTTATAAACATAGGCTACGCCGCCCGACATACCCGCGCCGAAGTTCCTGCCCGTGCTGCCGAGTATGGCGACTCTGCCGCCCGTCATATACTCGCAGCCGTGCTGACCTATAGCCTCGGCAACGGCTGTAATGCCCGAATTTCTGACGCAGAAGCGCTCGCCTGCCATGCCGTTGATATAGGCTTCGCCGTTTACAGCGCCGTAGAATGCGACATTTCCTATTATAACATTGTCCTCAGCCTTGAACTTAGCCGCGGGCGAAGGCACAACTATTATCCTTCCGCCCGAAAGTCCCTTGCCGATGTAGTCGTTTGCGTCGCCCACGAGCTTCATTGTAACGCCGTGGGTCTGGAAGGCGCCGAAGCTCTGTCCCGCGCTGCCCTCAAATTCAAGATTGATGGTATTGTCGGGAAGTCCCTTAGCGCCGTATTTCCTTGTTATCTCGCTTGAAAGTATGGTTCCGCACACTCTGTCTATGTTTGTTATCTCAAGAGAGGCGTTTATCTTCTTGCCCTCCTGTATGGCGGGAGTGCAGAGCCTTACAAGAGCGTTTACATCAATGCACTTTTCAAGCTCATGGTCCTGCTTGACATTGAAATATCTCTCGGAATCGTTGGAGCATATCTTGGGCTGATAGAGCATGCCCGTGAGGTCTACCTCTCTTGCCTTCCAGTGATTGAGCTTTCTGGGCACGAGCTTTTCAACATGACCTATCATTTCATTTATTGTCTTACAGCCTATCTTTGCCATCCACTCTCTCAGATCCTGAGCTATGAAGCGCATGAAGTTCTCCACATATTCGGGCTTGCCCGCAAACTTCTTTCTAAGCTCGGGATTCTGCGTTGCAACGCCTACGGGGCAGGTATCGAGATTACAAACTCTCATCATTACGCAGCCCATTGTTATCAAGGGACCCGTTGCAAAGCCGAATTCCTCTGCGCCCAGAAGACAAGCTACCGCTATGTCCCTGCCAGTGAGGAGCTTGCCGTCGGTCTCTATGACGACTCTGTTCCTAAGATTATTCATAAGCAAAGCCTGATGCGTTTCGGCAACGCCGAGCTCCCAAGGAAGACCCGCATGTCTTACGGAGGTTCTGGGAGCTGCGCCCGTGCCTCCGTCATAACCGCTGACGAGTATGACATCGGCGCGTCCCTTTGCAACGCCAACGGCTATTGTGCCGACTCCCGCCTCGCTTACGAGCTTGACGGATATCCTTGCGTCCCTGTTGGCATTCTTAAGGTCGTGTATGAGCTGTGCAAGGTCTTCTATAGAATATATATCGTGGTGAGGCGGAGGCGAAATAAGACCTACGCCGGGCGTTGAATTTCTTGCCTTGGCTATCCATGGATAGACCTTCTTGCCGGGGAGATGACCGCCCTCGCCGGGCTTTGCGCCCTGAGCCATTTTGATCTGTATTTCTATGGCATTCTGCAAATAGTTGATGGTAACGCCGAAACGACCCGAAGCCACCTGCTTTATGGCAGAACGCCTTAAATCGCCGTTTTCATCGGGAGTGAAGCGTTCCTCCTCCTCGCCTCCCTCGCCCGAATTGGACTTGCCTCCGAGGCGGTTCATGGCTATAGCCATACATTCATGGGCCTCCTTTGAAATGGAGCCGTAGCTCATGGCGCCCGTCTTGAAGCGCTTTACAATGGACTCCACGGATTCGACCTCGTCTATATTTATTGGCTTATCGACTGTCCTTATATCAAGCAAGCCTCTTATTGTGCAGAGCTGCTCGCTGGTGTCGTTCTGGAGCATTGTAAATTCCTTGAAAAGCTTGTAATTGCCCTCACGGCAAGCCTTCTGCAAGAGATATATCGAGCGGGGATTGAACATATGATATTCGCCGTTCTTCCTCCACTTGTAGTCTCCGCCGGGCTCCAGAGCGTCAACTCTTGTGAGCGGGTCAAACGCCTTAGCGTGGCGCAGCTTGGCTTCCTTGTCTATGTGTTCAAGCTCTATACCGCCTATTCTGGTGACGGTACCCGTGAAAAATCTGTCCACAACGGACTCGCTTATACCGAGAGCCTCAAATATCTGAGCGCCCTGGTAGCTCTGTATGGTAGAAATGCCCATTTTGGACATTATCTTTACAATGCCGTGTGTTACTACATCTATATAGGTAGATATTGCATCTTCGGGAGATTTTGTAATGTAAGAATTTTCTGCCATATCCCTAAGTGTTGCATAGGCAAGGTAGGGATTTATTGCATTCACGCCGTAGCCCAGAAGCACCGCAAAGTGGTGTACCTCTCTGGGCTCGCCCGTTTCAAGAATGATTGAAACGTTCATTCTGGTGCCCTGTCTTATGAGGTGGTGATGCAGTCCTGCGCCCGCAAGCAGAGCGGGAATGGCGCACTTGTTCTCATCTACGCCCTTATCGGAGAGCACAATTATATTAAAGCCGTTGTCTATGGCTATATCCACAGCCTCGAATATACAGTTGAGAGCATTGTCAAGGCCGTTCTTTTCCATGGTGTTGTAGAGCATGGGTATAGTGACAGCCTTATACGCCTTGTCCTTAATAGACTTTATGGCGCTTGTCTGCTCGTCGGTGAGTATGGGAGTGGAGCACCTTATTCTTTTACAGTTGGACGCCTTCGGTTCAAGCAGGTTCTTCTCTCCGCCGAGATATGTGAGAGTGCTTGTAACTATCTCCTCTCTTATGGCGTCTATGGGCGGATTTGTAACCTGCGCAAAAAGCTGCTTGAAATAATTGTAGAGAAGCTGGGGCTTATCCGAAAGCACCGCAAGGGGCGTGTCCGTACCCATTGCGGAAATGGGGTCGGTCTCGTTCTCTATTATGCCCTTGAGCGTGGTGTCGATGTCCTCCCAGGTGTAGCCGAAAGCCTTTTGCTGTGTGAGCAGGGTTTCGTCCGACTCGAAGTTGTTTTCCTTATTCACAAAAAGATTTTCAAGCTCTATTATCCTGTTTATCATAATATCGCTCTGGTGCATCTTTTTGTTGTTTTCCTTTATCATATCCACAAGGTCTGTCCACATAAGCGCCTTATCGCCCGACTTTATGTCGTTTATGCCTATGAGGTTTTCCTTTACCCACTGCTCGTAGGGATACTTTGAGGCTACCTCCGCCTTAAGCTCCTCGTCGGATATTATTCTTCCCGCCTTTGTATCTATGAGGAGCATTTTGCCGGGCTCCAGCCTGCCCTTTGATATTACCTTCGATTCATCGGTGTTTATAACGCCCACCTCGGAGGAGAGCACGAGCATATCATCCTTTGTAACAACATATCTTGCGGGTCTTAAGCCGTTTCTGTCCAAGGTCGCGCCCACAACAACGCCGTCCGTAAAGCCCACAGCCGCGGGTCCGTCCCATGGCTCGGAGCAGGTGGAGTTGTACTCATAGAACGCCCTCTTTTTGGGATCCATTGTCTTGTCGTTCTCCCAGGGCTCGGGGATAGCCATCATGACTGCCTGCTGAATGGGTATGCCCGTGAGCGTGAGCATATGCAGATAGTTGTCGAGCATTGCGGAGTCGGAGCCGTCCTCGTTTATGACGGGATATATCTTAGTTATGTCGTCGCCGAACATATCGGTGTCAAACATCTGCTGTCTGGCGTTCGTCCAGTTGATATTTCCTCTTATGGTGTTTATCTCGCCGTTGTGTATTATATATCTGTTGGGGTGCGCCCTCTCCCAGCTGGGGAAGGTGTTTGTGGAAAAACGGCTGTGAACAAGCGCTATAGCCGTTGTCATGTCCAGATCCATAAGGTCGAGATAGAACCTCGACACCTGGTCGGGGGTGAGCATTCCCTTATAAACTATAGTTCTGGAGGAAAGAGAAGCAAAATAGAAATAGCTGTCTCTTTCATTATATATATTGCTGGGCTGCTCGCAGTAACGGATCTCCTTCTCCGCTCTCTTGAGCACCACAAAGAGCCTTCTCTCAAAGGCTATGCCCGCCTCGGCGTCGTCGGGGCGCTTTATGAACACCTGAACTATGTGGGGCATGGCTTCTCTTGCGGTGCTGCCTATGCACTCGGTGTAGGTAGGCACCTCTCTTATGCCGAGGAATTCCATGCCTTCCTCATTAACTATATTTTCAAGCTTGTCAAGGCTTCTTTCCCTTGTCTCCTCGTCGGGAGAAAGGAAAAGCATACCTACGCCGTAGTCGCCCGCCTTGGGCAGAGCTATGCCCTCGTTTGAGCATACCTTCTTCATAAAGCCGTGGGGTATCTGTATGAGTATTCCCGCGCCGTCGCCCGTGTCGGGTTCGCTTCCTACGCCTCCTCTGTGGGTGAGGTTTTTAAGTATTTCAATGGCGTCATTTATTATCTTGTGCGAGCGTCTGCCCTTTATATTGACAAGACAGCCTATACCGCAGTTATCGTGCTCAAAGCGGGGATCGTACAAGCCCTGCTTTTGGGGTAATCCGTTCTGTAGCAATGTTATCCGTCCTTTCTTCAGCATTATATTGCGCTGTTTGTTTAAAAAAAAGAGCCCCAAGACGACATACGCCATCCCAAAGCTCCTTTGCTTACATAATATAATACAACAACATAATAATAAAATCAAGTATTTTTTATAAAAAAATTAAAAAAATTAAGAAAATTCATTAAAAACTTTAAAAAATAAATTAAATTTTGCCTTTAACTATGCTATACTAAAGTTAACATATATCCGAACTTAATATTATAAAGGGGGTTTGAACAATGAACTTATTTTCCTTTACCCTCTCCACGGGCAAAGAAGGACTTTACGAGATAACATCCATGGTGAACGACGCCGTGCAGACGGTCAAGGCTGACAGCGGCATATGCGTGGTATATACGCCCCACACTACGGCGGGAATAACGATAAATGAAAATGCCGATCCCGATGTAAAGACGGACTTTATGCTCGGGCTTAAAAGGGCATTTCCCGACAGGAGCGAATTCAGGCACGCCGAGGGCAATTCTCACGCGCACCTCAAATCCTCGGCAGTGGGCTGCAGCGAGACCATAATAATACATAAGGGACAAATGCTTCTGGGCACATGGCAGGGCATATATTTCTGCGAGTTCGACGGACCGAGGACGAGGAAGTTCTATGTAAAGATAATGAAGGATTGAAAAAGAAGGGAGGTATTTTATGAAAAAAATACTTTGCGTTCTGCTTGCGGCGCTCTTTATAAATGTGCCGGCATATGCGGAGGACAACGATTACATCAGCGAGGATATAGTGGCAAGAGCCAAGGAGGTATGCGATATATCCGATGAATATGACGAAATGAATGTGGAATACATATCCAAATACGGCGATATGACTATGTACGACATAAGCTGGGAAAAAGCGGATGACAATATAGAAGTCAAGATAGGCAGCGACGGCTTGGTATACGAATATAACTGCTATGATTATTCAAGCTACACAGAGCAGGACAAGACAAAAATATACACGGATTCGCAGGCAAAGGAAACGGCAGAGGCTTTCATGAAAGAGGCGCTTAAGGATAAATATGCCTCTCTGGAATACGACAGCGTATATAATGAATATGGCTCCTACATGTTCTATTATAAAATAAAGAACGGAGATATACCCTATTGCAATAACAGAGTTTCGATATGGGTAGAAAAATTCAGCTGTGATATATCGTATTACAGCTACGACTTAGCCGTCCTTCAAACAAATGACGCAAGCTTTGAGGGCGCAAAAAACATAGACGAGGCAAGGCAGAGCGTACTTGAAAATATGCGTCTCGGCTATGACACGGAATATGACTACAAAGAAAAGACTTACAATGTAACGCCCTTATACAGACCCAAGAGCTTTATACTCGACGCATTCACTCTTGAAGCGCCCGAAACGGCAAATTTATTCAAATATGCCTCAGTCGCAGATGCGGGAGCAGCCGAAGGCGCATCAAACAGCAGGCTGTCTCTCACGGAGGCGGAGATAAAGGGTATAGAGAAATCCAAAAATGTGCTTTCACTTGAAAAAGCCGTATCTCTTTACAACGATATTTTCGACAAAAGCATAAGCGCAGATGATGTCGAAGTCGACTACGAAAGAGAAGAAAAAGCCAATTATTATATAACGCGCATTTCCTCAAAGCCCGAAAGCGAGGAACAGTTCTCCGCAAGCTTTGATGTTTGGGGCAGACTTTTAGGCTATTACATTACGGATTACAATTATAATGAAGAATATAAGCCCGACTACGAAAGCGGAAAGAAATACGCCGAGGACTTTATAAATAAGCTAAATATAAAATATCCTCTTTCTGAAATAGAGAAGGACAACGATACATACTATGCAAATATAATGAGGAACGGCATAATATCCTTTGACGAGAAAATAAGCATAAGGTTCGGCAAGGACATGAACATAACAAGCTTTAATGCGCAGTATTATCCCGACAGCATATATGATGGCATTGCCGAGGTAAAGGAGAACAAAGCAAAGGCTCTTGCCGAAGCCGAAAAGCTCTATCCTCTTGCGCGGTGCTGCTACATTGCGGAGGAATATAACAACGGCAAAAGTACATACAAAACAATACCCGTATATGCCTTTGAGGATGAATTCAGCGTGGACGCAGCCACAATGGAGGTTCTGGACTATTACGGCAGACGCATAGAAAGAAATGAAGGCGTACATACCTATACCGACTTGAACGGTCAGTGGTATGCCGAATATGCAGAAAAGCTTGCCTATATGGGATGCAGCTTTAAGAATGACGAGTTTGGAGGAGAGAAATATCTGACGGCAGGCGACCTGACGGACTTTTCGGAGAGGTTTAGTCTCCCTGTTTGGGATATGATAGATAAGCATGGCGAGGACTATGTAATAAGCCGTTATGAAATGGCTGAAATGCTCACGGATGACATAAAAGATATAACAAAATACAGCGACATATTTATAAAGCCCTATGAGGATGTGGACGACGAGCACAAGGGCGCCGTGGCAGTGCTAAAAGCCATGGGAGTGCTGGGAGATGCCGACAAATTCAGAGGCAATGACAGCATAACAAGAGGCGAAGCCGCGGCGATGATGTATAGGGTGGCTACGAGGTGATAAGGAGAATGTGTTATGCGCAATTTTTTACTCCCTCCGTCAGGCTAACGCCTGACACCTCCCTCAAAGAGGGAGGCTTACCTAATCCAACATTAGAGGCTCCCATATTATAGTGCATATCTCAGCGATAACAGCTTTTGAGGCTCCCTCCGGGAGGGAGCTGGCGCCCGGAGGGCGACTGAGGGAGAATGCGTAACTAACAATATTATACTTCCTCCATCCAAAAGGCGACTGAAGGGTAAAAAACAATTTTTCGACAAGCAAAAACGGGCGGTTTTCCGCCCGTTTTATCATCTTTATGTACAAAACGAAAACAATTATTAAAAATAAAAAAACAGCCCTAAATAATATTGACAAGGCTGTAAAAAAATGATAAAATAATATAATGTATATTCAGACAAACACACACTTATTCATATAAGCATTATATCACGAGGCAGGCGCAGTTGTCAAGGGATAAATGTAAATAATTTGTGAATAATTCGCTTGAGTATGTATAAAGTGTGAACAAGAAAATAAAGAAGGAGTGAAAGCGCCGATGGAAAAAAACAGATTACGCCCCGTACAATTCGGCGATACGATGCGTATGAGCTATGCAAGGGTTGAAGAGGTGCTGGAGATGCCCAACCTGCTTGCAGTGCAAAAGGACAGCTATCAGTGGTTTCTTGACGAGGGACTTGCGGAAGTACTTGAAGACATATCCCCGATAAGCGACTACAATGGCAACTACATTCTGGAGTTTGTGGATTTCAGACTTGACACCGAGACAAAGTATACTATTGCAGAGTGCAAGGACAGAGACGCCACTTACGCCACTCCCCTCAGAGTGAAGGTAAGGCTTCGCACAAAGGACGACGCCGCCGAGGTGAAGGAACAGGAAATATATATGGGCGAATTTCCGCTTATGACGGACACTGGTACGTTTGTCATAAACGGCGCGGAGAGAGTTATAGTTTCTCAGCTTGTGCGTTCTCCCGGCATATATTACGAGATAGCTAAGGACAAGGACGGCAAAAATCTGCTTTCCTCAACGGTCATACCCAACAGAGGCGCTTGGCTCGAATACGAGACCGACAGCAACGACGTGTTCTCCGTAAGAGTGGACAGGAACAGAAAGGTCCCCGTTACAACTCTTATAAGGGCGCTCGGCATAGGCACGGACGAGGAAATACTCTCCATATTCGGCGAGGAGCCCAAAATAATTGCAACCATAGAAAAAGACTCCACAAAGACGCACGAGGAGGGTCTTATCGAGATATACAAAAAGCTCCGTCCCGGCGAGCCTCCTACGGTGGAATCAGCCAGGACTATACTCCACAATATGTTCTACGACTACAAGCGCTACGACCTTGCACACGTGGGACGCTATAAGTTCAACAAGAAGCTTGCCTTTGCCAACAGAGCGGCAGGCTACAAGCTGAGCCAGGACGCCATAGACCCCATGACGGGCGAGGTGCTCTGCGAGGCAGGCACAAAGCTCACCGAGGATATGTGCAACACCCTTCAGGACAGCGGTATAGAGTCCATACACATAAGCACGGCTGAAAGAGAGGACGTTGTGATACTCTCAAACAAGACCGTAAAGATAGACGGATTTATAGTAGGTCTCGGACTTAAGGCTGAGGACCTCAAGATAAAGGAAAGAGTTTATCTCCCCGTACTCATGGAAATACTTGAAGAAAACGACGATGCGGAAAGCTTCAAGGCAGCGGTAAAGGCAAGAATGTTCGAGCTTGTGACAAAGCACATAACAACGGACGACATAATGGCATCCATTAACTACTGCATACACCTTGACTACGGCATAGGCAACAGGGACGATATCGACCACCTCGGCAACCGCCGTATAAGGTCGGTAGGCGAGCTTTTGCAAAATCAGTTCAGAATAGGTCTTTCCAGAATGGAAAGAACAGTAAGAGAGAGAATGACCACACAGGACACCGACACCGTAACTCCGCAGGCTCTCATCAACATAAAGCCCGTTACGGCTGCTATAAAGGAGTTCTTCGGTTCATCACAGCTTTCACAGTTCATGGATCAGAATAACCCCCTTGGCGAGCTTACTCACAAGAGAAGGCTCTCCGCTCTCGGCCCCGGCGGTCTTTCAAGAGAAAGAGCGGGCTTTGAGGTGCGTGATGTCCACAATTCGCACTACGGCAGAATGTGTCCCATAGAGACGCCCGAAGGTCCCAACATCGGACTTATAAACTCTCTTGCCACATTTGCCAAGATAAACGAATACGGCTTTATAGAAGCGCCCTACAGAATAGTGGACCAGTCGGGCGATGTTCCCGTTGTGACGGAGGACATAATATATATAGCCGCAGACGAGGAAGAAAAATATGTCATAGCACAGGCTAACGAGCCTCTGAAGGACAACAAATACTTTGAGAACGAAAAGGTGACCTGCCGTCTGAGAGAGGACAACATACAGGTAAGCCCGGACAGGGTAAACCTCATGGATGTGTCGCCCAGGCAGCTGGTTTCCATAGCTACGGCGCTCATACCTTTCCTTCAGAACGACGATGTTACAAGAGCGCTCATGGGCTCCAATATGCAGCGTCAGGCAGTGCCTCTTCTCACCACCGATTCGCCCATAGTAGGCACGGGCATGGAGTACAAGACGGCTAAGGACTCGGGCGTATGCGTTATAGCCAAGAACGACGGCGTTGTAACATTTGTTGACGCTTCGGCAATAGTTGTAAAGAAGGACAACGGCGAGACCGACAGATACGAGCTTATAAAATTCAAGCGCTCCAACCAGTCCAACTGCATGAACCAGATACCCATAGTTGACAAGGGACAGAGGGTAAAAGCAGGCGATGTTATAGCCGACGGTCCCTCCACAAAGAACGGCGAGCTTGCCCTCGGCAAGAACCCGCTCATAGGCTTTATGACATGGGAGGGCTACAACTACGAGGACGCCGTACTGCTTAGTGAAAGACTTGTTATGGACGATGTATACACATCCATCCATATTGAGGAATACGAAACGGAAGCAAGAAACACAAAGCTCGGCGACGAGGAAATAACAAGAGATATACCCAACATGGGCGCAGAGGCTTTAAAGGACCTTGACGAATTCGGCGTTGTAAGAATAGGCGCGGAGGTACAGCCCAACTCCATACTTGTGGGCAAGGTAACGCCCAAGGGCGAGACGGAGCTTACTGCCGAGGAAAGACTTTTAAGAGCCATATTCGGCGAGAAGGCAAGAGAGGTAAGAGACACCTCCCTCACCGTTCCCCACGGCACAAGCGGTATAGTGGTGGATGTAAAGGTATTCTCAAGAGAGGATAACGACGAGCTCCCGCCGGGAGTAAACAAATCCGTAAGAGTATATATAGCACAGAAGAGAAAAATATCCGTAGGCGACAAGATGGCAGGTCGTCACGGCAACAAGGGCGTTGTGTCAAGAGTGCTCCCCGTTGAGGATATGCCCTATCTTCCCAACGGCAGACCCCTTGACATAGTTCTTAACCCCCTCGGCGTGCCCTCGCGTATGAACATCGGTCAGGTGCTCGAGATACACCTGGGTCTTGCCAGCAATGTGCTGGGCTGGAAGGTATCCACGCCCGTATTTGACGGCGCTAACGAGGCGGACATAATGACGACCCTCGAAATGGCAAACGACTATGTAAACACCTCCTGGGAGGAATTTACGGAGAAGTGGAAGGACAGCTTAAGAGACGACGTATTCTCATATCTTGACGAGAACAAGGCTCACAGAGCGGAGTGGGCAGGCGTGCCCATAGACAGAACGGGTAAGGTAAGGCTCAGAGACGGCAGAACAGGCGAGGAATTTGACAATCCCACGACCATAGGCTTCATGCACTATCTCAAGCTCCACCACCTTGTAGACGACAAGATCCATGCGCGTTCAACAGGCCCCTACTCTCTTGTTACACAGCAGCCTCTGGGCGGCAAGGCTCAGTTCGGCGGTCAGCGTTTCGGCGAGATGGAGGTTTGGGCTCTCGAGGCGTACGGCGCATCCTACACTCTCCAGGAGATACTTACCGTCAAGTCCGACGATATAGTGGGCAGAGTGAGCACATACGAGTCTATAGTAAAGGGCGAAAACATACCCGAACCCGGCGTACCCGAATCCTTCAAGGTGCTCCTCAAGGAGCTCCAGGCGCTTGCGCTTGACATTGAGGTATTCAACGAGGGCGAACCGGTGGAGATAGACGAGTTTGCCGAGAACAGAGAGCTTAGCGTGGATGTAAACATCGAGGGCAACGAGCCCGATGAGGACACCGAAACGGTCGAGGATAAGCTCGACAGCCTTTTGGGCGAGCTCAACATTGACGATGTGGACATCGATAACGTAAACGATGACGATTTTGTGATAGACGACGAGCTTGACGATGGCATACTCGACGACGACAGCCTTCTGGATGAGCTTGCCGACATCGAAAATCTCATTGACAGCGAAGACGAATAAGGAGGGAGAATTGATATGAGCAATAACGATACTGAAAAACAGATGATTTTTGACTCCATCAGGATAGGTCTGGCTTCTCCCGAAAAAATAAAGAAATGGTCCTACGGCGAGGTAACAAAGCCCGAAACAATAAACTACAGAACGCTTAAGCCCGAAAAGGACGGCTTGTTCTGCGAGAGGATATTCGGCCCCACAAAGGACTGGGAATGTGCCTGCGGAAAGTATAAGAGAATAAGAAACAAGGGCCTTATATGCGAGCGCTGCGGCGTTGAGATAACAAAGGCCAAGGTAAGGCGCGAGAGAATGGGACACATAGAGCTTGCTGCTCCCGTTTCGCACATATGGTACTTCAAGGGCATACCCTCAAAAATGGGTACCATACTCGGCAAGAGCCCCAAGGAGCTTGAAAAGGTGCTTTACTTCGCAAGCTACATCGTTCTTGATCCCGGCGAGACCGACCTTATGTACAAGGATATAATATCCGAACAGCAGTACAGAGAAACCATAGAGAAGTTCGGCGCCAATTCCTGCCGTGTGGGCATGGGCGCAGAGTCCATAAAGGAGCTTCTGGAGGCAATTGACCTCGACAAGGAGTCCGAGGAGCTTCAGGCGGAGCTTGCGGAAAGCTCGGGTCAGAAAAAGGCTAGAATAATAAAGAAGCTGGAGGTTATAGAGGCTTTCAGACTGAGCGGAAACAGACCCGAATGGATGGTGCTCGACGTAGTGCCCGTTATTCCTCCCGAGTTAAGACCTATGGTACAGCTGGACGGCGGACGCTTTGCGACCTCCGACCTCAACGACCTTTACAGAAGGGTAATAAACAGGAACAACAGACTTAAAAAGCTTATAGAATACGGCACGCCCGATATTATCATAAGGAACGAAAAGAGAATGCTCCAGGAGGCTGTCGATTCGCTTATAGACAACGGCAGACGCGGAAGACCCGTCACGGGCCCCGGCAACAGAGCGCTCAAGTCGCTCTCCGACCTTCTGAAGGGCAAGCAGGGTCGTTTCAGGCAGAACCTTCTCGGCAAGAGAGTTGACTATTCGGGCCGTTCCGTTATAGTCGTAGGCCCCACGCTCAAGATATATCAGTGCGGTCTGCCCAAGGAAATGGCAATAGAGCTCTTCAAGCCCTTCGTTATGAAGAAGCTTGTAAGCGACGAAATAGCAGCCAATATAAAGAGCGCAAAGAGAATGGTGGAACAGCTCAAGCCCGAGGTTTGGGATGTGCTCGAGAGCGTTATAAAGGAACACCCCGTAATGCTCAACAGAGCGCCAACGCTCCACAGACTTGGTATACAGGCGTTCGAGCCCGTGCTCGTAGAGGGCAGAGCCTTAAAGCTCCATCCCCTTGTTTGTACGGCTTACAATGCCGACTTCGATGGCGACCAGATGGCTGTGCACGTACCTCTTAGCGTAGAGGCGCAGGCAGAGTGCAGATTTCTTCTGCTCTCGCCCAACAACCTTCTGAAGCCCTCCGACGGCGAACCCGTTGCAGTTCCGTCACAGGATATGGTGCTCGGTATTTATTACCTCACACTTGCAAAGGACGGCGAAAAGGGCGAAGGCAAGGTATTTATGGACGAAAACGAAGCCCTGCTCGCATATGACAACAAGGTTGTGAGCCTTCATGCAAAGATAAAGGTAAGGCGTGAGATCGTCATAAACGGCAGAAGCAGAAAGGGTATAATAGATACCACCGTCGGCAGGATAATATTCAACGAGATAATACCTCAGGATCTCGGCTTTGTGGACAGGAGCCTGCCCGAAAATATATTCAAGTTTGAAGTAGACTTCCTTACGGGCAAGAAGGAGCTCGGAAAGATAATAAACAGGTGCATACACAAGCACCCCGCCACAGAGACGGCAGAAGTGCTTGACGCCATAAAGAGCCTCGGATATCAGTATTCCACAAGAGCTGCTCTCACCGTTTCCGTATCCGACATGAAGATACCCGAAGCAAAGAACATTCTGCTTGCAGAGGGCGATGAGGAAGTAAACAAGATAACAAAGATGTACAGAAGAGGTCTTATGACCGATGAGGAAAGACACAACAAGGTCATTTCCGTATGGGAGAAGATAGACGACAGGATAACCGACGCGCTTATCGAAAACCTGGGCGAATACAACGACATCTACATGATGGCTCTCTCGGGCGCGAGAGGTTCAAACAGGCAGATAAAGCAGCTTGCGGGCATGAGAGGTCTTATGGCTTCCCCGAGCGGCGAGACCATCGAGCTTCCCATAAAGGCTAACTTCAGAGAGGGACTTACGGTTCAGGAATACTTCATTTCCGCTCACGGCGCGCGTAAGGGTCTTACCGATACGGCGCTTAAGACAGCCGACTCCGGATATCTTACAAGGCGTCTTGTAGATGTTGCGCAGGATATCATAATAAGAGAATACGACTGCGCGGAGGGTCAGAAGGAAGTGCCCTACATGGAGGTTTCAGCCTTCATGGACGGTCAGGAGACAATAGAATCCCTCAACGACAGAATAAGAGGCAGATTTTCAGCCGAGGATATTTATAATCCCACTACGGGCAGACTTATAGTGCCCAACAACACTCTTATCACTCCCGACATGGCAGACGCCGTGATCGACGCGGGCGTTACGAAGGTGAAGATAAGAACTATATTGAGTTGCAAGTGCCACAACGGCGTATGCTCCAAGTGCTACGGCTCCAACATGGCAAGCGGCAGACAGGTAAGAATAGGCGAGGCTGTAGGTATAATCGCGGCTCAGTCCATAGGCGAACCCGGTACTCAGCTTACAATGAGAACCTTCCATACGGGCGGTATCTCGGGTAACGACCTTACACAGGGTCTTCCCAGAGTTGAGGAGCTTTTCGAGGCAAGAAATCCCAAGGGACGCTCCATTATAGCAGAGTTCGGCGGCAGAGTTGCTGTAAATGTGGACGAGGTAACCAAGAAAGAGGATGTCATAATAACAGCCGAGGACGGCACAGTTAAGGAATATCCCATACCCTACGGCTCCAGAGTGTGCGTATTAAACGGCGACACCATAGAGGCGGGCGACCAGATAACGGAGGGCTCCATCTATCCGCAGGATATACTCAGGATAAACGGCGTGAGAGGCGTTCAGGACTATATCCTCAAGGAAGTACAGAGAGTGTACAGACTTCAGGGCGTTGATATCAACGACAAGCACATCGAGGTCATAGTAAGGCAGATGCTTAAGAGAGTGAAGGTCGAAAGCGCAGGCGAAACGGGACTTCTGCCCGGCTCGCAGGTAGACTGGCTCGAATTTGAGGAGGCAAATGCTAAGGCTAAGGAGCAGGGAGTTGAAGAAGCCGCAGGCGTAAGAACGCTTTTGGGTATCACAAAGGCGTCGCTTGCAACGGACAGCTTCCTTTCAGCCGCATCATTCCAGGAAACTACAAAGGTGCTCACAGACGCTGCCGTTAAGGGCAAGCTCGATCCCCTTGTAGGTCTTAAGGAAAATGTTATAATAGGTAAGCTTATACCCGCAGGTACAGGTATGAACCTTTACAGAAGAGTAGACCTCAAGCTGGATAAACCCGACTATGTGCCAGAGCTTAAGCCTGAGGACTTCAGAGCGGACGACAGCATGGATATAGCAGCAACCATAGCTGAGGATATAGCCGTTGTTGACGCCGCAATAGAGCAGACCGACATGGAAAACGCTGCCGAAGAAGCAGAAAAACAGAATAATTAAAATGCAAAAATGCCGTGAGAGATCACGGCATTTCTGCGTGTCGATAAAATATCTTGTTGTATGAATTTCTTTGGCATACAAAACATACCCCTTCAGTCAGGCTAACGCCTGACAGCTCCCCCAGAGGGGGAGCCAAGAATTTGGGGCTGACCGCTGCCTC
>CANQVZ010000026.1 GCA_947627425.1 uncultured Clostridia bacterium | reverse complement strand
AGAGAACAGGTGGCGCTGCTCCTAAGAGAGGAAATGGAAAACGCAGTCGAGCTTTCCGTGCCTCTTGTGGCTGAAGTACACGAGGGCAACAACTGGTACGAGGTAAAGTAAAATGGATGTAAAAAAGACGATATCGTATATTTCAAGCATAGTCGTATTTGCAGCTACGGCATTCATAATAATAAGGGTGCTTTTGCTGGATACATCGGGCGCAGGCATAACAAACGGCGAATTTATACCGCTTAGGAACGCTATGTTCCTCATAGGCGCGCCCTGCCTTATAAAGTTCTATGTCAGCAGTGACAAAAACTACAGAGAAAATCCAAAATGGCGTTTGGGCTACGGCATATGCATTGTATGCTGGATAGCTTTTCTGGCATACGCTCTTATTTCTCCTTATTTCAGATTTATAAGGACTATGTGCATTGCAAGCTTTGTGCTTATGGCAGCCGCAGCCTATCTGGAATACAGCATAACGGGAGAAAACGACAAATGATAATAGGTCTTACCGGAGTGAGCGGGAGCGGAAAAAGCGAGGTCTCCCGCATAATGAAAAATAACGGCGCTTTTGTCATAGACTGCGATGCCATCGCCCATAGGAATATGGCGCCTGACGGCGTGGCATATGATGAAATAGTGAGCTTTTTCGGCAGGGATATACTTGGAGAGGACAAGGCTATCGACAGGAAAAGGCTCGGCGGTATAGTCTTTTCGGACAGAAAAAAGCTTGCCGCGCTCAACGATATAACGCATAAATATATAAAGGCCGAGGTGCTTCGGCTCATAGACGGACACAAAAAAGAAAAATGCATTGTGATAGACGCTCCCCTTCTTTTTGAGGCGGGGCTTGAAAAAAACTGCGGCGAGGTATGGGGGGTAATTGCGCCCTACCCGCAGAGGCTCGAAAGGATAACAAAAAGAGATAACATAAGCCAAAGCATGGCAGAAAAGCGATTTGAAAACCAAGCCGACAACGAACGGCTCATGAAGCTCTGCGATGTTGTGATAGAGAACGATTCCACACTTGAAGAGCTAGAAAAGAAGGTCGTGACCGAAATGAAGAACAAGGAGTTAATTTAATGTTCAGGTTCATAAAATTCCTGCTTATATCCGTGCTGTGGATAATAATTATACTGTTTACGGCATACTGCGCGTTATGCATACTTTTCCCCATAAAATACGCGGAGGAGATACTTGAATACAGCGACAAGTACGATCTGGAGCCGGGCTTTGTGTGCGCCATAATAAATACGGAGAGCCGTTTTGTGCCTCATGCGGAGTCGCACAAGGGCGCAAGAGGTCTTATGCAGCTCATGCCCAACACAATAGACTGGGCTGTTGACAAAATGAAGCTGGAGGGCTTCAGCTATGCTCATATTGAGGACCCCGAGATAAACATTGAAATAGGCTGCTGGGTGCTTGCTTTTCTTGCGGAGCAGTTTGACGGAAATATGGAAAATGTGGCTGCGGCATACAACGCAGGCAGCGGAAATGTTGAAAAATGGCTTGCAAACACCGACTACAGCCACGACGGAAAAACGCTCGACATAATACCCTACAGCGAAACCGCCGCTTATGTAAAGCGTGTTATGTCATACGAAAGAGTATACAAAATAATTTTAAGGACTGATTTATATGAAATTGCGGCTGATTAGCCTTATAATGCTATGCTTTGCTCTCACGGCGTGCGCGGGCGAAAGCAATACCGCGCCCAATGAAAATATGGCGAAGCACAGCGAAAACATACAAAAGGCGGCGGCAGGCGGAAAAATAACGCTCTCCATGCGTCCGCCCGAAACGCTGAATCCCATAAAGAACAGAGACAACACAGTGGACAGAGTGCTAAGGCTTATATATGAGCCGCTCTTTGCTCTCGACAAGGACATGAATGTGCAGCCAAATCTCGCCGAAAAATACGAGGTGGACGGTAACAGCGTGCTTGTCACTCTCAAGGACAGTGTGAAATGGGAGGACGGCAATCCCGTTACAAGCGACGATGTCATATATACTCTGGGTGAGCTTGAAAAAGCTGGACTTGACACCATATACAAAAGCTGTACCGACAACCTGACCTCCTATGCCAAAATAGACAACAGGACGGTGAGGCTCAGCTATTCCAAGGGACTTGGCTCCGTAGGCTACAGCCTTTGCTTCCCCGTTATACCCAAGCACTATTACAGCGGAAACGCGGCAGAGGACATGAAGCCCGTGGGCGATGGCAGCTATAAGCTTTCGGGCTATACTATGGTGAAGGAGCTTGACCTCACCGCCTCCGAAACGGGACTTAACGGCAAGCCCTATATAACCGATATATGCGTTCTTATAATGCCCGATGTAAAAACGGAAACAGACGCGCTGGCAGCGGGAGTGACGGACGCCGCCACGCTCGATATAAACAGTCTCGGTATGCTTTCCGGGGATTTCAGCGAGAATGCAAAGGAATTTTATACAAATCAATTTGAATTTGCAGGCTTTAATCTGAAAAACGAAATGTTCTCAAATGTGAGCGTAAGACAGGGACTTGCGCATCTCATACCCTCCGAGGACATAATAAAAAATATATATCTCAACAAGATGACGCCCTCCGTTACGCCCATCAATCCCCAAAATCCTTATGTGTCAAAGGTGGGCGAAAATATCTACGAAACGGACGGCAACCTTGCAAACACTCTTGTGTCCGCAGGCGGAAAGGGCTTTTCATCCTTCAATTTTTCCATACTTGTGAACAATGAAAATTCCGCAAGAGTGGAAAGTGCGGAGCTTATAAGCAAGGCGTTCAACGCAGTGGGAATGAATACAAGGGTAGAGGCGGTAAGCTTCGAGGAATACGAAAAAAAGCTTAAGGAAGGCAATTTTGCAATGTATCTGGGCGGCGTGCGGCTAAAGGAAAATTTGGATATATCCTCGCTCGCCATGAGCTCCGGAAACATAAACTACGGCAGATATGCCGATGTGAACATGGACAAGCTAATAGGCGACTGCAATTCCGCCATAAGCGAGGAAGGCTATAAAGCGGCGTTAAGCGAGCTGAACAAATATTTCAGTTCACAGCTGCCCGTTGTGGGCATAGGCTTCAAATCGGATATGCTGGTAACAAGCAGCAGGATAAAGGGCGAAAAGTCGCCTGCACTCAACAATATATACGGCAATATCGGCAGCTGGTACATCAATAGCGCCGACTGAGCCGACAAGAGGTGGAAATATGGAAGAGAACAAAACAATGATAAAAAGATGCTTTTTGACGGGCGAATATGTATTCTACGCTACCGACAGGGCAAAGCGGCCGCATAGCTTCAGGAGAGAGCCTATCAAGACTACTCCGAGGCAATACTGTCCCTTCTGCCCCGAAAACAGTCATCTTACGCCCACTCCCGTTTATAACGACGGCGTTATAAAGATAGTGCCGAACAAATATCCCTTTGTGCACACCAACGAGGAGACCTACGGTGTGCATGATGTGGTAATAGACACTACCGATCACGACGAAAGGCTCAAGGACTTTGACTCCGAGCATATAATGAAGCTCATGACAGTGCTCAAAAACAGGTTTGTGGAGCTTGAAAGCGATGAAAAATGCAGCTATGTACAGGTTTTCAAAAACGAGGGCATAGACGCAGGCGCAAGCCAGACACATTCGCATTGGCAGATAGCCGCCCTCCCCGTTGTGCCTCTCAAAATGGAAAATCTTTTGAAGGTGCTCAAGGGCTATTACGACGAGCACAAAGAATGCTATTTCTGCTCTCTTGACAAGGGAAGCAGGATAGTTGAGGAAAACGACAGCTTCATTACATATCTGCCTGCCGACGGAAAATTCCCCTACGGCATGGATATACTTCCCAAAAAGCATCTTACATCCATAGAGGAATTCAGTGAAAAGGAGCTTGCGGATTTCGGAAGTATACTTCAGCGCTCATTAAAGAGACTCTTTGTCATAAAGCCCGATATATGCTACAATCTCTGCCTTTATTCCGCGCCCAAAGCGGTTAAGGGCTGCGAGTATTTCCACTTCTACACGCAGATAATACCGAGGATAGGACATATGGCAGGCTTTGAATTCAGCACCGGCTGTTACATCAATTCCGTGCTGCCCGAGGTGGGCGCAGAGGAGCTTAGAAGGGCTGAAATAGACTAGTTTTTCGGAGGAAGGATATGAAAAAAATAAAGCTTGGCATTCTGGCGGGCGGCAGCTCCGTGGAAAGAGAGGTATCTCTCAGATCCTGCGCCAACATACTCAGAAGCATAGACGGCAATAAATATGACACGACCGTTTTCAACATAGAAAAGGAAAGCGATGGAGACTGGCTCGACCTGCTTAAAAAGAACAGACCCGACATAATAGTGAGCGCTCTGCACGGCGGTCTGGGCGAAAACGGCTCTATGCAGGGACTTTTGCACTGCTTGGACATACCCTACATAGGCAGCAGAGTTATGTCCAGCGCACTGTGCATGGACAAAAAAGCGGCAAAAACTCTGCTTGAAGCCAACCATATACAGACGGCGGGCGATGTGTTCATAAAGCGCAGCGAAAGCGCGGATATGTACGCCGACGAAATAAGGCAGCTGGGCTTTCCGCTCGTGGTAAAGCCCAACAGAGGCGGTTCCAGCATAGGCATAGAGGCTGTGAAAAGCACGGAGGAGCTTGAAGGAGCCATAAACAACATTGTAGAAAAATACAATGATGATGTGCTTGCCGAAAAGCTCATACGCGGCAGAGAAATAACCTGCTGTGTTGCCGAGGACAATGACGGCATACAGGTGATGGCTGTGCTCGATGTAAACAAAAAGGGTGATATTTTCAACTATGAGGACAAGTACGAAAGCGGAATTTCGTCTGCGCTCACGGATATGCCACCCTTCATGCGGGATATGGTGACGACAATAGCAAGGCGTACGTTCCGACTGCTCAAGTGCAGAGGCTACGCCTGCGTGGATATGTTTGTGGACGAGGAACAGGTATATGTCATAGAGGTGAATACCCTTCCGGGTCTCACGGAAAACAGCCTTGTGCCTGCCGCTTGCAGGAGCATAGGCATAACATTCGGAGAATTTATAGATAAGATGATAGAATTTGAACTCAAAAATTGAGCGGAGCCAAAGGTCTCCGCTTTTTTTATTTTTCCTGCCCTATCATTTTCACGCAAAAACAGAGCCTTTCGGCTCTGTTTTTCAGACTGTCGAAAAAGTATAATTTAACATAAAAAACGAAAAGTTATATGATTTGTACAATTAAAAAAGCGTCGCAGACTATAATCCGCAGAAGGAATTCACTTCCTCCGAGGACAGGAACTTTTCTGTAATTTTGGTGATTTATTCACCAAAATTCAGAAAACACGGCTGGTTCCTTCCTTAGTCTAACTGAAAGAAATGCAAGCATTTCTTTCAAGCGTGTCGATTTTATCGACACGCAGAAAAACAGAGCCTTTCGGCTCTGTTTTTTTAATATATATTACTTTATAAGGCTATTTGAAAGCACATCATTCATACCGGATGCGAGAACGAACTCCATGTTTGCCTTGCCGTACTCGGGTATTTCCTCCAAATCGGGAGCATTTTCAATGGGTATTATTACCTTCTTTACGCCCGCTCTCTTGGCGGCAAGCACCTTTTCCTTAAGTCCGCCTATGGGCATTACCTTACCCCTTATGCTTATCTCGCCCGTCATGGCTATATCGGCTCTTACGGGTGTGCTTGTCATGGCGGAAACCATAGCTGTAGCCATAGTTATGCCTGCGGAGGGTCCGTCCTTTGGCGTTGCTCCCTCGGGAATATGGATATGCACATCGGTATTGTCAAAATCTATATTCACGCCCAGCTCCTCGGCATTGGCTCTGATGTAGCTGAGAGCGGCATTGTAGCTCTCCTCCATCACCTTGCCGACATTGCCCGTTATCTTGAAATTACCGCTGCCCTTCAAAATATTGACCTCGACATCAAGAGTTGTTCCTCCGACGGTAGTCCATGCAAGTCCCTTGCATACGCCCACCTCATCATGGGCATTTATTGTTTCGGGCAAGAACAGTCTCTTGCCGAGAAATTCGTGAAGATTTTTCTTTGTGACGATGACAGTCTTGCTCTCATCATCCTGCTGCTTTACCACCTTGCGGCATACCTTGCCTATCATTCTTTCAAGGCTTCTCACGCCCGCCTCTCTGGTGTAGCCGTCAATTATGGCGTCCAGAGCGTCCTTTCTGAACTTGAGCTGAGCCTTCGTAAGTCCGTTGGCTTCAAGCTGTTTGGGCACAAGATAGCCTGCCGCAATGTGATATTTTTCCTCTGCGGTGTAGCTTGAAAGCTCCACTATCTCAAGTCTGTCCTTCAAGGGAGCGGGTATGGTGTCAAGGCTGTTTGCCGTGCAGAGGAAAAGACAATGGCTCAGATCATATGGCATTTCAATGTAGTTGTCCCTGAAATTGACATTCTGCTCGCCATCGAGCACCTCCAGAAACGCCGCAGAGGGATCGCCCTTGTAGTCCTTTCCTATCTTGTCTATCTCGTCAAGGAGTATAAGCGGATTTGATGAGCCTGCCTGCCTTATGGCATTTATGATCCTGCCGGGCATAGAACCGAGGTATGTCCTTCTGTGGCCTCTTATCTCCGCCTCGTCGCTTATTCCGCCAAGGCTCATCCTGACATATTTTCTGCCGAGAGCTCTTGCTATGGAGCGTGCTATAGAAGTCTTGCCCACGCCCGGAGGTCCCACAAGGCAGAGTATAGGCGCGTTGGGATTGTCTACCTTGAGCCTTACGGCAAGGTATTCAACTATTCTTTCCTTCACCTTTTCAAGTCCGTAATGATCCTTATCGAGCACCTGTTCAGCCTTCTTGACGGATGTGTTTTCCTCCGTCATTATGCCCCACGGGAGTGCAAGAACATGGTCTATATAATCTCTTATAACGGAGCCCTCCGCAGAGCCTTGATTTGCTCTTTGAAGTCTCTTGAATTCCTTTTCGAGCTTTTCAACGGCATAGTCGGGCATATTGAGTGTTTTCATTTTTTCTCTGTATGCTTGTATTTCCTCTCCCGTGCCGCTCTTGTCTCCAAGCTCCTCGTTTATGGCTCTCAGTTCCTCTCTGAGGAAATATTCCTTCTGAGCCTCGTCTATATTTTCCTTTGCCTTGAGCATGATGTCGTTCTTGACATTGGCTCTTTGTATCTCCTTTTCAAGCAAAGCAATGGTAAGTAAGGCTCTTTCGTATATGTCTGTTTCCTCAAGAGCCGAACGCTTATCCTCGAAGCCCTGAACGAGCCTGTCGCAGAGCTTGTCGCAGAGTACGCCCAGCTCCGTTGTCTTCTTTATGTCGTTGACAAGGGCGGGCTGAATGAGGGGTACTGCCCCTCTGTACTTTGCAAAAAGGTCCTTGAGCACATCCACGGATGCGGCTGACTTTATATCGTCGGCAGTGTTTATTTCCACCATGCTTTCTATCTGGCAGAGAGAATAGTCGGAGCTTTTCTGAACGCTGTCGATATAAGCTCTCTCTATACATACCACCGAAAGCTTAACTCCGCCGTCAAGTCCTCTCATGGCATTTTTTATCTTTGCGGCAGTACCTATCCTGAATATATTGTTCTCGGTAATGCCTCTTGAGTAATCCTTTGCATTGACAAGCATAATATAGCTGTCTGCACCCATAGCCGTTTTTACAGCTTCAATATATTCCTCGTCATCTATACTTATCGTGTAGCTGCATTTTGGAAAGGGAACTATTTCCTCAAGCAATAAAATCGGCATAATTCTCATATTATCCATATTACAACACCTCTTAATAATTTTTAAAATAAAAATATGTTACACATAAATTCGGGCTGTTGTATATCAGCCGAAAATTTTTAACTCTTCTATTACAGTATACACGACCGAGCGGATATTTTCAAGTGTCGTAAGCTATTATTTTTCTGCCAGAAGCTCCATTATTTTGTTGCTTCTTGCTATAAACTCCGTCATAGCCTCTCTTGAAAGCGGCTGATGGCTCATCACCGCAAGATCGTATATCTGCTTGCAGAGCAGCTCGGACTCCTCTTTCCTGCTCTCGTCCATAGACAGAAGAAGCTTCACAACATTGTTGCCCGCATTGAGCACAAGAGTTTCATCGCTTGGAAGGCTTGTGCCGTCCATGCCGTACATTACCGACATTTCCTGCATTCGCCTGCTCTGCTCGCTAAGCTCTATCATTGCGGAAACCTCGTCGGACTTGAGGTTTTCTACCTTAAGCTTGATATCGTCCTTGCCGAGAGCCGACTTGAACTTGCTTTCAAGAGCCTCCTTGTCGATATCGGTATCGCTGTCGGACTTGAGCATTTCGGAAACCGCCGAGTCTATCCTCTCAAAGCTGACGCCTCCGCTGTATGCCTCAAGGAAGCTTACATAGGGTATGTCAAGCCTTGTGTCGAGCACAACGGCGTCCATGCCCTCGTCGTTGAACATCTTTATATACTGCGCCTGCTGCTTTACATCGGAAACATAAAATACCTTGTTTTCCGCCTTAGCCTTGTTGTTATCCGTATATTCGCTCAAGGTGACATACTTTCCGTCGGTAGTCCTGAAAAGAAGGCTGTCCTTTATCTTTTCATAGAAATCATGCTCGCGCATAGCTCCGTATTTAATAAACGGGCTTATGTCCTCCCAATACTTCTCATATTCCTCTCTGGACTTTTTGAACATGGAGTTGAGCTTATCCGCAACCTTCTTTGTGATATACTTGCTCATCTTGGTGACATAGCCGTCGTTTTGCAAGAAGCTCCTGCTGACATTCAGCGGAAGGTCGGGACAGTCTATCGTACCCTTCAGAAGAAGAAGGAATTCGGGGATAACTTCCTTAAGATTGTCGGCTATGAACACCTGGTTGTTATAAAGCTTTACCTGTCCCTCTATGGACTCCAGCTCATGCTTAAGCTTGGGGAAATATAGTATGCCCTTTAATCTGAAGGGATAGTCCATATTGAGGTGTATCCAGAAAAGCGGGTCGTTGAAATCCGTAAATACATTGTGATAGAAGCTCTTGTACTCCTCGTCCGTACAGTCCTTGGGCTTTTTGAGCCAAAGGGGCTCGGTGGTGTTCACGGGCTTGTCGTCCTGCTCATCATCCTTCTTGGAGGCGTCCTCAAAGTATATCTCAACGGGCATGAAGGCACAGTATTTTGCAAGTATCTCCTTTATCTTCCAGCCGTTTAAAAATTCCTTGTGCTCATCGCTTATATAAAGCGTAACGGTGGTGCCTCTGTTGAGTCTGTCGCTCTCGTCAAGCTCATACTCTATGCCGCCGTCGCACACCCACTTTGCGCTCGGCGCATCCGCAATATAGCTCTTTGAATCGATCTGCACCTTATCAGCCGCCATAAACGACGAATAAAAGCCCAGACCGAAGTGACCTATTATATCGTTACCGTTTTCAAACTGATCCTGATACTTCGTTATAAAGTCGGTAGCACCTGAAAAAGCTATTTCGGTGATAAATTTCTTTATTTCCTCAGCCGTCATGCCTATGCCGTTATCCGTGACCTGTATAGTCTTTGCCTTTTCGTCAAGCCTTACTATGACCTTGAGCTTTTCGTCCTTGTCAAGCTCAAATTCGCCCATTGCGGCAAGCTTTTTAAGCTTGGCTATGGCGTCGCAGCCGTTGCTGACAAGCTCTCTCAAAAATATATCGGTATCCGAATAAAGCCATTTTTTGATTATAGGGAAAATATTTTCGCTGTTGATAGATAAATTGCCTTTTTCCATTACAAACATCTCCTTAAGTAAAAAAATAAAATTGCATTCTCCTATATATAATTATACATACAAGTTTGAAAATGTCAAGTGTTTTTTAGCACTCATTTTAAAAGAGTGCTAACAATTTTTTATCCGTTACTTCAAAAGGTCAATTTTCTTGCATTTAAGCGCAATAAGTTGTATCATAATATTAAGAAATATTTAAAAATATTCGCAGCATTTTTTATTGACTTAAAGTCGACTTCAAGTGATAAAATATATTGCGATCAAGACTGTCGGAGGAAAAAAATATGTGCAGAGATAAAATAAATGAAATGATAGACATAATAAACAGAGTTATACTGGGCAAGGAGGAAATAATAAAGGAGGCTGTGACTGCGTTCATAGCCGACGGACACATTCTTCTGGAGGACTATCCCGGAGTGGGAAAGACAACGCTTGCCGCAGCTTTGGCGCGCACAATGAATGTACAGAGCAGGAGGGTACAGTTCACTCCCGATGTTATGCCCTCCGATCTTACGGGCTTTTCAATATACAGAAAGGATATCGAAAAATTTGTATATCAGGAGGGATCGGTATTCTGTAATCTTCTGCTTGCAGACGAGATAAACAGGACCTCGCCCAAAACGCAGTCAGCCCTTTTGGAGGTCATGGAGGAAAAACAGGTCAGCGTAGAGGGCGTGACAAGAAGGGTTCCCGAACCGTTCTGGGTAATAGCCACGCTCAATCCCTACGGCACGGGTACGCAGCCCCTTCCCATACCTCAGATGGACAGATTCATAGCCTCAATGTCGCTGGGCTATCCCGAAAAGGACAGCGAGGTAGAAATAGCAATGACTGCCACACGCAGCAGGAGAACGGACGCCCTCAAGCCCGTGCTCGACAAGGAAACGATAGACGAGGCGCGCAGCGAGGCTGAAAAAACATACATCGACAAGAAGGTATGCGAATATATAGTGGAGCTTGTGCGCTCTACAAGAGAGCACAGGCG
This sequence comes from uncultured Clostridia bacterium, assembly GCA_947627425.1. Classification (GTDB taxonomy): domain Bacteria; phylum Bacillota; class Clostridia; order Lachnospirales; family CAG-274; genus Gallispira. The sequence goes on along the minus strand of CANQVZ010000026.1, from coordinate 16,158 downwards.
CATAGAAATGGGCGCAAGTCCCAGAGCCACCATAGCGCTGGTGAAGCTGGGCAAAAGCTCCGCTTGGCTCAAGGGAAAGGACTATGTGGACCCCAACGACATAGAGGAGCAGTTCATATATGCGCTGAAGCACAGGATAGTGCTCACATCAGACGCCGAAACGGAGGGCATAAGCAAGGAATCGGTGCTTAAGGACATCATATCATCGGTGCCCAAGCCCCTGCCCACAGGGAGGTAATATATGCTCATACTATACTTAGCCGTTATAGCCGTTACATTCTATGTGGGAGGCATTTACAGAGATCTGCCCGTGACCGTGCTTTTTATATCTGAGGGCATAATGCTTTTGCTTCTTATGGCTCAGACAATTACAGCGCGCAGAAAAATAGAATGTTTTTTCAAGAAAAGCACGACATACGCCATAAAGAACACACCCGCAAAAAAAGAGGCTTTATTCAAAAACAACTCCCGCTTTACGCTCTCAAGACTCAGCTGCCGCATAAAGAGCTTCTATGCCGAAAATGACAAAGCAAAGGCGAAAAAATACAAGCTATTTCTGCCCTCGGGCGCGGAAAAAAGCATTTGCGCGGATGTGTCGGGAAAATACTGCGGCATACTTAAAACAAGGATATACAATGTAAAAATAAAGGACTGCTTCGGCATAACGGGAGCAGGGACAAGGGCTTTTGCAGAGGGAAATACAGTCATACTGCCCTCCGAAAAGCCGCTGAAATTCATAAAAAGAGCAAATCCCTCCGACTACGACAGAGAGGTGACGGAAAGCCTCATGCACAGCGGAACGGACTCTCACGAGGTGCACCAGCTCAGACTTTACAGATACGGTGACCCAGTGAAGAACATACACAGGAATTTATCCGCCAGAACAGACGAGATATATTACAAGGAATACAAGGCTGCGGAAAGCAGCAGCGCAAGGCTTTTTGTGGATATTAAAGGAAATCGGGAGGCGGACATTGAAAAAGCCGATGTTTTCTACGAGCTTTGCTCATCCGTTATACTCGGCATTTTCGACTGTCTGGGAGCGGTAGAGGTACAATGGTACAACGGGAACAAGAGAGAAAAAATGACGCTTAGGGAAAAAGCGGGAATAAGAAATATACTTGCAAGGCTCTATGTCTGCAAAACGGACAAAAACGCAGATGCTTCTGGGATGAATAAGGCGGAAAACTGCTTTATGTTCAACACCTCTCTGGAGCTTTATGCGGACAAAAAGCATATTTTCACATTTTCACACGAGGACTGGGAAGAACAGATAAAGACGGAGGAATTCATAATTTGACGGATGTGACGGAAAAATATACAAGGCATTTTTGCGGCTTTATATTTATGATGCTGGGCACAGCGGGCGTCCTCGGCGCTCTCCGCGATATTTTCGGAGGCAGCACGGGGCTTTTTGTCGTGCCCGTTATTATCGTGCTGTCGTATATTATATTCCTCTCCGCGCAAAGACCGAGGTTTTTTATATTACAGCTTATAATAATGTGCGCGGGCATATATGCGGCAATACACTCCAAAGGCGCCGACGCCGAGAAATATGCCGAAAACATAATATACTGCATGACGAGCCTTAAAAGCTTTGAAGCATATGATGTGAGCTTTTTTATGATATTGACGGGGATAGTGTGGGCGGAGCTTTGCTCGTTTTTTGCCGTAACGCTCAGAAAAAGCGGGCTTTATTTTCTGCTTATAACAGCCTTTGCGCTGCTTTGTCCTTATATGGGCGGAGGCGCAGGACTTCACGGCATAGTGCTCATGCTTGCCTCGTACATAGGGCTTCACATACTCTATATGCCGTCAAAAATGCCTAAGACCGTTCCTCTTATAGCTTTTTCGCTTGTCATGCTCTGCTTTTCGCTCTCGCTTTCATATTATGCGGCGGACAAGCTGCACAACAAGATATACGACAAGGCGGATGATGTGGAGGGCGTTGTACATAGGCTTGTGAACGACCTTATATACAGCAGGGGCTCGGACTATGATTCGGGCAGAGTAAATTCCGGCAACAACTATCAAAGGGGTACGGACGCAGTTGAAATATGGCTTTCGGACAAGCCCACAGAGCCTGTGTATTTAAAGGGCTTCGAGGGAGGAGATTACACGGGAAACGCTTGGGCAGAGGCAAACGAAGGCGACTTTTTCAACAAGCTGTCCTATGAAATGGGCTGGAACAGATGGGGCAACTATATGTCCGCAATGTACAAGGAAATATATTACAACGCAAACAACAGCTCAAATCCGCAGATACTGAGGAAGGCAAGGACAATAACAATAAATCCCCTCCTGCCCAATGTAAAAAACAGATATTATCCCTATATGGGCAGATGGGAGCATATAACGAGGAAGGAAAACATAGCCTATGTGTATTCCTACTATGAGCTTAAGGATATGGACATACGCAAGGATATGTTGGATATGCAGTCATTAAGGCGTTTCAACTATCTTCAGGACAGCTACGAGCAGTATGTATACGAGCACTACCTTACCCTGCCCTCGGGAATGGAAAAGCTCAAGGAGCTGTGCGCGGAGCAAGAGCTTGAAAGCGTAGACGACAAAACAAGGTTCATACAGTCCGTTCTTAGTCAAAGGACATATTCTCTGCGTCCCGGCATGGCTCCGCTCAACCGGGATATAGTAGACCACTTTATGTTTGAGAGCAGGAGAGGCTACTGCGTCCACTTTGCCTCGGCTGCCGTGCTTATGTACCGTATGCTGGGAGTGCCCGCAAGGTATGTGACGGGCTACCGCGCCAATGCGGGACTTTTCAGAGAGCTTGACGACGGAGACTATTATTTCAAGGCAACGGACAGAGACGCCCACGCCTGGGCTGAAATATATCAAAAGGACAAGGGCTGGATACCCGTTGAGGTAACTCCGGGCATAGGAAGTGCGAGCACAGCGGGAGAGGAAAACACGGCTGAATACACATCTCTCACGGAGCAGAGCACACAAGCGGATGAAGAGGAAACGGACAACAGCATTGAAATCTCCGACACAAGCGAAAACAAAAATATGCTGTATGTCTTTGCCGCGCTTGCCGTGCTTATAGCTGCGGTAATAATAAGGCGAAAAATAAAGCTCATTAAAATAAACGACTGCAAGTCAGCAGAGCTTTTTGGCGCTATGCTTGATGCCGTTGCCATAAACGGCGAAAAATATACGGGTATAGAAAAGGGCATAGAGGACAAGCTCACAGGTTCAATAAGCGTTATGAATAAGGACGAAGCCAAAAGGCTCAAGGACATAGTGTACGGCGAGGCATACGGCGGACGCAGGGCGGACGAGGACGAAAGAGAATTTGTGCTCAAGCTCTACAAAAAAAGCGTAAAATGCATATATTCTCAAGTAAATATATTCAAGCGACTTTATATGAGGTATATCAAATGCCTTTGCTAATTTAATGAATTTTTAATAAAAACAGTATTGACTTGAGTTCACTCCAGCCTGTTAGAATTTAATTACCGACAGGTAAATTCACTCAAATCTTTAAAACACACATGAGGAGGAGATGTAAAAATCAACCGTCTTTTAACCATCAAAAAACATAAAAATCACCTTTGATTTCTTTATGAAATCCCCCTCAGTCAACTCTGCAAGTTGACAGCTCCCCCGGAGGGGGAGCCGAGAGGCAGAGGGTGAACCCCAAGTTCTTGCCTCCCCTTTCAGGGGAGGGGGACCGCTTGCGGTGGTAGGGTGCAAGACTTGCTTGCAAGTCTTGCTGATTTATTATTATCATTTTTTAATATTTGATCTTATCAATAAAAAAGACCTCGTTTGAGGTCTTTTTTTGCGTTTATATCAAACATAGTCAACATCGCACTTATTTCCGCTGTTCCAGCTGTGGTGCTGGTCAAGCTTGAAGAATGCATCGCTCTTGAGGAAGAAGGTAGTGTTGGGAGCGTCCGAGTTTGTGTAGTTCTCATCATAGGTCACATCTATGTTGTACCATACGCCGTTTACGCTTACCTGGTTCCATGAGTGGCTGTTATCCTTTTCAACCGCTATTGTGCAGGGGATGGCAAGTTTATCCATGATAGACTTGAAAGCAAGTGAATAAGCGTTGCAGGTACCCTTGCCGTTTACAAGGAGGTCATATATTGTAACCGACTTATAGGTATAGTCATAATCTGCTCTCTTTATAAGCTCGTCATGTACATACTTGATCTTGTCAACAGTAGTTGCCTTCTTTGAAGCCTCTGCTACTATGGCATTCTCAACAGCGTCTGAACCTGCTGTGTTCTTGTTGAGATAACCAACTGTGATAGAAGTAGCCTTCTTGCCCTTGTAATTGCATCTTATGGTACCGTCAAGGTTAGTCATAACGGGGTTTGTATTGAACATCTGAGCAAAGGTCTTCATTACATCTGCTACGGATGCGTCGCACTTTGTTACATCGATGGTAGTCTGAAAATTCTTTACACCTGCTGCTATAACAGACTCGATAGACTCGCCTGCCATTGCGGTTGAGCTCATCAATAAAGCTGCAGTTACTGTGATAATAGCAAATAATTTCTTCATAATTGCCATCTCCTTTGATAAAAGTTAAAGTTAAGCTTGCAATAAAAAAGCGTTATCCTATGTGATAGATAACGCAAAGCTGACAGAATATTTTGTAGTGCTTCACCGAAAATGAGCGATAGTTCCCCCTCATTTTTGAGATCGTCAAAAAAAGGAATCTCATACGATTATCCCCTTTGATAATCCTCGGGTGAATTTTTGGTACAAAAAAATCCGCCACTGTTACATACTGTAACAGGCAACCGGCTGTCATATCTCCTGAGAGATTTAGACCCTTGGCTTTGCGTCCTTACCTTTCGATAAGTTTGCCCATATATTTAATTGAAAACCAACTAAAAAATGGCACATATAATCAAGTTTAAGTCATTTTTGAGGAAACTTCCCCCTTGGCTCTCCCTTGATGTAATTTCATTATAGCATCTTGTTTTGAATAATGCAATACCCAAAAATGCATAAATTTATATTTCCTTCCAAGCGCAAAAAACACTATACTGCACAAAAAACCGCTTTAAAAAGGGGCTTTTGACGGTTTTTCCACTATAGAACCCATAGTCTCTCACTTATGGGCGATTTTATAAAAAAATGAATTAAAACATCTTTCATTATTCATTAAAGTATGGTATAATTTTAATATAATAAAAAATCCGAACCTTTTTTTGGAGGATGTATCAAAGAGGTAAATATATATGGAAAAATGGAGAAACAACATAAGAAATATAGCTCCCTATGTTCCGGGCGAACAGCCTAAGGAAAAGGATATAATAAAGCTTAACACAAACGAAAGTCCCTATCCGCCCTCGCCCGGCGTCAGAAAAGCCATAGAAGGCTTTGATGCGGATGAGCTGCGGCTCTATCCCGACTTCGTGTGCAGCAGGCTCAAAGGGCTCCTGGCAAAGCAGTGCGGAGCAAAGGAAAGCGAGGTATTTCTCGGCAACGGCTCCGACGAGGTGCTTGCGCTCTGCTTCATGACATTTTTTAACTCTAAAAAGCCCGTGCTTTTCCCCGACATAACATATTCATTCTATGATGTATGGTGCTCGCTTTTTGATATCGGCTTCAAGAGAATACCTCTCGGCGAGGATCTGAGGATAAAAAAGGAGGACTATTTCGGAGAAAACGGCGGAATAGTGATAGCCAATCCCAATGCGCCCACAGCCATATATATGGAAAACGGCGACATAGAGGATATAATAAAGCAAAATGAAGCTTCTATAATAATAGTTGACGAGGCATATATAGATTTCGGCGGAAAAAGTATAGCGCCCCTCATACATAAATACGACAACCTTGTTGTTGTAAGGACTTATTCAAAATCGCGCAACCTTGCAGGCATAAGGCTTGGCTATGCCTTTGCCTCCGAGCCTCTGATACAAGCGCTCGAGGCCGTTAAAAACAGCTTCAACAGCTATACCGTGAGCACTGTTTCAAGGCTTGCGGCAGAGGCGGCGGCAGAGGATACCGAGTATTTTGAAATGTGCCGAGGGAAAATAATAAAAACAAGGGAAAATACCGTAAGGGAGCTTGAAAAGCTGGGTTTTGAAACTCTCCCCTCCTCCGCCAACTTTATATTCACAACACATAAGGACATAAACGCGGAAGAGCTTTTCAGCTATCTTAAGGAAAATAAAATATATGTGAGATATTTCAAAAAACCGAGGATAGACAACTATCTGAGGATAACCATAGGAACGGACGAGCAGATGGAAAAACTGCTTGAAGAAATAAGGAGGTATATAAAATGAAGAAACCGGTAATGGTAATGATTGTTTTTGCCATATTTATGATGTGTACGGCTGTATATGCTCAGGATGATGTTACCACAGTATACGGTGACAAAACCATGTACGAGCTTTACGAATATTTCTACAAAACGGACAAACCCGCAGTCATAGCGGAACAAAGGAATGCTTCCGTGACATCTACAAGGCTTTACGATCAGCTCACGGACATAGAAAAGGATATATATGACGGCATAGAAGCGCAGATCATGAACACCTTTAACGGAAAGGACAATATAGAATGCAAGCTCAGCAAAAAAATATATCTGGGTCAGGATTACGGCGATGTACAGACAGCCATAACAAATAAGCTCATGGAGGAGACCGGTCTTCCAACAATATCATATGTATTTTTCAGACCGTATTATGCTTTTTTCAGTCTTGACCATCCCGAATATTTCTGGGTAGATGACACAAGGATCGGCTATGCATACAGCTACACAGAACCCTCAGGCGGATATACCACCGTGACCGTTAAATATGTAATATCAAAAGATAAGTCGGGAACGCCGTTATACGACACCTATCTGCCGGATATATACAATGACGATCCTGCGGCGGCAAGAAAAGAATATGAAAAAGCAATGGCAAAGGCAGATGAAATAGTAGCCTCCGCTCCCAAAGGAAGCAGTATATGGGGAAAGCTGAACTATTATATGCTTTGGTTAAAGGACAACTGCAAATACAACGAATATCTTGACAGCGGCACGCTTACAAAAAGATCCAGATTAGCCGTATCGGCATTGCTTTACGGCGATAAAGGAAAGGACGCTCCTGTGTGCGAGGGCTACAGCGAGGCTCTTAAGATACTCTGCGACAAATCGGGCATAGACTCTATGTGTGTGCAGTCCCAAACACATAAATGGAATCTTATAAAAATCAACAACAAATTCTATCACTGCGACCCCACATGGTTTGACAGTATGTATGTCGATGAGGAGGGCAACCCTGTCAAGCCCTTCGGACTTATCAGTTATGATTTTCTTCTTGTAGGCTCTGATACAATGGGATTTCAGGATGTCAGCACCTCTCACAATATGCTTTATCAGGATGGATTATTTTTAAGCCCCGATGTTTCCAAAAACGATTATCTTAAAGATATGGGCATTACAGTCGACTATCAATACTCAGACGACCCCGAGTATAACTATGAGGGTATAAAATACGGCAAGCTTGACACAGACATGGATGAAAGTATAACAAAGAACGACTCTTTGGCACTGCTTAAAATAATAAGCGGTATAGCAAAAGGCACGGCAAAGGATGTCAACGGCGACGGAAAAACCGATCTTAACGATGTTGTAAAAATGCAAAAGCTTATGTTTGGTTAAACAACAAAAGCTCCTCGGCAAAAGCTGAGGAGCTTTTTATTTTTACATAAGATTTTCTGGATTGAGGCATTTTAGCTCGTCTATAACAAAAAGTCCGTCCTTTCTTATAAGAACATCATCAAAGTATATCTCGCCTCCGCCGTATTCCTCCGTCATTATAAGCACAAGATCCCAATGTATGGCGCTCCTGTTGCCGTTGTCGGCATCCTCATAGGCATTGCCCGGAGTGAAGTGGATGGAGCCTCTTATCTTTTCGTCAAAGAGTATGTTCTTCATAGCCTTTGTTATGAAGGGATTTACGCCTATGGCAAATTCGCCCACATACCTTGCGCCCTCGTCGGTGTCAAACACATGGTTCACCCTCTCGGTGTCGTTTGCCGTAGCCTCGACTATTTTGCCATTTTCAAATTTCAGTCTGACATCGGTATAGGTCACACCCTGGTATTCCGTAGGCGTGTTGTAGGATATAACGCCGTTCACGCTGTCCTTGACGGGCGCCGTGTATACCTCGCCGTCGGGTATATTCATCTTGCCGTCACACTTTATAGCGGGTATGCCCTTTATGCTGAACGATATGTCCGTATCCTTTGCCACAAGCCTTACCTTGTCGGTTCTGTTCATAAGCTCCACAAGGTTATCCATTGCCTTGCTCATCTTGCTGTAGTCAAGGTTGCATACCTTGAAGTAGAAGTCCTCAAAGGCGTCAAGGCTCGTGCCTGCGGACTGTGCAAGAGAGTTGTTGGGATATCTTAAGACCACCCATTTTTTCTTTAATCTGGTCTCCAGAATGTCGTTGTCGTAGTCCCTGTTCCAGAGCGCCTGCTTTTCATCGGACACATCCGCAAGCTCCGATGTGTTGTCATTGCAGCCTATGCCGATATAGCAGTCCATAAGCGCCATTCTTGCATTGTCAAGCTCCTTTACCTCGTCGAACTGCTCCTTTGAACAGCCCATGAGAAGCTCCCTCTGTATTATGTTGGATTTAAGCTCCACATAGGGATAGGCGCCGACATTATAAACCTCTCTTATTATAGCCTTCACAAGGGGGAATGCCGCAGTGCCGTTGCAGCTTATGAGCACTCTCTCACCTTTTTGTACATCACAGCTGTAGCTTACGAGGTTTTTAGCCAGCTCAATAAATCTGTTGTCCACAAAATTACCTTCTTTCACTTTATTTTTATTATTTTAACCGATATCATGAATAAAATTCTCTATATGTATCTTATAGAGCGCATATCCGAGCACGGCATATATAACAAGACTTCCGCCTGCCTGAACACAGTTTGAAAGAGCGGAGCCTGCGGCAGCCGCAGCGCCGTACATAAATACCTCCGCTATAAAGTAGCCGAGCACCATCCATGCTACGCCCACAACGGACGCGCCAATTTTTCTGACAGTGAAAAAGCCTGCGCCCCTGCCCGCTATAAGTGCGACTACAAGACCCTCAATGCCCTTTACTACAAGCGTAACGGGCGCATAGTTCACATATCCCGAGAGAAGGTCTGCAAGCGCCGAGCCTATACCTCCTGCCACAACGCCGAAGGGATTGCCAAATATAACGGCTGAAATGAGTATAATGCTGTCGCCTACATTGATGTAGCCGTTTGTTGCGGGTATAGGTATTCTTATTATCATAGTCGCAACGCAGGTGAGCGCTATCAATAGTCCCATAATGCTTAATTTTCTAGTATTCATATTAATTTCCTCCTATTCATATAAGTTTAGTATATTTTATCACTGTAAATTCGTAATGTCAATATATTTTTTATATGAATTTTTTTCGCTATACAGAGATTTTACAGTTTTTTTAAAAGTATGAGGCGAGCAACGCCCGCCCCACAGTAACGATTATTTTTTGAGATTGTATTCCTCGAAAAGCCAATATGTCTCGGCATTTCTTTCGGAATATTCGTTTGACTTATATACTCTCAATACCACTCTCAAGCCGTCGGGCTTTCTGTAGTGGAACTCGGGTATTATGTCGCGCTCCAGCTTTTTGGTTATCTCGCCATAGTCTATGAATTTTATAAACGCCTTCTTGTCGTCATCCACAACGCTCATTTCGACATAGTCCATCAAAGAACCCTTGAAGCTGTAGTGATTGTTGCTGAGCATTGTTTCAAAGAATGACGGAGCATATATAGTCCTTGTGGTGTCCTTTTTGAGGTCTACAACATAAACTCCCATGAAGTAAGAAGAAATGATGGACATAAAGTTGTCGGCATCCTTTTTCTCGGTGAGTATCTGCTGGAATCTGGTGTTTAACTCCCGCTTTCTGGTGTCATCGTCCTTGTCCCGGTAGTAGAGCTGTTTTTGCTCGTACATTCTACGCTCTGCTCTGGCAATGACGCTTTCGGTGTTGGTATCGAAGCTCTTTCTTATGGAATGACCTACGGAAATGTGATAATTTCTTTTGGCAAGCTCTTCATTCATCTTTTCAAGCTCTGCGTTTATGCTCTCCTCGGTCTCATCAAACACAAATACAACGAACTCGTCGCCGCCTATCCTATAGGCATAGTCTGCGCCGAAATACTCTATAAGCTTGCTGCTTATGTACATAAGCATTTCATCGCCCGCTTCGTGTCCCATTGTGTTGTTGAGCTCATGCAGACCGTTGACATCTACATAAAGACAGCTCATGGTCTTGCCTATGTCTATAAATTTCAACAGATCGTGCTGATAGCAGTTCCTGTTTTTAAGTCCCGTGAGGGCGTCTGTGGTACCCATCTTGTGTATTATGTTGTAGGACTCGACATTCTTATAAGCCATAAGGAAGTTTATGGATACGCATTCGAGCGGCTCGGCTGTCTTCCAAACATTCGATATATCAAGCGCGCCCAGCACGCCCGCAAGCTTGTCGTTTGAATCGATTATAGGCACAAGCATTGCGCTCTGAGCGTCTATCTTTTCAAGGAAGCCGTCGGGAACATTCGGGTTACTCTGACCTCTGTAGCATATCACGCTTTCATCATTTGAGAATGATTTTTTGATTTCATCATCCCACTGCGTGGGAGCGTCGCCCGCTATATCCTTTACGATGCTTTCGTTCTTAGACCATATGAAAAGCTTCACAAGCTCGCCATCCTCTATAACCGCAAAGAATGAGGCTCTCGCTCCTACTATCCTTGCGGTCTTCATAAGCGCCTTATTTATGTTTTCCTCATCCTTGTGAGCGTCAAAAAGCGTTTCCTGTATGTCGTACATATACATTGTCTGCGACAGGCGTCTTGCTCTGTCTGCACTCTCACGCTTTGCCCTTAAGAATATGATAAGGAAGAAAAGTATCTCGATCACTGCCATTGCGCAGAGTATACGGCTTATCTTGTTTTCATCCTCAAATACCTCGCTTTCGGCAACGGAAAGCATTACCGTCCAGTTGTTTATGCCTACGGGATAGTAATAGAAGTAAAAATATTCCTGTGCGCCCGTTGAAAACATGGAAATTCCGCCCTCCTTGCCGGAGGTCACATCATCACGGAACTGCTCCATTGTCATTTTGCCCTTTATTTTGCGCTTAGCAAATGCCTCGTCATATATATTGCCGAGAACGCCGTGCCATGTGTCTATGAGCATATCGCCGTTGCCGGTGTCCACCATATATCTTTCGGCGTCACCGCCAAAAGCCGTCGCCTTGTATCTTATGGGCAGGTCGTTGAGATTTACATAGCCGTAGAGTATACCTATTGTATTGCCGTTTTTCTCAACGGGTACGGCATGATATATATATTTGACATCATTTTTGCTTTTTACAACATCGGATATGTATGGTGCGTTTTCAGTCTCCTCCTCAAAGCTCAATTGTCCGTCAAGCTCTCTGTAATCGTCGGTGCAATATACCATGGTATTGTCGGGAAGAAGCAGAGAAATAGCCGATATTGTGCCCTTCTGACGGAAGGACGCAAGGTGAGCTCTGGCTTCGTCCGAATTTATGTCGTTGTGCTGCGAAAGTATGCCCGCAATGACCTGGAGCTGTTCCCTGTCGTTCTGTGTGTTCTGCGATACAGTTTCGGCAAACTGCATGGTAGCATCTCTCAGAGTGTCCTCGCAGGAGCGTTCTGCAATATTGATAATAAGCATAAAACCCGCAATAAAGCTTAAGGCAATTACAATTATTATCAATGCCACAGAGACTATTTCGGTATCCTTTATTTTTTTGATCCTCATAAAATTCAACTCTTTTCAATTTTTTAACACACACAAAATAATTATATACCCTTATACTAATTTTAGCAAGTGAAAATATATAAACTTTTTATAAATTTTTTCATATATAAATAATATATAAAATCCCCTCTAAATGATGCGGGAGGATTTTTTAAAATGAAGGTGTGTATAGGGTACTAAAGTGAAAGCCCTCCGCTTTCGCGGAGGGCTCTGCGTGTCGATTTTATCGACACGCTTGAAAGAAATGCTTGCATTTCTTTCAGTTAGACTAAGGAAGGAACCAGCCGTGTTTTCTGAATTTTGGTGAATAAATCACCAAAATTACAGAAAAGTTCCTGTCCTCGGAGGAAGTGAATTCCTCCTGCGGATTTTAGTCTGCGACGCTTTTTTTATTGTACAAATCATATAACTTTTCGCTTTTTATGTTAAATTGTACTTTTTCGACAGTCTGCACCCTCCGCTTTCGCGGAGGGCTTTTTATTACCTTGAATATTTACTTATATCTGCGGAGTTTACCGTCCTTTCCATTTCCGCCTTGTCAAAGCCATAGAAGTCCAGAGCATACTCATATTCGCCTATGTTTGCAACATAGATATAAGCCGTCTTATCTCCCGTTTCGTCTGTATCCGTGAGTATATCATACTTAATGCCCTTATCCGTCACAAATTCCTCGCCCGTGACTTCACTGTCGGTTATGAGCGTACCCTCGACATACTCGTCGTTGTAGTCCGACTTAGTAATGGTCATACCGTATGCCTTGCTGTCGGTATCACCGTATGTAAGCCATACGCTTGACTTTGAGCTCTTGTCGGAAAGATAAGTCTTTGCGCCGCTTATTTCTTTAAGCTCCAGGTCGGGCATATGCTCCGGCATAACGATGACCATATCGAGCGCCTTTTCCGCCTCCTCGACTGTGGCGAAGGTCTGCGGCGTCAGTATATTTTCCTCGTTGGGCTCGGTTTCCTTTGAAGCCTTGAAGCTCTCCTCTGCAAGCTTGTTGGCTTCCTCCTCGCTCAACTCCGTGTTGTTTGTCTCCACCTTCACATAGTAGCCGTCCTTTTCAAACACATAGTGCTTTAGTATGCCGCTTGCGCTCACGCTCACACAGGCGGCAACGGCTATTATAGCCGCAGCTATAAGCACTCTTGCGGATATTTTGTTTTTCATAGGTCTTACCTCCTTGTTTTCAGACATTATGCTGTCTGAAAGCTCCCTTGCGGACATGGGAGGCGCGCAGTCGGGTATGTGCTCGAGCATATTTTTTATATCCTCCATATTGCCCTCCTCTATTGCCCTGTCAAGGTCCTTTCTTAGCTTTATATTGTTTTTGGCATCCATACAATTACCTCCAACCGTAAATTTGATATATCAAGCTTTACACCTATATATGGCATAAACGCTTAATATGTAACAAAATATTTTTCCGCATATTCCTTCACAAGCACCCTTATATCGCGCCTAAGGCGCACATATTTCATTCTCAGCGACGTATATTCCACGCCCAGCCTATCGGCAATTTCCTTCATGGGAATGTTGTCAACATAGTACATTTTATACAGTCTTTTCTTTTCATCATCAAGCTCGTCCAAAATATCCGTTATATACTCGTATTCGTTTATATTGCTGTCAAGCGCACTTTCAATACTGTTTTTGTCGTCTCCTATATCCATCTGCGCCCCGTCAAGGCTTATCTCGCGCATGATGCGCTTGTACAGCTGTTTTTTGTGATTTTTGATAAGGTTCTGCGCTGTCCTGAAAATAAAGCCTCCGGGATTTTCATGCGCTTTGAGCTTATCTATATTTTTATACGCCAAAACGAACGTGTCCTGCGCTATGTCGCCCGCGCTGTCGCCGTCCTTAAGGCAGAAAACGGCGTATTTGTATATATCCCCGTAATAGGCTTCGACCAGTTTTTCAAAAAACAAAGCTTCCGCTGACATAAATATCACCTCAGAATATAATGGACAAAATAAAAGGAATGTAACAAAAAAGGCGGAGAAGCTCCGCCTACGCGTATTAATAAAATTATGATATATGTTAATAACAAACCAACAAGACTTGCAAGCAAGTCTTGCACCCTACCACCATTTCGGCACAAAGCAAGCTTTGTTTGAAATGGTCCCCCTCCCCTGAAAGGGGAGGCAAGAGTTTGAGAGATTTCCCTGCCTCTCGGCGCCCCCCTGTGGGGGAGCTGTCGCTGAAAGCGACTGAGGGAAATATTTCTAAAAATCATTCCATCAACATACAAAAGGCGGAATATATCTGCCTTTTAATCAATATTTTCAATAATTATCCTTCACAAATTTTTCTATACGCCTTGCGCCCTCCACAATATCCCGCATACTTGTGGCGAAGGATATCCTTATATAGTTATTATACCCGAAAGCGTCCGAGGGAACGACAGCGACATTATAAATATCCATGAGCACCCTTGCGACATCCGTGCTGTTTTTAAGCTCCACGCCGCCCACGGTGTTGCCCAGAAGCTTTGAAACATCCACAAAGAGATAAAATGCGCCCTTGGGTATCATACAGCTCAGAAGCGGTATATCCGTTATCCTCTGAACTATGTAGTCGCGCCTGTGCTGAAATTCCCTCAGCATATCGGCGGCAACATCGTTGCCGTTGTCAAGCGCCTCTATGGCTGCCACCTGAGCTATGGAGTTGACATTTGATGTAGAATTGGACTGTATATTCGCCATAGCCGAAGCGACCTCGGCATCCGATGCGGAAAAGCCCACTCTCCAGCCCGTCATGGCATATTTCTTTGAAAGTCCGTCCACAACTATAGTCCTCTTATAGATCTCATCGCCCAGAGAGGCAATGCTTATATGCGGTGATTTTTTGCTGTACACAAGACTGCTGTAAACCTCGTCCGAAATGACATATATATCCTTTTCGACCGCAAATTGCGCAATGGCTTCCAGCTCGTCCCTTGTGTACATGACGCCTGTAGGGTTGTTGGGGCTGTTTATTATGAGCGCCCTCGTCCTGTCCGTATAAGCCTTTTCAAGCTCGTCAACGGTTATTTTGAAAACATTTTGCTTTTTGGTCTCCACCACGACGGGAACGCCGTACACCATATTAATTATGTCTATGTAGCTGTTCCAATACGGCGCGGGCACTATCACCTCGTCGCCGGGGTCGATAATGGCGGAAAAGGCATTTTTGAGAGCGTGCTTGCTGCCGTTTGTGACAACTATCTGTTCGGGCTTGTATTCAAGTCCTCTAGCCGCCAGAGAATCGCATATAGCCTCTCTGAGCTCTATATTGCCCTCGTATTGGGTATATTTTGTATAGTTGTCGTTTATGGCGTCTATAGCGGCTTGCTTCACATTTTCGGGAGTGTCAAAGTCTGGCTCGCCCGCGCTGAAATTGATAACATCAACGCCCATAGCCTTTTTCATATTGGCCTCCGCGGAAATGCTCAATGTCTGTGACGGCCTTATTTTTGACGCTATATTCGATATTTTCATACTCTCACCCCTCTCCGTCTATATGATTATTTTACACCAAAAAGCGCTGTTTTTCAATATAAAAATTTTCCTGTATATAAAAAACAAAAATATATTGACAATGGAGCAGCAAGACTTGCAAGCAAGTCTTGCACCCTACCACCACCTTCGGTGGTCCCCCTCCCCATTGCAGCGGAAAGATTTATCCGCCAAGGCGTAGCCTTGCTTTTGCGAAGCAAAAGTGCTGATAAGAGGGGCGCCGAGAATTTGGGGTCAACCTCTGCCTCTCGGCTCCCCCTCCGGGGGCAATGTCATTAAGTTAAGAAAAAAACAAATAATCAAATTTTTAGAGTGAGATTTAACAAACAAACCTCACTCTTTTTTTTGTAAAAAAATTGTTAAATTTACAAAAAACACTTGACAAATCTATAAAAATTTGCGGCGAAGCCGATTAAATGAATTTATTTTTAGGAGGCTTCGCAAATGATAAACTATTCGGTAAAACTTAAAAGAAATTTAAAGGAAATAATCAATTCAATGGCAAAGGATGTACACTTATTTGTTAAAAATCCCGGCAGGGATTTTGTCAGAAAAAGAAAGCTTGATTTTCCAATCGTGCTTATGTTTCTTATCTCAATGGGCGGTAAGACTTTGAACAAAGAATTACTCGAGTATTGTAATTTTAATGACTTTTCTCCCACAGACTCTGCTTTTATTCAACAGCGCAGTAAAATACGGCTTTACGCATTTGAACACCTGCTTAAGAAGTTCAATAAAAAGCTTCCTTTTGTAAAAACTCATAAAGGCTATAGACTTCTGGCTGTTGACGGCTCCGATCTTACCTATGTAGCCAATCCAAATGACAAGGAATGTTATTTTTACAATAAACAAACC
>CANQVZ010000025.1 GCA_947627425.1 uncultured Clostridia bacterium | reverse complement strand
CGGTGAGTAAGGAGGACAATTATGAAAGTCGATAAAATTTTAGCCGAAAGAAAAAACAAAAAAATATTCAGATCGGGCAACTATGTTGTGAAGGAATTTGACAAGGACTTTGCCAAGTCCGATATCCTCAATGAAGCTCTCAATCAAGCAAGAGTCGAGGAAACGGGACTGAGGATACCACAGCTCATAGAGGTCAGAAAAATAGACGGCAATTGGGCTATAGTTTTCGAGTATGTAGAGGGCAAAACTCTTGCCTCCATGATGGAGGAGGACAGAGGAAACCTTGAAAAGTATATGGAAAAGTTTGTGGAAATACAAATGGAGATACATTCCAAGCGTTCTCCGCTTCTGAATAAGCTAAAGGACAAGATGAACAGAAAAATAAGTCAGACCGACCTTGACGCCACCACAAGATATGAACTGCACACAAGACTTGAAGGTATGCCAAAGCACAATAAGGTGTGCCACGGAGACTTTAACCCAAGCAATATAATCATATCTCCCGAGGGCAATTATTATGTTCTGGATTGGTCTCACGCCACACAGGGCAACGCCTCTGCCGATGCCGCAAGGACATATCTCCTCTTTTCGCTCAAGGGCGATAAGGAGGCTGCGGAAATGTATATGGATATGTTCTGTAAAAAGAGCGACACAGCAAAGCAGTATGTCCAGCAGTGGCTCCCCATTGTCGCCGCCTCCCAGTCCATAAAGGGCAACGAAAATGAAAGAGAATTCCTGCTCAATTGGATAAATGTAGTGGATTATGAGTAGAAACATTTTATAATCAAGCTAAAAACCAAACACCCGCACACTTCCACATCTCATCAATCCCAATCTACCCTCCGCAATTCAAAAAGCCCTGTAATCAAGCTGATTACAGGGCTTTTCTTCATGTAGTAAAAGCGGAGCCAAACGGCTCCATTTTAAATTCCACTTGTTTTACCATATGTTTTATGTTATCATTATATTATAAGTAATAATCATTATCAAATGAGGAGGTATGTTTATGGCAAAATACAAGTGCAGTATATGCGGATATATATACGACGAGGAAAAGGAGGGCAAGCCCTTTGGCGAGCTTGAAGCCTGTCCAATGTGCAAGCAGGACATTTCAGTATTTGAAAAGCTGGAGGATGAGGAGGCTGCGGAGATTTCGGAGTCTTCCGAAGATGAGCCTCTTGCCTATCCCAAGGAATATGCCCGTCATGATGCATCCGTAAGAGCCATGGCGGATATACATAAAATGGCTGTCACGGGAAAGCCTATTATTGAGGCTATGGGCACACGGCTTCCCATGCCCTCGTGGGAGGATATACTTATACTCGGCGCACAGCTCAATCCGCCTCCGCTTATGGAGGATGAGCCTGTCAGCCTTAAAACGGTAATAGGCAAAAATGCCAGAAAGCCCATGGTGCTTGACGGTCCGGTATATATTTCTCATATGTCCTTCGGCGCTCTTTCAAAGGAAACAAAGGTGGCGCTTGCAAAGGGCTCCGCTATGGCGGGCACGGCTATGTGCAGCGGAGAAGGCGGTATACTTCCCGAGGAAATGTCGGCGGCGCACAAATATATATTTGAATATGTGCCCAACCGCTACAGCGTTACACCTGAAAATCTCCAAAATTCCGATGCGATAGAAATAAAGATAGGTCAGGGTACAAAGCCCGGTATGGGCGGTCATCTCCCCGGCGAAAAGGTAACGCCCGAAATTGCAAAAATAAGAAATAAGCCCCTCGGCAAGGATGTCATCAGCCCTTCAAAATTCCCCGATATCACTACTAAGGAGGAATTGAAGGAGCTTGTAGACCAGCTCAGAATGAGCTCTCTCGGCAGACCCATAGGTATAAAGATAGCCGCAGGCAGGATAGAAAATGATCTTGAATATTGCCTCTTTGCCGAGCCGGATTTCATAACTATAGACGGCAGAGGCGGAGCAACGGGCGCAAGCCCCAAGATAGTGCGCGATGCTACAAGCGTTCCCACAATTTATGCCCTTTACAGAGCAAGGAAATATCTAAATGAGCACAACAGCAATATAGACCTTGTTATAACGGGCGGTCTGAGACTGTCCTCCGACTTTGCTAAAGCCATTGCTATGGGCGCGACTGCAGTCGCCGTGGCTTCTGCGGCAATGATAGCGGCAGGCTGTCAGCAGTATAGGATATGCGGCAGCGGAAACTGCCCCGTAGGCATGGCAACACAGAATGAGGAGCTTAGAAAGCGCTTTGATGGAGACGCAGCCGCAAAGAGGGTATCGAATTATCTCAATTGCAGCTTTGAGGAGCTCAGGACATTTGCAAGGATAACGGGAAAGGACGATATTCATAAGCTTTCCGTATCAGATCTCTGTACCGTAAGCAGAGAGATCTCGGAGCATACAGATATTCCACACGCATAAATATAATGAAAAAAGGCGGTGTTTTGTATGATCAATAACACACCGCCTTTTTTGTTTTGTAAAAGCTTCATTATATAATGCAGAAATACAAATTCAAAACTCGCAAAAAATTTTATTAAAAACTGTTGACAAATTTTATATGTTATGTTATATTATGTTTATGGGTTAGCACTCGTTATAAAAGAGTGCTAACAAAAATCAAGACTAAGTTATTTTATGCAAGGAGGAATTGTATTATGAGTTTAAGACCATTGGGAGACAGAGTTGTTTTAAAGCAGCTTGAAGCCGAAGAAACAACAAAGGGCGGTATCATACTTACCACTCAGTCAAAGGAAAAGCCCCAGGAGGCGGAAGTAATTGCCGTAGGACCGGGCGCCGTAGTTGACGGCAAGCTTGTTCCCATCGAGGTAAAGGTAGGAGAAAAGGTAATATATTCCAAGTATGCGGGCACCGAAGTAAAGGTAGACGACGAGGAATATATTGTAGTTAAGCAGGGCGATATACTTGCTGTAGTAGAATAATATAAATTAATTTTCAGGAGGTTTGTTGTATTATGGCAAAGCAGATAAAATATGGTGTAGATGCCAGAAAGGCATTGGAAAACGGCGTAAATCAGTTGGCAGATACCGTAAAGGTAACGTTGGGACCCAAGGGCAGGAATGTAGTTCTTGACAAGAAGTTCGGCACTCCGCTCATCACAAACGACGGCGTTACTATAGCAAAGGACATTGAGCTTGAGGACGCTTTCGAGAACATGGGCGCACAGCTTGTAAAGGAAGTCGCTACCAAGACAAACGATGTTGCGGGCGACGGCACCACCACCGCTACGGTTCTTGCGCAGGCTATGATCCAAGAAGGACTTAAGAATATAGCTGCGGGCGCAAACCCAATCATTTTAAGAAAGGGTATGGCAAAGGCTACCGATGCAGCCGTTGAAAAGATCAAGTCAATGAGCCGCAAGGTAAAGGGCAAGGAGCATATCGCAATGATAGCCTCCATTTCCGCAAGCGATGAGGAAGTCGGCGCAATGATAGCCGACGCTATGGAGAAGGTTTCAAACGACGGCGTTATCACCGTTGAGGAATCCAAGACCATGAAGACGGAGCTTGAGCTTGTGGAAGGTATGCAGTTTGACAGAGGATATCTTTCGGCTTATATGTCAACCGATATGGACAAAATGGTTGCAAACCTTGACAATCCCTATATCCTTATCACAGACAAGAAAATTTCTAACATTCAGGAGATACTTCCCGTGCTTGAGCAGATAGTTCAGTCGGGCGCAAAGCTCCTTATAATCGCAGAGGATGTAGAGGGCGAGGCTCTCACAACTCTTATCGTCAATAAGCTCAGAGGCACATTCAACTGCGTTGCCGTCAAGGCTCCCGGCTTCGGCGACAGAAGAAAGGAAATGCTTAAGGATATAGCTACTCTTACAGGCGGTACTGTTATTTCAAGCGAGCTCGGCTTGGAGCTTAAGGAAACTACTCTCGATATGCTCGGCAGAGCAAAGAGCGTTACAGTCAGCAAGGAGGATACCATCATTGTAGACGGCGCAGGCGATAAGGCAGAGATAAGCGCAAGAGTAAACCAGATAAGAAGTCAGATAGAGGACACCACATCAGACTTTGACAAAGAGAAGCTCCAGGAAAGACTTGCAAAGCTTGCAGGCGGTGTTGCCGTTATAAAGGTCGGCGCAGCAACCGAAATGGAACTCAAGGAAAAGAAGCTTCGCATGGAGGACGCTCTCGCAGCTACAAAGGCAGCCGTGGAAGAGGGCATCATATGCGGCGGCGGTTCGGCATATATCCACTGTATCTCGGCTGTTGAAAAGACTGCAAAGAAGCTTGAAGGCGACGAGAAGACAGGCGCAGGCATCATACTTAAGGCGCTTGAGGCTCCTCTGCGTCAGATAAGCGAGAACGCAGGCCTTGAAGGCGCAGTTATAATCAACAATGTAAAGGACAGCAAGGAAGGCTGCGGATTTAACGCTCTTACGGAAAAGTATGTAGATATGTTTGACGAGGGCATAATCGACCCCACAAAGGTTACAAGAAGCGCTCTCCAGAATGCAAACAGCGTTGCCGCAACTATTCTTACAACAGAGTCAGTCGTAGCGGATATAAAGGAGCCTGAGCCTCCTATGCCCGCAGGCGGCGGAATGGGCGGAATGATGTAAATTTCTCAAAGCCGAAAATGAAGCTCGCTTCAATTTTCGGCGAGGAAAATTTATCGAGTCTTTTTGTTTGAGCGGATGAAATCCGCTCATTCCGGAGGAATTTACAAACGAAGTTTGTGAAAAAACAAAAAGATGAGATATAAATTAAAAGCAACCGAGAGCTAACGATACACGGCTTGAGAAATTTATCAATATATATGCTAATCATGGGCGAGCATTGCTCGCCCGCTTTAACTAAAAAAATAAACGGAGACCACACTGCAAATCATGACATTCTGCGTATGCGGTCTCTCTTTTTCCGATATAAACAGGAGGTTTATTATGGATCCTTATTTTATGCTCGAAGCTATAAAAGAGGCGAAAAAAGGAATAGAGCACGGCGACGGTGGTCCCTTTGGCTCCGTAGTCGTTAAGGACGGCAAAATAATAGGCAGAGGGCATAATAATGTGGTCTCCCACAATGACCCCACGGCTCACGGCGAAATATGTGCCATAAGAGATGCTTGTAAAAATATAGACAGCTTTTCGCTTAAGGGCTGCGAGCTTTATACCACGGCAGAGCCTTGTCCCATGTGCCTTGCAGCCATACTCTGGGCTAGGATAGACAAGTTATATTACGGCTGTAATGTGGACGACACGGCAAATATAGGCTTTGACGACAGCGAGTTCTATAAGGCTTTGAAGGGCGAAAATACACTCTGCGAGGTATCCGAGCTGAACAGGGCGGACTGCCTTTTGCTCTTTGAAGAATATGCCTCAAAGGACAACAATGTAAAATATTAAACATAAGGTTAAAATATTTTGCAATGCCTTTTGACATACGCCGGGGCATTAAAAAAGGGATTAAGCCGACAATAAAAAACGGCGGTAATATCCTTCAAATCAATATATTAAGATTTCATTAAAAAAAGGGCAATATCCTCGTATATTGTCTTTTTTGAGCTTAAATAGATTGACAAAACATTATTATTTTTATATAATTATCCTATCGGTTTATACCCATGAACAAAAGTTATTGCAAGGGGGCAGTTCTATGATAGATATGCATTCTCATATTCTTCCCAACATGGATGACGGAAGCAAAAGTCCCGAAATGTCTGTGGAAATGCTCAAGGCAAGCGCGGCTCAGGGAGTTAGCGCAGTGCTTTCCACATCTCATTTTTACATAAAGGGTGATTCCGTGCAAAGCTTTCTTGAAAGACGCGCACACGCCATAGATAAGCTTGAAAGGGCTCTGGAGGGACAGGAAAATATACCCGATATATACTATGGAGCAGAGGTCTATTATTTCAATGGCATAAGCGATTATGAGGGTATAGAGCGGCTTTCCGTAAACAACACAAAATACCTTCTTCTTGAAATGCCGTTCAATAAGTGGAATTCCAGAGTGTTCCAAGAGGTTGAAAATATAATTTACAACCGTAAGCTTATTCCCATTATCGCCCATCTGGAGCGCTTTACAGGCTTTCAGAAGGGTACGGACAATATTGAAAGGCTTTTGTCTATGCGTGTTATAGCGCAGATGAATGGCGAGCATCTTCTCGGTATGTTCACAAAGAGCAAGGCTTTAAAATGGCTTTCGGACGGCACGGTCAAGCTTCTTGGCTCCGATATGCACAACACGGATTCAAGACCTCAGACACTGGGCAAGGCGGCTGAGATCATAAATAAAAAGCTCGGCGGCAAGGTGCTTGACGATATCGAAAAGCGCAGCCGAGAAATATTAGGAATAGAATAAACGGAGGATACTATGAAAAAAACAAAAGGATGTTTGGGCTGCGGCTGTCTTGTTGTCATTGTGATATTAATTATAATAGCCGTTGTCGCCTTCACACAGAGAAATAATATTTCGGCTGTGATAACGGGAGCCAACAGCTCCGATGAGGAAATACAACAGCAGATAGCAGACAACAAAAAAGAGGTCGAACAGGAGCTTGAAAACTACAATATAAGCGGTCTAAGAGATTTTACCTTTGAAGAGGAGGAGGCTATAAGAAAGGGCGACCTCACAGTGGACGAGGCTATGGCAAATATCATGGCTGAAAGCAATGTCTCCGCACAGCAGCAAGGCTCACAAGTGTCCGCTGAGGCTTCCGATGCATCCCAATCCAAGGCTTCGAGCGGCGGAGCACAGTCATCGCAGGCTCAGGCATCTGCCATTGTCAGCGAGTATACGGTTAAGCTTTACTCTCTTAAAGCCAATTATCTCGGACAGATAGGCAATCTTATAGATCAGGCAAAGGCAGACCATAAAAACGGTATGGGCACGGGCGCTCTCATGTCAAAATATCTCGGCAGAGCCGCTTCTCTTGAAAATGAGGCGGACTCACAGGTGGATTCGCTTCTTAGCGAAATGAGAGGAAAGCTCAATGCCGTAGGTGCGGACACAAGCATAGTTTCCACTATGAAAAGCTCTTATGAAAACGAAAAGGCGCTCAAGAAATCCTATTATATGAGCCTTTTCAACAAAAAGAAGTGATATTATGAAAAGGTACAGATTTTTGTTTGTTATACTCACTATACTTTGCATTGCATTCATTTGGCACAATTCCCTTGCTACAGGCTCGGAATCCTCTGCCTTAAGCGATACGGTAAAGGAAATGATAAATAAAATACTTTCCGCTGTGGGCCTTGGCGGCTTTGATGAGCATTTTGTTAGGAAAATGGCTCACTTTACCGAGTTTTTCTGCCTTTCCTGCCTGCTTGTCTCGGACTGTATACTCTATGCAAAGCATATGGCATACGCGCCTCTTGCGGGACTTCTTGTGGCAGTAACGGACGAGACCATTCAGGCATTCTCGGCAGATCGCTCAAGCTCCGTCATAGATGTCTGGATAGACTTTTCGGGCATATGCTTCGGACTTGCAGTCATGTACATAGCTTATGTGCTGATCAGAAAATATCGCAGAAAGGCGCTTGGGCATTGATTTTGTCAGGCTATTGGCGCAAATATCCGCATATTTTTGATAAGAATATAAAATAGACCTCATAGCGGGGTCTTTTTTTGTTGTCCTTTCAATAAAATATATTGCAAATTACTGTCAATTTTTATATAATAATGTTAAATAAACTTGTTTGAAAGGAGAAGCCTATGAATTTTCTGGAAGAAAGAATACTTCGCGATGGAGTGGTAAGAGAGGGTAACGTATTAAAGGTAGACAGCTTTTTGAACCATCAGATGGATATAGAGCTTTTTGACGAGATAGGCAAGGAGTTCAAAAAAAGGTTTAAAGACTGCGATATAAACAAAATAATAACAATAGAGGCGTCGGGCATAGGCATAGCCTGTGTTGCGGCAAAGCACTTCGGAGTGCCCGTGGTTTTTGCAAAAAAGTCGAAAAGCATAAACATAGAGGGCGATGTGTATATGGCAGAGGTGGAGTCATTCACTCACAAGTGCAAAAATCAAGTGGTGGTTTCAAAGAGCTTTCTCAATTCGGACGACAGAGTGCTCATTATAGATGATTTCCTTGCAAACGGCTGTGCTCTCCAGGGACTTATATCCATAGTCAACGACGCGGGCGCAAAGGTCGAGGGCATAGGCATAGTTATAGAAAAGGGCTTTCAGAACGGCGGAAGGACTATAAGAAATCTGGGCTATCATCTTGAATCCCTTGCCATTGTGGAGTCTATGGATGCCGAAAAGTCTACTGTCACTTTTGCAGATCAGGAGGAATATAAATGATATACACCTTTACATTAAATCCCAGCCTTGACTATATCATGGAGGTTGACAGTCTCGGCAAAGGCAAGATAAACAGGAGCCATTCCGAAATTCTCCGCGTAGGCGGAAAGGGTATAAATGTGTCTGTAGTGCTCAAGGAGCTGGGAGTTGAAAGCATTGCCTGCGGACTTATGGCAGGCACAGTGGGCAAGGCAATAACAGAGGAGCTTGACAAGGCTTCTATACCGCATAAATTCATAAAGGTACTTGGAAATTCCAGAATAAACATAAAGCTTGTGGGAGAAAGCGAGACTGCCATAAACGGCAGCGGATGTATAGCCTCAAAGAGCGATGTGGATAGGCTCTGTATGCTCACGAGCACTAAAACCGAGGACTATGTGGTGCTTTCCGGCTCTGTGTGCAACGGTCTTGATAAGGATATATATGCCTATATAATGGAAAATACCGAGGGTAAATTCATAGTTGACGCAACGGGCAGTCTGCTCACAAATACTCTGAAATTTAAGCCCTATCTCATAAAGCCCAACAACGCCGAGCTTGGCGAGATATTCGGCTGTAAGGTAGACACATATGATGACGCTGTGCTCTACGGCAGAAAGCTCTGTGACATGGGCGCTCAGAATGTGCTTGTATCCATGGGCAAGAGAGGCGCAGTATTTGTAAATGCCGATGAAAGCTATTCGACGGAGGGCAACGGCATAAAGGTCAAAAATACCGTGGGCGCAGGCGATACTATGCTTGCCGCTTTCATACACTGTGTGCTTTCGGGCAATAGCTTTGATGAGGCACTTTCATTCTCCGTGGACTATGCCGAAAAGAGGATATCACAGTTGTAAAAAAGGAGCGGTTACATTGAGTTCTTATGTTTTTTCAACGCCCCTAGGCAATATAGCTATAAGCGACAACGGAGAGGCGATAACCGAAATTTGTCTCACCGACAGCACTTTGTCGCAGGAGGAGCCTTCAAAGCTCCAGAAAAAGGCGTGCTGCGAGCTTAAGGAATATTTTGAGGGAGGATTAAAAAATTTCACTCTCCCTCTTGCGCCCGAGGGTACGGACTTTCAGAAAAAGGTCTGGCGTGCTCTCTGTACCATACCCTACGGCGAGACCCGAAGCTATGGTGACATAGCCAAGCTTATAGGTAATCCAAGGGCGAGCAGGGCAGTGGGCGGAGCCAACAATAAAAATCCCATAATGATTGTCATTCCCTGCCACAGAGTGATTGGCTCCGACGGCAGCCTTGTAGGCTATGCAGGCGGAATAGACATCAAAAAAAGGCTTCTTGAGATGGAGAAAGGCATCTGAACTCAAGAGCCTTTTTTACTTTATATCGTATAGCACAATGCCGCCCTTTGTGCTGTAGCCGCTGTCCCAAAGCTCCCTTAGGTCGAACCACTTGTATTCGCCGTAGGATATTATTTTTATCATAAATATATCTTCTGCCTCGGTATAGCCCGCCAGCCAGAACCAATGCCACACAAAGTCGTCAAATATGGGATTTTTGTGTTTTAGATTGAGATAGGGTACAGGCAATTTTTTGTCAAGCTGTGATTTTACGGCTTTTTTGAATGTTTCGTATTCGCAGCCGCTGTAGAGCGCAGTCATTTCCAAATTTGTACAGCCCGTGTCGCTTATATACTCGTTAAAGCCGTCTATAAATATTTCAAGTGTATTTATGCCCGATATTCTTGGGCTTAAATATGGCTTCATTATTTTTGAAAAGCTTATATAGTCCTCTCTTGTGAGGCTTTCGCAGTCAAAGGGATATAGCTCTGTCATGCCGAATTCCCTTGCCAGATATATACAGCTGTCGCAGGCGGTAACGGCTCCGCAGCCGCCCTTGTTCATCCACCAGTCGGAAAACTGCTCCTGATCCCAGCCTATCATATTGTCTATTTTAAAAAGCCTTAGCTCGTTAGTCATAATATCACTTCCATACAATATTGCATATACACAGTATATCAGAATTTATTTGCTTTGTAAATATTGAAAAATATTGCAGTATGTTGTAGAATAATATTAGTATATGCCCGGAGGTTGATATATGACAGAACGCTGTATAAATGAAAAAAATGCCGACCGGCTTGAAAAGATATTCCCCTTTCTTTCCGAAAAGGGACATATCATATCCGTTGTGGGCGCAGGAGGAAAGACCTCTCTTATGTATTTTTTGGCGGGGCAATATGCCAAAAGAGGACATAATACGCTTGTCACCACAACAACTCATATACTGCGTCCCTCATGCTTTGAAGCGGAAAATGCAGAAGAAATAAAAAAGCTTTGGCAGAGCGGACACTATGCCGTTATAGGCAAAGAAAGCGATAATGGCAAGCTTACCGTCCCCGATGATATATGTGAATATATCGCCCTGTCGGATACCGTTATTATAGAAGCGGACGGAGCCAAGGGCTTGCCCTTTAAAGCGCCCGAAAGCCACGAGCCGGTCATATATCCGGGAAGCGATTTAGTCATAGGCTCGGCAGGGCTTGACGCTTTGGGCAAATCGCTTAAAACAGCCTGCTTCAGGACAGAAAAGGCGTCAAAGCTTCTGCGCTGTGGCACGGAGCATATAATAACGGCGGAGGACATAGCCTTTATGCTTTCGTCATATGAGGGACAGAGAAAAAACACGGAGGGCATAAAATATTATGCGCTACTGAATAAATGCGATAATGAAAATTTATTAAAAAAAGCTCTTTTTATACGCGGGCTTTTGAATAAAAACGGAGTTTCGGATGTTATAATATCCGCTCTTAGGGAGGGGAAGTTTTATGAGTGATATTGTTTTCTGCAAGGGCGGAGGCTGTACGGCAAAGCTCGGCGCGGGCGTTCTCTCAAGGGTGCTTGAAAAGCTGCCGAGAGGCGAATATGATACCAACCTTATCGTAGGCTATGACAGCCGCGACGATGCGGCGGTGTATAAGATATCGGAGAATATAGCCGTGGTGCAGACGCTCGATTTTTTCCCGCCCATGGTGGAGGATCCCTATACCTTCGGCAAGATAGCGGCGGCAAATGCCCTAAGCGACATTTACGCTATGGGAGCAGATGTTATAACGGCGCTTAATATAGTCTGTTTTCCCGAAAATATGGACATGAATATACTCGGAAAGATAATGCAGGGAGGAGCAGAAAAGGTAATAGAAGCGGGCGGAATACTTGCGGGAGGACACTCCATTAACGACAGTGATGTTAAGTACGGACTTTCCGTAAACGGCATAGTGTCGCCCGATAAAATACTTGCCAACAACACGGGCAAGGAGGGAGATGTGCTCATACTCACCAAAAAACTCGGCGTGGGCATAGTCTGTACCGCTTCAAGAGTGGGCGAGGCGTCCGAAGACGCACTTGACGAGGCTGTTTCATCCATGACCACACTCAACAAATATGCCTCTGAGATATGCCGAAAATACAATGTAAACGCCTGTACGGATGTTACGGGCTTCGGACTTATGGGACATCTGCACGAAATGCTTTCGGACAGGCTGTCGGCGCATATTATAAGCGGCAGCGTTCCCATTATACGCCAAGCACTCGACTATGCGGACGGATTTCTGTTGACTGCGGCTGCGCAGAGGAACAGAAATTTCACCGAGCAATACATTGAATTCAATAATATACCCTTTGCTGTGGAGGAGATACTTTTCGATCCTCAGACCTCGGGCGGACTTCTCATATCCATAGGCAGGGAAGAGAGCGAAAAACTTGTAAAAGAACTTTGCTCGGCAGGTCTTCCCGCCTCCATTATAGGCGAGGTCACAAAGAAAAATAAAAAAGAAATATATGTAAGCTGAAAGGAGAAATTTTTATGATAAAAGTTAATGCTGTCGGGGATGCTTGCCCCATACCCGTTGTAAAAACCAAAAACGCAATAAAGGAGCTTAATGGCTCGGGCAGTGTGGAAACTCTTGTGGACAATGAGATTGCGGTTCAAAATCTCACCAAAATGGCGGATCAAAAGGGTTATAAGGTTGAAAGCAAAAAAATAAAAGATGATCTTTACAGCGTTATAATGACGATAGGCGAGGTTCAAACCGAAAATGAAGATAAAGCTCCCGTCGTGTCCGATAACACAAGAGGAAGCATTGCAGTCATATCTTCCGGCGTTATGGGTACGGGAGACGATACTCTTGGCGCAATGCTCATGAAAAGCTTTCTGTTTGCGCTCACACAGCAGGAAAGCCTCCCCGAAGCCGTGCTTTTTTATAACGGCGGCGCCAAGCTCACCTGCGAAGGTTCTGCCTCTCTGGAGGATATAAGCTATCTTGCGGAGCACGGCGTTGAGATACTTACCTGCGGTACCTGCCTTAAGCACTACGGACTCAGCGATAAGCTGAAAATAGGCGGTGTAACGAATATGTATGAAATAGTGGAGAGAATGTCGCGCGCTGCGCACATCATAAAGCCATGATATACATGGACTGCGCTGCATCGGCGCTGCAAAGACCCCCTGCCGTGGGCGGGGCTGTGCTGTATGCTCTTGATCACTTCGGCAATCCCTCAAGAGGCGCTCATTCTCCGTCGCTTGACGCCTCAAGGCTTGTTTACGGCACAAGGGAAAAGCTTTCAAGACTTCTGGGCTTTTCATCGCCCGAAAGGCTTTCGTTCACTCACAACGCCACGGAGGCGCTCAATATAGCCATAAACGGCATATTCCAAAACGGCAGACACTGCATTTCGACCGTCTGCGAGCACAATTCCGTTCTGCGCCCGCTCTATCGCTGCGCCAAGCTTTATGGCGCGGAGCTTACGCTTATAGGAGCAGACAGCGAGGGAAACATAAATTACAATGATATTGAGAAAGCCGTCAGAAATGACACAAAAGCCATAGTCATAACGCATAGCTCCAACGTTACGGGCAATGTCACGGACATACCAAGAGTGTCGGATATCGCCCGCAGACACAGCTTGCTTCTTGTTGTGGACGGAGCGCAGACGGCAGGCTGCTTTCCCGTGGATATAGAAAGGGACGGCATAGATATTTTCTGTTTTTCGGGACACAAGGGACTTATGGCGCCCCAGGGCACGGGCGGAATATATATAAGAGAGGGTATAGACCTGCCTCCGCTTAAGACGGGCGGCAGCGGTATACAGAGCTTCAATGAGGAGCACCCCTCGTCCATGCCAGAGGCTTATGAGGCGGGCACGCTCAATTCTCACGGCATAGCGGGGCTTGATGCGTCGCTCGACTTTATATTGGGAGAGGGCATACAAAAAATATACGGCAGAGAAAAAGAGCTTTCTGAGCACTTTTACAATGAGGCAAAAAAAATAAAGGGCGTTAAGCTCTACGGTAATTTCGGCGGCGAAAGAACGGCTGTGGTCTCTCTTAACATAGGAGATGTGTATTCTTCGGAGGTTGCCGATATGCTTTGGAACGACTGCTCTGTATGCGTGAGAGCGGGAGCACACTGCGCGCCTCTCATGCACAGAACTCTTGGCACAGAAAAGCAGGGCGTTGTGCGTTTCAGCTTTTCTTATTACAATACGGACGGCGAGATTGAGCTTGCGCTCAAGGCTCTGCGCTCTATAGCAGAGGAATAAATATGAGGACAAAGAAAAAATTTATAGTCATAGCCTTTGAAACCACGACACAGGCAATGGCTATGGAAAAAATGTGCGGAGAAGAAAATATAAGGGGCAGGCTCATACCGCTCCCTCCGCAGATCGACGCGGGCTGCGGTCTGGCGTGGCGTATGGAAATTGAGGAATTTACAGCCTTTAAGGACAGGCTCTTAAGCCTTCCGCAGGGCATAGAAGGCTTTACCGAGCTGGAGCTTTATTCATAGGAGATGTTTTTATGCAGAACAATATCATCATAGTAAGAGGCGGGGGAGATATTGCCACAGGCACGATCCACCGCCTGTTTTCGGCAGGCTTTCCCGTTGTCGTGCTTGAAAGCAGCAACCCCTCCGCTATAAGACGACAGGTGGCCTTTTGCGAAGCTATATATGACGGCAGAAAAACCGTTGAGGGCGTTACGGCTGTCAGAGCGGAAAGCCCCGAAAAGGCTGTTGAAATAATATCCGATGGCTTTGTGCCCGTGCTTTCGGACAGCAGTGGAGAGAGCATAAAAAAAATAAAGCCCCGCGTGCTTGTGGACGCTGTGATAGCCAAGAAAAATATAGGCACATCCATAGATATGGCGCCCCTTGTAATAGCGCTTGGTCCCGGATTTACGGCAGGAAAAGATGCTCACTTTGTGATAGAGACCATGAGAGGTCACAATCTGGGCAGGATAATAGAAAAAGGCAGCGCTCTGCCCAACACGGGAGTTCCGGGGAATATAGCGGGGCACACTGCCGACAGGGTGATATATTCCAAGGAAAAGGGAATATTCAAATCCGAAAAAAGCATAGGCGACGGCGTTAAAAAGGGCGATGTTATAGCCCATATAGACGCTTCGCCCGTCTATGCCTCCATAGACGGCATAATAAGGGGAATGATAAGGGACGGCTATGCCGTAAATGAGGGCTTCAAAATTGCGGATATAGACCCCCGCCCCAGGGAATATGAAAATTGCTTCACCATATCCGACAAGGCAAGGTGTATAGCGGGGAGCGTTCTGGAGCTTGTGTGCAGGGAGATAAACAATGAAAGAAATGTATGAAAAAATAAAAGAGCATATAAAAACGGGCAGACCTGCGGCGATAGTCTGCGCCGTTTCCTCCGAGGGCTCGTCGCCCGTGAAGAGAGGAGCGTATATGCTTGTCGATTCTGACGGCAGTATATACGGCACGGTGGGCGGGGGAGCTATAGAAAACACAGCCATAAAAACCGCAAAGGCTCTCATTTCTTCTCACGACGGCAAGGAGAATAACGAAGTTCTTTTAAAAAATTACGACCTCGGCGGCGACCTCTCTATGGTGTGCGGAGGCAAGGCGGAGCTACTTTACTGCGTTGTTGCGCCATGCGAAAAAAACGAAAGGCTCTTTGAAAAAGCGGAGGAAAATGAAAAGAACCGAGAAAAATATTCTCTGCTCCTGCCCATGGACAGAGGCGACATAAAAATATGCGAGGACATGGACTGCGGCGGCAAAAACGGCACTATCGAAGCCGAAGGCAGAAAATATTATTATGACACCTTCTGCGACGAGGGCAGGGTGTTCATATTCGGCTCGGGGCATGTCGCCTCGGAGTGCGCATTTATGCTTGACCGTCTGGGCTTGAGATATATAGTCATAGACGACAGAAGGGAGCTTCTTGAAGGCGACGCGTTTTCAACGGCTGACGAGGTGATAGAGACCGACTATAAGCGCCTTGACAACATACCGTCAATAGGCGAAAAGGACTATATACTCATAATGACGAGGGGGCACAAATACGACATGGAGGCGGAAATTTTCGCCCTCGGCACTCCCGCGCGGTATATAGGTATGCTTGGCAGCAAAAAAAAGGCGGAGTATTCAAGGGAATATCTCAAAAACGCGGGCTATTCCGATGAGGACATAAAAAGGATAATATGTCCCGCAGGTATAGATATAGCGAGCAGAACTCCCGCGGAAATAGCCGTGAGCATAGCGGCACAGCTTATAGAAAAAAGATATGGTATTTAAAATTAAAATAAAATTTAAAAAAATATTACATTTTTCTTAATTTTTCGGTTTACAAAAAAAGTCAAAAATAGTATAATATCATATGTATTATTAAAATCTAAAGAAAAGGAGAAGAAAAATGTCAAAGGAATACACAAGTGTTTACCAACTGGAAGGCAAGGTGCCTTTAAGAGAGGCTATACCTCTTGGATTGCAGCACGTAATGGCAATGTTTGTGGGCAACCTTACACCGCTTCTTATCATCACGGGCGCCTGCGGTCTGGGCTCGGGCTCTGAGCTTCAGATAGCGCTTTTGCAGAATGCTATGCTCGTTGCGGGTATAGTTACTCTCGTTCAGCTTTTCACCATAGGTCCCGTTGGCGCAAGGCTCCCCATAATAATGGGTACAAGCTCGGGCTTCATAGGCGTAAGCTCCAGCATAGCAAGTGTAATGGGCGGCGGAGTTGCGGCATACGGCGCTCTTATGGCAGCCTCGTTCATAGGCGGTATATTTGAGACCATACTCGGCAGCTTCTTAAAGCCGTTAAGAAGGTTCTTCCCCGCCGTTGTAACGGGTACGGTAGTTCTTTCTATAGGTCTTTCGCTCATAGCTGTGGGCGTTGCCTCATTTGCGGGAGGCAGCGGCGCAGTAGATTACGCTTCGCTTGAAAACCTCTTTGTGGGTATGGTAGTGCTTATTGTTATAATAGCTCTTAAGCACGGCACAAAGGGTATGTTAAGCGCATCCTCCATACTTTTCGGCATAATAGCGGGCTACATAGTAGTTATAATAATGTCGCAGATACTTCCCACCACGGTGGTGGACCCAGAAACAGGCAACGAGGTTGCAAAGGCATGGGTTTTGAACTGGGCAAAGGTAAGAGATGCCGCATGGTTCTCCGTTCCCAGACCCATGTATCTTTTAAAGGACTCCGCAGGCGAGGTGCTCGGCTTTGTGTTTTCCGCAAAGGCAATACTTCCCATGCTTATAATGTTCATTGTTACGGCTGTTGAAACAGTCGGCGACATATCGGGCATAACAGAAGGCGGTCTCGGTAGAGAGGCAACGGACAAAGAGCTTTCGGGCGGCGTTATGTGCGACGGCTTAGGCTCGTCATTTGCAGCCATATTCGGCGTTCTTCCCAACACATCCTTCAGCCAGAATGTAGGTCTTGTTGGAATAACAAAGGTCGTAAACCTCTTCACGCTTTCAATGGGCGCAATATTCCTCATTCTCTGCGGTCTGTTCCCCAAGCTTGCGGCTATAGTTTCGATCATGCCTCAGCCCGTACTCGGCGGCGCAGCTGTAATTATGTTCTCATCTATCGTTGTCAGCGGTATTCAGCTTGTCACAAAGAATCCCGTTACGGCAAGGAGCATAACCATAATTTCGGTTGCTCTCGGTCTTGGCTACGGACTCGGCGCAAACTCTGCGGCTCTTGCTAAGCTTCCCGAGGCCATATCGCTCATATTTGGAGGTTCGGGCATAGTTCCCGCAGCAGTTGTTGCAATAGTGCTTAACATCATTCTTCCACAGGACAAGCCTGCGGAGAAGACAGAAGAAGCAAAGGCATAAATTTATATCATAATAAAAGGTGCTGTCATTTTTGACGGCACTTTTTTTGTGCATTTTTTACAATACATTTTGTCTTAAAAATATAAACCTACTTTATAAATTAAAATTTTCACATCCCTGCATTCTTTATGCATAATAAACGATTTATACAAGTTTTATGCCGTTTTTGAGATGTCAATAAAATCAAGTTGAATAATTGCCACAGTCCGGATCATTTTTTGCCATAGATATAAAAATAAAAAATTTTTTTAAAATTTATATCTCAAAAACAGCATATTTAGTGTTGTTTAGTTTTAAGCAACACAATATATAGTGCTTTTTGTTATATTTTAATATTGCCTTTTTGTATTTATTTTGATATAATCTTTTATAAAAAAGGAGGCAAAAAAATAATGTTAGTTAAAAGAGCGTCCGTTATGAAAGCGGACAGGTTCACACTTTATATCATCATGGTAAAAGAGGAGCAGGAGTATTTCATTGCGGGTGTGCTCGAGGATAAAGGAAATGTCGAGGAATTTTGTAAAAGCGGCATAATAAATGACGGCGAAAGAGCACAAAGGCTATACGATATCATATGCAAAAACAGAGTTTTTCCCGCCCATTTTGAAAGCGTTATGGAAGATAATTCATAAGCTTTTGTAATTTATGTTGTATTATTTTTGATTTTATTGTAAAATTAAGATATACTACATTAATGTTGAAAGGCAGGAATATTTATGCTCAGATGCAATGACTATATATTTGCCGAAAGCCTTGATGAGGCTTATGCTCTCAACCGTAAAAAAAGCGCCGCGATCGTGGGCGGCTGCGGCTGGCTCAAGCTTGGCAGCAGGCAGTGGGGCAGCGTTATAGACCTTTCAAGGCTCGGACTTGACAAAATAACGGAAACGGACGAGGCATTTACAATAGGCGCAATGGTCACGCTCAGGGATATAGAAAAACACGAGGGACTGAACGCCTACACAAACGGCGCAATAAAGGAAAGCGTTAGGCACATAGTCGGCACGCAGTTCAGAAACACCGTCACGGTAGGCGGAAGTATTTTCGGACGCTTCGGTTTTTCCGATGTGCTCACGGTATTTATGGTAACGGATAGCTTTGTTGAGCTTTATAAAGGCGGAGTGATACCGCTTCATGAGTTTGCCAAGCTTCATTATGACGATGATATTCTTGTCAATGTCATAGTTAAAAAAAACCCGCTTAAAATGGCATATTCGTCCTTCAGAAATCAACAGACGGATTTCCCCGTGCTCACATTTGCCCACGCCTTCAGGGAGGACGGCGCATTTTCGGTTATAGGCGCAAGACCCTCAAGGGCGGAGCTTAAAAGGGACGAAGAAAATATACTTAAGGATATATTTTCAAAATCCCAAGATGAAGTTATTGAGGCTATAAACGCTTATGCTCTGTGGATAAGCTCACAATATACATACGAAAGCAACTTGAGAGCAAGCGCAGACTACAGAAGGCACATTGCCGAGGTGCTTGCAAGGCGCACAGTGACGGCAATTGTGGATAAGGGGTGAGCTTATGGAGATCAAACTTTGGATAAACGGAAAGCTTATAAAGGACAATGTGGAGCCCGACACGCCCATGCTCGAATATTTAAGGAGCAAGGGCTGTTACAGCGTTAAAAGAGGCTGCGAGACCTCTAACTGCGGGCTTTGTACCGTATGGCTTGAGGACAAGCCCATACTCTCATGCACTCTTCCTCTCATGCGCGCGGACGGCAAGCACATCACAACCTTGGAGGGACTTCAGAGCGAGGCGGAGGAGTTCGGAGCCTTTCTTGCGGACGAGGGCGCAGAACAGTGCGGTTTCTGCAACAGCGGATTTATAATGAATGTGCTTGCTATGAAAAGAGAGCTTAACGATCCCACGGAGGAAGAAATAAAGGAATATCTCACGGGCAATCTCTGTCGCTGTACGGGCTATGTGGGACAGCTTAGAGCCATAAAAAAATATTTGAAGTCTGTGAAAGGAGATCTCGGCAATGAGTGAATATAAAAATGTAAGCAGACCTGTCAGAAAAAAGGACGCTATGGCGCTTGTGACGGGCAAGCCCGTGTACACGGACGACCTTGCGCCTGCGGACTGCCTTGTGGTGAAGCTTTTAAGGTCTCCTCACGCTCATGCACTCATAGAGGATATAGATATATCCGCCGCAATGAAGGTGCCCGGCATAGAGGCTGTGTTTACATATAAGGATGTGCCCAATGAGCGTTTCAGCATTGCGGGACAGACCTACCCCGAGGCGAGCCCCTACGACAGACTTATACTTGACAAGAGAGTGCGCTTTGTGGATGATGCCGTGGCTATAGTTGCGGGCGAAAACGAAAAAGCGGTAGATAAGGCGCTCAAGCTCATAAAGGTAAAATATGATGTTTTGGAGCCTCTTCTGGATTTCAGAAAGGCAAAGGACAACAAAATTCTGGTGCACCCCGAGGATAACTGGCGTTCGCTTTGTCCCGTGGGCGCGGACAACAAGAGAAATCTCTGCGCAAGTGAGACCTCTGAGCACGGCGACCTTGAAAAAGCCTTTGCCGAAAGCGATGTTGTTTTTGAAAACACATATCACACACAGGCAAATCAGCAGGCTATGATGGAGACCTTCAGAGCCTATTCATACATGGATACATACGGCAGGCTGAACGTTGTCACCTCCACGCAGATACCCTTTCATGTAAGGCGTATACTTTCAAACGCTCTGTGCATACCCAAGTCAAAAATAAGGGTCATAAAGCCCAGAATAGGCGGAGGCTTCGGCGCAAAGCAGACGGCTGTCATGGAGATGTACCCCGCCCTTGTTACATATAAGACAGGCAAAAAGGCAAAAATGATATACACCAGGCAGGAGAGCCAGACGGCTTCATCGCCTCGCCACGAAATGGAGATAAAGCTTAAAATAGGCGCTATGCGCGACGGCACGATAAAAGCCATAGATATGTACACTCTCTCCAATTCGGGAGCCTTCGGCGAGCATGGTCCCACAACCGTGGGTCTCAGCGGACACAAGAGCATACCGCTCTACAACAGGGCTGAGGCGTACCGCTTCGTGTATGATGTGGTTTACACCAACTATATGGCGGCGGGAGCATACAGAGGCTACGGCGCGCCTCAGGGTATGTTCGCCATGGAGTCGGCTATTGATGAGCTTTCTCATATATTGAATATAGATCCCATAGAGATAAGAGAAAAAAATATGGTGCGCGAGGGCGACACCATGAATGCATATTACGGTGAGCCTGCCAACAGCTGCGCTCTTGACAGATGCCTTGACAGGGCAAGAAAGCTCATGGACTGGGACAGCAAATATCCCTCTAAGGATATGGGCAACGGTAAGGTCAGGGCTGTGGGTATGGCTATGGCAATGCAGGGCTCGTGTATATCCTCTCTTGACACAGGCTCCGTCACCCTGAGAGTAAATGACGACGGCTTTTATACACTTCTTATAGGAGCATCCGATATGGGCACGGGCTGTGACACAATACTTGCGCAGATGGCTGCGGACTGTCTCTGCTGTGATGTGGACGACATAATAGTTCACGGTGTTGACACCGATTCATCGCCTTATGACTCCGGCTCATACGCTTCAAGCACTACTTATATAACGGGTATGGCGGTCGTAAAGACCTGCGAAACGCTCATAGCCAAGCTCAAGCATTATGCTAAGCCCTTCCTTGAGTGTTGTAACGAAGAGGATATGGAATTCAACGGCAGGGAGATAATAAACACAAAGACAGACAAAAAAGTATCTCTTAAAGATATAGCTTACAGCTCGCAGAACAACAACGATGCCGAAGCTCTATGTGCCACGGAAAGCCATTCCTCGCCCATATCTCCGCCCCCGTTTATGGTAGGCATGGCAGAGGTAGAGGTAGACAAGGAAACGGGCAAGGTAGAGCTTATAAACTATAAGGCGGTAGTGGACTGCGGAACCGTTATAAACCCCAATCTTGCCAGAATACAGACGGAGGGCGGACTTGTTCAGGGCATAGGCATGGCGCTCTATGAAGATGTGGTATACAACGAAAAGGGCGGAACGCTCAGCAATTCCCTCATGCAGTATAAAATACCCACAAGGCAGGACATATGCGACATACAGGTGGAATTTGAACCCAGCTACGAGCCTACGGGACCCTTTGGCGCAAAGTCGATAGGCGAGATCGTCATAAACACACCGCCTCCCGCAATAGCAAACGCTGTGTACAACGCCGTGGGCGTGAGGATAAGGGAGCTTCCCATAACGCCCGAAAAGATATACAACGGAATGAAAAGAAATGAAGATTGATATAATTCTTACGGCGTCGGGCTGTGGCAGACGCTTTGGCGGGAACAAGCTGATTTACGGCTTTGAGGGGAGGACGCTTTTCGGCATAGCTCTTGACAATGCGCTTGCCCTCAAAAAAAGCCTTCCCAAGCATATATACGGCATAAAAGCCGTTTCGCATTATGACGAAATAAAAAAAATATGCCTTGAAAAGGGCGCGGAATACATATACAATCCCCAAAGCTCAGAGGGGATCTCCGCCTCGCTTAGAATAGGCACACAGAGCTGTCCGAGCGAAAACTCAATTCTTTTCATGGTGTGCGATCAACCCCATATGCGCCCCGAAAGCCTCATAGAGCTTGTAAAAGAATACATATCTTTAAAGCGCGGTATTGCCTGCTTTAAAGACAGCAAGGGCAATATATCAAATCCCGCTGTATTTTCGCCCGCTTATAGGGCAGAGCTTCTGAACCTGAAAGGCGATAGGGGAGGCAAGAGCATAATAAAAAGGCATATCGATGATGCAGTTCTCGTTCCCATAGCCGACAGGGAGCTGACGGATATAGATGAACAAATATAAAAACACCCCCGAATTTTATTATCGGGGTGTTTTTGCTTAAAAGCGCAATTTCATCACATATCCTCTGCAAAAAATTTCAGTTTTGCATATAGATCTTCAAGAATAAAGCGGGAATTTATTGAATCATATACCCTTATAGACCTATATTTGCCATTATGTATGTAGCTCATGTCCGGAGCAAATTCGGGCGCAGGCTTATATGTCCATGTTCCGCAATCCTCATGCATAATCTGCGCCATTGAGCATATTTATTTTTCCTACAAGCCCCATTTTTTCAAGTATCAGCATTCCCTCGGCATAGCTGTCCTTTTGACTGTGCAGTGACTTTTCCGTGCCGAAATGCGAAGGTATTACAGCCTTTAAATCAAAGCTTTCCGTAAGAATAGCCTGTACCATGGCAAACTGATCGTCAACTTCATTTTTAAGGTCGGTGCTGAGAATAACTCTGACCTTTTTTTTCTCTTGGAATGTTGAAATTAAGCATAAATGTACCTTCAATAGGTCAATATTTTTATCTGTACTCGCAGTATACGCAGTGGTCGTTTATTATGCCTATGCCCTGGAGATAGGAATAAATTATGGTTGGACCTGCAAATTTGAAGCCCCTCTTTTTCAGATCCTTGCTTATAAGCTCTGAAAGCTCGTTTTTTGCAGGCATATCCTCGGGCTTTGAAAGACGGTGATCTATTACCCTGCCATCTGTAAAACCCCATATGTATTTATCAAAGCTGCCAAATTCCTCTTGAACCTTAATAAATGCGCGGGCGTTTGTAACAGCCGAATTTATTTTGCGCCTGTTGCGTATTATGCCAGGATCCTGCATAAGCGACTCTATCTTCGCCTCGTCATATGAGGCTACTATGTCGGGATCGAAGCCGTCGAAGGCTTTTCTGAAATTATCCTCTTTTTTGAGTATCAGCTCCCAGCTCACGCCCGCCTGCATACCCTCCAGAATAAGCATAGCGTAAAGCTCTTTATCCCTGTGTTCAGGCTTGCACCAGCGTGTGTCGTGATAAATAACAGATTTTTCGGAAATTTTATAACCTTTTTCGCCTAAACCGAAGTCGCATCTCTTTTTGTCCATAATAAACCTCCGGATATTGCTATTTTTTATCCGTTGCCCTATATATCCTATAGCTTATATATCCCAGCACCATATTTACAATTATAACAAAAACCGCCAATATGCCTATATCATTGTCGATTTGAACGGTCGCATCCACTATCCGCACTATAAAGCGCGAAACTATCAGCATTATAATAATTGTTGAAATGATGAAGCAAATTTTTTTCATTTATTTTGCGCCCTTATTATTCAGCTTTTCAATATCCTTTTCGTCAACATATATTGAAATCTCGCCGCAATGCATACATACGGCTGCTTTGGGATATACGGCTTTAAGACTTAAGCCCTTGGGGCGAATAACATTTCCGTAGCCTCCCGTAAAAGTGAAGTCCTCTTTCATCTGTGCTCCGCATCTTATACATTTTCTCATAGTAAAAATCATCCTTCCTAATTTATTTTTTATAATGCTTTCAGCTTAAAAGCATTGACAGCCTTTTTCCGCAGAAAATACCTACAAGGCAAAATACAACGCTTAATAATATGTAAGCTCCGCCCGATATGTAGGCTTTGTTTTCAAAAAGCGTGAATGCTTCGAGCGAAAATGTGGAAAATGTGGTAAATCCCCCGCATACGCCTGTTTTCCAGAAAAGCACCGTATAAGGAGATACCTCTCCGTTATCCTTTACAATGCCGACAATAAAGCCTATAAGCACGGCGCCCAATATATTTGTTATAAGCGTCAGCACGGGGAACACTGTTTTTACGGGCAAAAGACTTATAGCGTATCTTCCCACGGCTCCTGCCGCTCCGCCCAGAGCAACGAATAAAAATTCCATAATTGCCTCCGATAATTCTGTTTTTATGTAAAATTTATACAACAGCCGTATGCTTCTTGCTTATTGCCTTCCATCTGCCCGAATGGTATCTCATGGACATAATTGCCGTACGCAGGCACTGATCAGCCACGAGAGCTATCCAAGCGCCCCAAAGTCCGAAGTTGAACACATTTATAAGTATCATACAGAGCACGGAACGCACGCCGAGCACAGTCGAAGCCGTAACAATGGCGGCAAAGCGAGTATCGCCCGCGCCCCTCAGTCCGCCTGAGACTATGAACTGATCCGTCTGGAAGGGCTGGCTTGCCGCAAGCAATATAAGTATGGGCGCGCCCAGTCTTATTATCTCTTCCGAATCCTTGAATATGCCTATTATCTGCTCGTTGAAGGAAATCATTATAAGTATGAGCACACACGCCGCGCCTATTCCCAGATTTCTGGCTCGCCGCATATATATGGACGCCATGTCGTAGCGCCGCTTTCCTATGGATTGTCCCATAAGCGTTGTGGCTGCGCTTGCAAACGCCTGTCCCACAAGGAAGGTCATAGCCTGTATGTTCATACATACCTGATGAGTTGCATATATGGTGTCCCCGAGTCCCGTAACCTGCTTTGTGTATATTATAAGACCGGTGCGCATGAACACCTGCTCCACCATTGACGGTATGCCTATGCCTATAACTCCGCTCATTATTTCCCTGTCGAATACGAAGGGCTCCTTGAAGTTGACATATACATAGTGCTTCTTGCTCACTATAACGCTCATGGCTATAACAAAGGCTACGCACTGACCTATTACCGTTGCCCATGACGCGCCCGTCACGCCCATTTTGGACACGCCGAAGTGTCCGTATATCATTATGTAGTTAAAGAATAGATTGACAATGTTTGCAACTGTATTGTAAACCATAGGCGTTCTGGTGTCACCTATACCTCTCAAAGCCGCCGTAGCCGTAATGCCCAGTGTAAGGGGAATGAAGCCGTAGAGCTGAATATTGAGGTATTTTATTCCAAGTCTAAGCGTTTCCTCACTTATTCCGCTGCCGCCCATAAATCTTATAAGATCCTCGCAAAAGAAAAGACCTATGGACATAAATATTATGGATATTATAAAGTTGAGTATTATTGCGTGCTTTAATACAAGGTTTGCCTTTTCTCTGTTCTGCTGTCCTCTGAAACGCGCTATAAGCGCCGTTGCGCCCACATTGAGCGCCTGTATCATAGTCATAAGCAGGAACTTGGGCTGCGTTGCAAGTCCCACAGCCGCAAGAGCGTTTATGCCCTCCTGTCCCGGCAGATGACCTACCATCACCTGGTCTGCCATGCTTGTGAGCTGCGTAAGCACAAATTCCACAAGGCAGGGCAGAGCGATGAGCACAATATCCTTGTAAAGCTCTTTTTCCGTTACATTTTCGGGCTTCTTTATCCTGCCCGTTTTTCCCGTGGCATAGGGCGAATCAAGCTCACCGTACTCCAAATTGTCCAGCACCGTTTTTATAGTTTTTGCTGTGTTTTCTTTTTCTGCTGTCATTTGTATCATCCCTTTTCAATATATTATTATACTATTTCCGTCATTTATTGTCAATAAAGTGCGGGAAGAACATTGTGGAGGGTGGGAACTCTGCGTGTCGATAAAATATTTTTTTGACCCTTTAGTTGTTTTGTGGGTGTTCGGTAAGCCTCCCTCACCGAGGGAGGTGGCAGGCGTAAGCCTGACGGAGGGAGTAAAAAATGTTCATAACGCATTCTCCCTCAGTCGCCCTGCGGGCGACAGCTCCCTCCCGGAGGGAGCCTTTCATGTCGTTCTTTAGTCCACTAAAGCCAAGGGACGGTTACAGAAAGTTTTTTATATATACTTTTTTCGACAGTCTGATACTATTTCCGTCATTTGTTGTCAATAAAGCGCGGGAAAATATCTCCCCTCGGCATTTCACAGAGCCGCAAGCTTTTCTATAGCCACATATATCTGCGATATCTGATACCATGTAGCCATATCCACAACGCCCGTCTGGGGCATATTGAATATCCTCTGAAATTCCTTCACAGCCGCCGCCGTAGCCTCGCCGTATATGCTGTCCGCTCTCAGCTTGGGTATGGCGGAATAAGTGCCCGCTATGGTGTTGAGCTGATTTTGTATCGTCCTCACATCATCGCCCCGCGAGCCTATGTTAAGCTCCTCTCCGGGATAGCTAAGCGGCACGCCCTGAACCTTTTCGGCAGTGTCTATAAATATGTCGTTTCCGTAGTAATGCCTCAATATCTGTATTGTCGTGTAGCCCTGACGCGCAAGCTCCTCGCTTCCCCACTGTGTCATCCAGCCGGGACAGCTCACCTTTCTGCCATCGCAGTACTGCGCAAAGAGGGGTTGTCTTTGTCCCTCGCGCCTTATATAGTTTGTGAACATTTCATCCACTATATTGCTTATGTTTTCATATATAGTCCGTCCTTGACTGTAGGATTGGTCGTATCTTGTAGAATTGGTTATTGTGAAGTTGTAGCCCTTGTTTCTGTACCACTCTGTAAACACCCTGTTGAGCACAAAGGACTGTATAGCCAATACATTGGCTCTTATGGCTG
Organism: uncultured Clostridia bacterium; assembly: GCA_947627425.1. Lineage (GTDB taxonomy): Bacteria > Bacillota > Clostridia > Lachnospirales > CAG-274 > Gallispira. Next base: position 2,022 of record CANQVZ010000025.1, on the reverse strand, counting down.
CGTCCTCCCATGTGGAGTATATCTCCGAGGACGCAACGTTTTTAATATAGTCCTTGTACGGCACATAATGTACGGCGCCGTTTCCCGACGGTGCTCCGTCCTTTACCACGATATACTCCGGTATAACCACCCTGTCCAAGACCACAAAGCCCGTTTCATCGGGTATGGGCTTTACCTCGTCCTCTCTTTCCTTGTTTTCATAATCTCCCCAGAGCACGGGCGGAGGCACATTTATTACTTCGTTTCCCTCTCCGGGTATGAGCGTCACCCTCTGCAAAGCCGTACTTTCGGCAAATACCTGTGCGCCGTATATATCTACATCCTCGTAGCCGTCGGCTCTTATGCTTATGTCATAGCCCGTGTAGGGCTGAGGCTCGTTTTCCTCGATCGAATATTCAACGGGCGGAGCCTCCAGCTCCATTACCTCCGTCTGTCCCGAAATGTCCGTAAAAACATCATATAGTATTTCTCCGTTTTTGCTTACCGTCACTCTGCCGCCCGAAACGGGCATTGCAAGAGAACTGTCATAAAGTGAGACCTGCAAATTGCCGACAGCCATATTTACCTCCATATGCCAGGCATATTTTATACTGCCTGTCAAAAATTAATATATAGTAAATTCTATTCAAAAATCTTGATAAGTTGACTTCAATGTTGTATAATAAAAATAACAATACATAAATTTGTTTTGAATTGTAAGGAGATATCACTATGGACAAATGGCTGGGACTTGACAGCAAATTTTATAAATGGGGCACGCTTTTGGGCGACCTTATAATAATAACAATACTTTGGCTCATATGCAGCATTCCCATCATAACGATAGGCGCGTCAACAACGGCGCTCTACTATGTTACCACGCGCCAGCTCTCCAACCGCGAGGGCTATGTTTCGAGGGATTTTTTGAAGAGCTTTAAGTCAAATTTCTTTCAGGCGACCGCCGTCACGCTTCTTATTATGCTCATAGGAGGCATACTATTTATAAACATAAATTATTTTGAGCCCACATCCACCGTAAACACTATAATTTATCTCATACAGTATGTTATATTTTACGAGCTTATTATTTTCACGGTATATGTTTTCCCTGTGCTTTCGCGTTTTGAGCTTAAGACGGGAGAGCTTATAAAGACGGCGTTTTTCATGGCAAACAGACACCTACTCACCACATTTACTTGCCTTATACTGCTCTTTGCAGTCTGTGCGGTGCTCATAAGGTGGGGCATACTCATAATAGTATGCGCAGGTGCTTACGGCATACTTACGTCGCTTATGTTTATGAACCTTTTCAGGAAATATGTACCCGATATGGACAAGGACAGACCGGAGGATATGGTCTGAGCATATAGGAGAGATGAGTATGAACAAGGCTATAGGTTCAAGAGTAAATTTAAAAGACACCTCCGACCCCGATGTGGCGGAGTTCAGGTCATATATAAACGACCTTTGGGACACCGAAAATTTCAGAAGGCTCGATAAGTTTGAACAGCACCACAGAACATCGAGGCTTCAGCACAGCCTCAATGTGTCCTATTACAGCTTTAGGATAGCCAAGAAAATAGGCGCCGATCCCCGTATGGCTGCAAGGGCAGGGCTTCTGCATGACCTCTATTGGTACGACTGGCACCACAAAAAAACGCCGCAGCTCCATGCCTTTCTGCATCCTCGTCTGGCTGTAAAAAATGCGGCAAGGCTCTCGAATATCTCCGACAGAGAGGCAGACGCCATACTCAAGCATATGTGGCCGCTTTATCCCGGTATGCCCAAATATAAGGAGTCCTATGCCGTTACTCTTGCGGATAAATATGCAGCTGCCCTCGAAGTGGCAACACAGTGGGGCAAGCATATAGGCGAGCTTTCCGGGAAAAAGGCAAGGAAGTCATATAATAAGGTAAGATCGGTATTTAAGAAATAGCAGTATATTAAAAAGGCGTGGAAACACGCCTTTCAGACTGTCGATAAAAATGGTATTTTCAATTTAAGGAAATACCATTTTTTATGTTTCCAAGATGATTTTAATGC
>CANQVZ010000024.1 GCA_947627425.1 uncultured Clostridia bacterium | reverse complement strand
CTGCATCTGCACTTAAGCACACTATCCCCGGCGACTTCAACCTTGTTACAAGAGCAGAGGTTGAAAACTGCGACGGTTCGGGCAGAGTTCAGAGATAATTTCAAATAGTCAAAATTAAAAAATCTAATCATAGAGGCTGAGGGCTTTAAGCCTTCAGCCTTTTAAATAAGGAGGCAATAAAATTGAATTTAGAGGTAAGATATTCAAATCACTACGATGATGTAAAGCACTACACCACAAGCCAGTTAAGAGAGCATTTCCTTGTGGAGAATGTTTTTGTACCCGGCGAGGCAAGGCTTGTTTACAGCCATAACGACAGGATCATTTTCGGCGGCATCACTCCCACAAATGCGCCTATCAAGCTTGAGGGCAGCAAGGAGCTTGCGGCAGAATACTTCCTTCAGAGGAGAGAGCTCGGCTCTATCAATATCGGCGGCGACGGTATAGTTATAGTTGACGGCAAGGAATATGAGGTAAATAACGGTGACGCCATTTATGTAGGTATGGGCGCTAAGGAAATCGCCTTTGCGGCAAAGGATCCCTCAAATCCGCCCAAGTTCTACACCAATTCGGGCACTGCTCACAAGACATATCCCACTGTACTCATCACCTATGCGGACGCAAACCATAAGCCTCTCGGCTCTCTTGAGGACTGCAACAAGAGAACTATCAATCAGTACATCCACGATGAGGTTTTCGCAAGACTTTCACAGAGAGACGGCGTAGAATACGGCAGCTGCCAGCTTGCAATGGGTCTTACAAAGCTCGATCCCGGTTCTAACTGGAACACAATGCCCTGTCATACTCATGAAAGGCGTATGGAGGTTTATTTATACTTCGATATGGATGATGACAATGTTGTATTCCATATGATGGGCAAGCCCGATGAAACAAGACATATCGTCATGAAGAATGAATCCGCCGTTATCTCCCCAAGCTGGTCTATACACTCCGGCGTAGGCACAAAGGCTTATACATTCATTTGGGGCATGGTAGGCGAGAATAAGGACTACGACGACCAAGACTGGTTAAAGACAGGCGATTTGAAGTAATATATCTATCAACGATTAAGGGAGAGGTGTTTGCCTCTCCCAATTTTTATGTTACTTTTGTATTATTAAATATGATTTAATTCTGTTTTTCAATTTTAAATATCCTCTCCCCGAAGTTGAACACCACCATACCCGCAAGTATGATACCTCCGCCTATTATCGTCACCATATCGGGTATTTCTCCTCCGAACACAAAGCCCATAAGGCTTGCGGCAAAGGGTATGCCGAACATATAATTGCTCACTTGCGCCGTCTGCTTGGAAAGAGAAAGCGCCTTTGCCCAGAGCACATATGCCGCGGCGCTGGAGCCCAAGCTTAATATTGCTATGTAAACATACTGTATCGGCGGTGCGCTCGTTATTTCGCCTATTGCCGAGGGCGCGAAAATTGCAAGCATTACGGTTCCCGCAAAAATGCTGAATGTGGATGCTTGAAGCGATGTATATTCCGTTGTGAGCTTTTTTTGTATCAAATTATATATGCTGAAAGCAAGCGCAGCTCCGAAAAGCCACCAAAGTCCGCTGTTTACGGAGAATACTCCGTTTAAGAGCGTGAGCACCGCAACGCCCGCAAACTCAATAACTATAGCGAGCCATTTATATCCTCTTAGCCTTTCCTTGTATATAAACCTCGCCAAAAATGCCGACATAACGGGCGCAGTCGCTATTATTACGCTTGCCGTTGCGGACGATACCTGTCCCTGTCCTTGATTGAAGGCTATCATGTAAAAGAAAAAGCCGAAAAATCCCGCAGCAATGAATATGGGTATATCCTTCGCCTTCGGCATTTTCATTTTTGTCGCTGCGGCAACTATGATAAGCAGTACAGATGCTATGAAGTATCTTATAAATCCCAGCGGAAACGCCGTGAAGTGCTCCAGCGCAAGCCTTGTAAACACATATGCCAGCGACCAAAGAATTATTGTCGCCGCGGCATAAATATGGTAGCTTTGTTTTATATTCATTTCATTTTCTCCCTTTGTATTCTTGATTAAAATATTGTATCACAATTATATTTATTTTTAAAGCAGAATTTTATATAAAATTGTTGAAATATTTTTTTTTAGATTGTATAATAATGTGAAGGAGGCGAATAAAATGGATACAAGAGTAGCTTTGATAGGCATAGTTGTTTCCGATTATAATTCGGCAACAAAGATAAATGCCGTTCTTCATGACTACGGCGATTATATAATCGGCAGAATGGGTATACCCTACAGACAGAAGTCAATAAACATCATAAGTGTGGCGGTAGACGCTCCCAACGATGTTATAAGCGCTCTTTCCGGAAAGCTCGGACAGCTTGACGGCGTGAGCACAAAAACAATATATAATTAATTTACTGACAGGGAAGGCGCTGCCTGACCTAAAAGGAAGGAGAAATTTTAATATGTATGATCCCAAATCATTAAAGGCGGAGGAATTTATTAACCACGAGGAGATACTTGAAACTCTTGCCTACGCAGACGCAAACAAGGACAATATAGAGCTCATAGACTCTATAATCAAAAAAGCGGAGGAAAGAAAGGGGCTTTCTCACAGAGAGGCGTCGGTGCTTCTGGCTTGTACCGACGAGGAAAAGAATAACGAAATTTATGCTCTTGCGGAGCAGATAAAAAAGGATTTCTACGGCAACAGGATAGTTATGTTTGCACCCCTTTATCTTTCAAATTACTGCGTAAACGGCTGTGTTTACTGTCCTTATCATATGAAGAACAAGCACATAGCCCGCAAAAAGCTCACGCAGGAGGAGGTAAGAAACGAGGTTATAGCTCTCCAGGATATGGGACATAAGCGTCTTGCCATAGAATCGGGCGAGGATCCCGTAAATAATCCCATTGAATACATACTTGAGTGTATAAACACCATTTACAGCGTAAAGCACAAAAACGGCGCAATAAGGCGTGTAAATGTCAATATTGCGGCAACCACCGTTGAAAATTACAGAAAGCTCAAGGAAGCGGGCATAGGTACATACATACTTTTCCAGGAGACCTACCACAAGGAAAGCTACTTACAGCTTCACCCCACGGGTCCCAAGCATGACTACGCTTATCACACGGAGGCAATGGACAGAGCTATGGAGGGCGGTATAGACGATGTTGGCTTAGGCGTGCTTTTCGGCCTTGAAAAATATCGCTATGAATTTGCGGGACTTTTAATGCATGCCGAGCATCTTGAAGCTGTGCACGGCGTAGGACCCCACACCATAAGCGTGCCCAGGATAAGACCCGCCGACGACATAGATCCCGAGGACTTTACGGATGCCATAAATGACGACATATTTGCAAAGCTTGTAGCCTGCATAAGGATAGCCGTGCCCTACACGGGAATGATAGTTTCCACAAGAGAGAGCCAAAAGACAAGGGAAAGAGTGCTGCACTTAGGCATTTCGCAGATAAGCGGCGGCTCAAAGACCAGCGTAGGCGGTTATTACGAGCCCGAGCCCGAGGAGGAAAACAGCGCCCAGTTCGATGTTGAGGACAACAGAACTCTCGACCAGGTTGTGAATTGGCTCATGACAATGGGCTATATACCGAGCTTTTGCACGGCTTGCTACAGAGAGGGCAGAACGGGCGACCGCTTCATGAGCCTTTGCAAGTCGGGACAGATACAGAACTGCTGTCTGCCCAACGCTCTCATGACATTGCAGGAATATCTCGAGGACTACGCTTCGCCCGAGACCAAGAAAATAGGCGAGGCTCTCATTGCCAAGGAAGTCGAAAATATACCCAAGGAAAAGGTAAAAGCCATAGTAAAGGACTACCTTCTCAATATAAACGAGGGCAAGAGAGATTTCAGATTTTAACGGGGGAGGCATTATTATGGGACTTAATGACACCCCGAGCGGAGAGAGACTTCGCATAGGTATATTCGGCAGGCGAAATGCGGGCAAATCCAGCCTTATAAACGCCATAACAAATCAGAACATCGCCATAGTTTCGGATATAAAGGGCACCACGACAGACCCCGTCAAAAAGGCTATGGAAATACTGCCTCTCGGTCCCGTTATGATTGTGGACACTCCCGGCATTGACGACGAGGGAGAACTGGGCAGCATAAGAGTAGAAAGGGCTTATGATGTGCTCAACACCGTAGATATGGCGCTTATAGTGGTAGACGGTTCAAAGGGACTTCAGTCGGAGGACATAAAAATAACGGAAGCCGTTAAGGCTAAAGATATCCCCTTTATAACCGTTCTCAATAAGTCGGATATGACCTCCGAAAGATACGGCGCGGAAAATTCCATATGGGTAAGCGCCGTTACCGGAGAAAACATAACCGAGCTTAAGGAAAAAATTTCGGCTCTTGTGCCTGCCGATAGTGAAAGGCTTAAAATAATAGGCGACAAGCTCGAAAAAAACGACAGCGTCGTGCTTGTCATTCCCATAGACAGCGCTGCGCCCAAAGGCAGGATAATACTTCCTCAGCAGCAGGTTCTTCGCGATGTGCTCGAAGCGGGAGCGCAGGCGGTCGTTACAAGGGACACAGAGCTTGAACATACGCTTAAAAATATGCAGTCAAAGCCTAAAGTTGTAATAACGGACAGTCAGGCGTTCGGCTTTGTCAAAAATGTCGTGCCGAGCGATATATATCTCACATCTTTTTCAATACTTATGGCGCGCTATAAGGGCGATCTTAAAGAGGCTATAAAGGCGGTAAAAGCCATAGACAGCCTTAAAGACGGCGACAAGATTCTCATTGCCGAGGGCTGTACTCACCATAGACAGTGCGACGACATAGGCACGGTAAAAATACCGCGTTGGCTCAAGGCGCATATACATAAGGATATAAAATACGAATTTTCGAGCGGGCAGGGCTTTCCCAAAGCCCTTTCGGGCTATAAAGCCGTCATTCACTGCGGCGGCTGCACCCTCAACGAAAAGGAAATGCAGCTTAGAATATTTAGGTGCAGAGAACAGGGCGTGCCCGTTACCAACTACGGCATATTCATTGCCCACACACAGGGCATACTCAAAAGAAGCGTGGAGATATTCCCCGAATATTCCGCTTTGCTTGAAAAATAATCTAAGAATTTGAGTCTGACCTATACCTCTCGGCTCCCCAAGGGGAGCCAAGAACTTGGGGTTGACCGTTACCTCTCGGCTCCACTATTGCACCGCAAAGAATTATGCGGACGCACGGAAGTGCGGCTTTCGGCTAAGCCGAAAGTGCTGAATTGGGGGAGCTGTCAACTTGAAAAGTTGACTGAGGGGGAATAAAAGAACGGAGCTTTTTTAGCTCCGCTCTTTTTGTTTAAGTATTTACTTCGCCTTATATATCGCCGTCTTGGTGTTTGCGTCCCAATCGACTTGAACGCCCAGCGCTCTGCCTAGCGCTCTGAACGGTATGAACATTCTGCCGTCTTTTATTTCCGCTTTTACTCCGTTTTCCATTATCTGAGGATTATTATTTATTGTCATAAGCTCACTTCCTGCCGTGAAACTTATTACATTTCCTCCTCCTGTTGATATAGTTGCGGTCTTCGTGGCTGAATTCCAGCTTAGGCTTTTATCGCTGTCAGCCTCTTCAATATCTCCGCCCGCTATTGCGAGAGCTACAAAACGGAGAGGAACAAGGGTAGAATTTGAAGCTGTCTGTATGTAAGGAGCTACATCGACAGTATATTCCTTATTGCCTATAACTACGGATTTATTGCCTATAGTTACCTTTACGGTATTTGAAAGAGCGGGACCTGCCGTAGTTGCCTCTGTCTTAGGCTCGGACTTAGAAGCGGGCTTTGAGGTGGTTGCTTCCGTAGTTGCCTCGGTTGTTGTGGTCTTATTTGATGATGACGATGAACCGCCGCCACCGCCGCCCGAAGGACCTCTGCCGCCCGTGGCAGACTTCTTTGTGGTGGTCTCCGTGCCTGTTTCGGTTACAACTGCCTTGGTGGTTGTCTCGGTGGGCTTGTCCGTTACGGTCGTTGTAGTAGTTTGTGTAACAGGAGCCTTGGTGGTGGTCTGTGTTGATGTTACAGTAGTTGTAGTCGGCTGAGTTGATGTCTCGGTCACTGTAGTTGCTTGCGTCGATGTTATAGTTGTTGTGGTCGGCTGAGTTGATGTCTCAGTCGTTGTAGTAGTTGTTGTGGTAGTGGTTGTTGTAGTTGTAGTGATTTTCTCTTCATTTAAAAGAACTTTACAACTCTTAACCGTCTTTTCAATAGGTATACTGTCATATGTGTCTGTATAGTAATATAGCTCAGGTACAGACATCTTAATTTCAGTAGAAACATTTTTGTCAGCCGTTTCATTTGCTCTGAACTTAACGGTAAACAATGCACCGTCTCCATAAGTATTTTCAATCGTCATAGTAGCAATTGTAACCTTTCCGGGTTCTGTTCCGTTAGCTGACATCGTACCCTTCCATATTCCTTGTGCCGTGTCAACATATGTAAGGTAATTAACATCGTATTCAAGCTCTATCTGCACAATTGAACAGCCTGTTGTATTGTTCAAAATGTTGATAGGAACTTCAATCTCATCACCTGATTTTGCGGTTACATCTGCCATTTCAACAGATGTGCTTCCTTCTGCAAATGAAATGTTCAGTGCAGAAAATGCCATAATCAATACCATTAAAGTACAAATAAGTTTTTTCATTTTCTTTTTTCTCCTTTATAAATTTTATATATTTTTTAACCCCGATGCTTTAAGAAGTATCTGTGAAGCATCATAAGAGGTTATTACACCATCGTTGTTTATGTCAAGACTTTTTATTATGTCGGCAGAAAGCTCTTTTACCTTTGAAGCATGAAGCAGAACCTGAGAAGCATCAAAAGAAGTTACTGAGCCGTCACCGTTTACATCGCCTTTCATATCTTCTGCGGGCGGAGTGATGTATGATACCTTAAAACCATGTTCTAATGCCCAAGTATCGGCATAAGAGCCTTGATTTACATGGAATATGAGTTTGTTTTTGTCGCAGCCATAAAATGAATAATCATAAATAGAAGTAACGCTATCAGGAATAGTAATGCTTGTCAGAGAACGACAACCGTCAAATGTATCATATTCAATGTCAGTAACACCGTTGGGAATATTTATTGATGTCAGCAATGTACAGCCCTCAAATGCAGAATCACCGATAGAAGTAACATTGTCAGGAATATTAAATTCTCTTATTTCGCTTCCCTCTGACATTTTTATAAGTTTTGTTTTGTCCTTATTATACAAAACTCCGTCTATAGACGAATACTCTGTGTTGTTTTCGCTTACATTTATTGATGTCAGCGATGTACAGCCATAAAATGCGGAATTGTCAATAGAAGTAACGCTATCAGGGATAGTTACATTTGTCAGCGATGTACAGCCATAAAATGCTTGAACGGAAATAGAAGTAACACTATCAGGGATAGTTACATTTGTCAGCAAAGTACAGTAATCAAATGCATGCTGACCAATAGAAGTGACACTGTTAGGGATATTAAATTCCTTTATTCCTTTTCCCTCCGGTATTTTTACAAGCTCTGTTTTATCTTTATTATATAAAACGCCGTTTATAGAAGAATAAGCTGTGTTATTTTCGCTTACATTTATTGATGTCAGCGATGTACAGCCCGAAAATGCTCCACCTCCAATAGAAGTAACATTATCGGGAATAGTTACATTTGTCAGTGATGTACAGCCCGAAAATGCATCAAGACCAATAAGAGTAACACTGTCAGGAATAGTTATACTTGTCAGTGAAGTACAGTCCTCAAATGCCCACCAATCAATAGTAGTAACACCATTACCAATGGTTACATTTGTCATCAAAGTACAACCCTCAAATGCTCCACTTCCAATATAAGTAACACTGTTAGGTATTATTACACTCGTGAGCGATTTACAGTCATAAAATGCTTTTGAGTCAATAGAAGTAACACTGTCGGGTATAATTACAGTTGTCAGTGAAGTGCAATACTTAAATGTATCACTGTATATTTCAGTAACACCGTCGGGAATAGTTACACTTGTAAGTGTTTCACTGCATTTCAAAAATGCATCATAGGAAATTTCGGTAACAGGTATTCCGTTTATAGAGCTTGGAATATTTGCTTCAATAATCCCGTTGTCAGCAGATACTATTTCTCCAGTAGACGGATCAAAGTATATATTGCCGCCTTTTACAGCATATGCAATGTTATCGGCAACTGCTGCAAGGTTTATGCCATAGTCAGCTGCCGCTTCGGACGCGACTGCATCCACAGTTTCCGGTTCGCTGCTGTTGTCAGCCTGCGTTTTTGCAAAGCACATATTAAGGCTTGACACAGCCATAATAAATGACAGAATAAAGCTTGTTGCTTTTTTGAATTTCATTAAAATTCCTCCTTTGAATAATAAAATAATATTTATATTTAAACTCTGAATTTTTAGAGTTTAATATACAATATAAAACACCGAAAATTCATATATTAAGTTTATAACGCCAGCGCCTTATAAACATTATCCTTATCCTCCTGTTCTATACACAGATATCTTTTTGTTATCTCGAATGAGCTATGATTATATATTTTCATAAGCAGGGCAGGCGGAACACCCTTTCTCCAAGCGTGGTAGCCGAAGGTCTTTCTTAGGGAATGGCAGCTTATTTTATAGTTAAGTCCCGCTCCCTTGCCGCCCTTGGCGATTATATCAAAGGCGCACACTCTTGTTATGTGCCCGCCTTTTCGGCTTGCAAAGAGGTATTCGCCCTTTTTGCCTTCCTCTTTGATATAAAGCCGTACCGCCTTTTTTATTTCGTCATTTATATAAATTCTGTTTATTTTTCCTGTCTTTTTCTCTTTGATTTCTATATATTTTTTGAATTTATCATTTTCAATAAAAATATCGCTCCATTTAAGATTTATAACATCATATATTCTCAGCGCGGTATTCAGGCAGACCGTTACCAGCATATAATTTCTGTACTCGCATTTTTTCAGAAAATACTCCTTAAATCTCTTAACATCTGCATATTTGCTTATGGGTTGTGCTGCACTCATTTTAAATTCCTCCTTTGAAATTTTTGTTATTTAACAATTTATAGAAAAATGTTAAATTGGTTTTCCTTGAAAACCTAGATAAATACACGTATTGACAAAAAATGAACATTAGAGTATAATTAAATCAATAATTGTTTAATCTCTTGTAACACGCATATTTCTTATGTTTTTGCACATAATGAATTTAACATTATTCTATAAAATGCTAAATGCCAAATAACGACATTTTTTTGACAGTCTAAAAAGGGAGGTTTTCCTCCCTTTATTTATGCGCTCTGTAAAATATTGTCACATAAAACAGACAACAAAAACTCCTTGTAAAATTTTAAAACATATGATATCATTAAATAACAGAAATGAAACGAGGTGTTATTGTGAGCAGTATCAATTTTTCGGGCGCTGTGTCCACAACTGCCATAGACAACAATTTCATAGACAGCTATATGGCTTCTGCGCCAAATCCCGCCTTTTCGCTTGTATATATTTACGGCTTGAGGTGCGCATCGGGCGGTCTGACGGTTTCAAACGGAGATATTGCCAAAAAGCTCAATATGCTTGAGAGCGATGTTGTGAACGCATGGAGCTACTGGGCAAAGACGGGGCTTATTGCGCTTGAAAAAAACGGCGGCGGCTTTTCGGTCAAATTTATGACGCCTCCCGTACATAGCGTCAATAACAAAATCGCGGAGGACAGCCCTAAGATAGTAGCTGTTTCTCCCTCATATGCTCCAAAGGATATTGCAGATATAGTAAAGCATACGCCCGAAGTGGGTGAGATCCTGAACACAGCGGAGGCAGTAAAGGGAAAGCCCATATCGCCGAAGGAAACAGAAGCCATAGTTTGGATGCATCAGAACCTTGAGCTGCCGAGAGAAGTCATTTTTATTTTGCTCACATTTTGCTTTGACAGAGGCAAGCCTGTCAGATATATGGAAAAGACGGCTCTTGACTGGGCGGAAAAGGGCATATCAACTGCCGAGGATGCCAGCAATTATCTTAGCTTCAGCACCAATTACGCAAAGGTGCTCAAGTTTTTCGGCGCGGGCTCTCGTTCGGCAACAAAGAGAGAAAAAAGCTTTGTGGATAAATGGCTTACGGAATGGGAGTTTAGCCTTGAAATGGTAGAGCTTGCGGCAAGCCGTACGCTTGAAAACACAGGCAAGGCTGCCTTTGCCTACTGCGACAAGATACTTGAAAAATGGCACGCTCTTTCGTTTACGACCGTTGAAGAGGTCGAAAGAAACGACGAGGACTACAAGAGCACCAAGACTAAAAATGAAAAGCAGAAGCTTCAACCGCCAAAGGGCGTATTTAACAATTATAGCCAGAATATATATACGGAAGAAGAGATCAGCGACATACTTAAAAGAAAGGGCAGTATATTATAATGGAGATCAAAAGTGTTTACTCAGAGATATTCGGAGATTATCAAAGGGACAGAAAAACGGCTGAAGAAAAGGCGGAGCGTTTAAAAAATGAGATTTATGCCAAGGCTCCCAGACTTGGCGAGATAGATGCGCAGATCAGCATATTGAGCACGGAGCTTTTCAGAGAAAGCATGAGAGGCGACAGCACGGCGCCCTTGCGTTTCAGAGAAAAGAGTAATAAATTGAGCACCGAGAGGCAAAATATATTAAAGGGAATGGGTATTGCTTCGGGCATAATAGAGCCCGAATACAAATGCAGCCTTTGCAACGACACGGGCATGATAGATACAAAGAGGTGCTCCTGCTTCAACAAAAGACTTGCCGAAAAATATTATCAGCTTTCCAATTTGGGCAATATACTAAAAAAAGAAAACTTTGATAATTTCAATTTTGATATATTTTCAAAAGAGCCGTACAAATCGGGCGTTTCGCCCTATGACAATATAAAGCATATCTATAATGATGTTAAAGGGGCTATAGACGATTTTAAAAATACTCCCATGAATATGCTTTTTTACGGCGGTTCGGGACTTGGCAAAAGCTATATGTGCAACTGCATTGCCAAGGAGCTTATGGATAGGGGATATTTTGTGCTTTACATGAGCGCCTATGATCTCTTTCAGCTTCTGACCGATATCCGCTTCAATAACGGCACCGACAAGGATAAGGAAAGCCACAGGCTCATAAACGAGTGCGACCTTCTTATTATTGACGATCTTGGCACGGAGGGCGCAAACAGCGCCACAAATGTGGAGTTTTTCGATATACTCAACATAAGGCTCAGGACAGAAAAGTCAACGCTCATTTCCGTAAATCTTAGCCTTAGCGACATAGGCACGGTATATAGCGAGAGAATACTCTCAAGGCTCCTCGGCTGCTTTAGAATATATGAATTTATAGGCAAGGACCTCCGTATTTTTCAATAATTATCAACAAAAATGCTGATATAAAAAAACTATGTTTGTTAAAAATTGCTTTTATCTATTGAAATCATATCCGATGTATGCTATAATATAACCAATTATAGTGGTTAAAGGGTCTTGTTATTTAAGACCGACAGAATCGGAGGTATGGCTATGATAGAAGCAGTCAGCTGCGGAGGCGTAGTGATCCATAACGGCAAGGTTCTGTTGCTTTACAAAAACCAAAATGGAAGATATATGGGCTGGGTCTTGCCAAAAGGCACGGTAGAAAGCGGCGAGACATATAAGCAGACAGCTCTGAGGGAGGTAAAAGAAGAAACTGACTCAAATGCAGAAATAATAAAGTATATCGGTAAGACACAGTATACATTCAGAGGCGCTAACGACATTGTCAACAAGACCGTGCATTGGTACCTTATGATCACCGATTCTTTTTACTGCAAGCCTCAGGCAGAGGAATTTTTTGCCGATGCGGGATTTTACAAGCAACATGAGGCTTATTATCTGCTGAAATTCCATGATGAAAAACAGATAATGAGGCGAGCTTTTATGGAGTACAACGATCACAGAAACAAGGATCAGAAATTCAGAAAATTCAACTTTAAGGGGGTATGACAGCTATGAAGGCTGAATTTGCACTTGAAGAGATCAAAAATTTGATCAAAAAAAATCAGAAGAACAACAAGCTTAAGACACTTGCTCTCTGCATAGTGGGCATGGCAGTCATTTTTGCGATAGTCGTAGTAATCATTTCAAAGCTCAAGCACAAGGATGCTCTTGAATATGACGACTGGTCGGAGCTTGACGATATGGATTATGATGATTTTGAAGACTTCGACGATTTCGATGAATACGAGGAAGAGGCAAAAGACGAGGAAAAGCCCGAGGAATGATCGGTGAGCTTTTCTTATCAAAGTTGATCAAAAAAACAACAGACTGTATGGGAGACTTATCCGTCTCCCGTTTTCTGTCTGTTTTATTATAATTACATTCAAGGAGGTATTTTATGCTTATTAAGAAAATTATGGCAGGCGTTACCGCTTTTACTATGCTTTTAGGCTGTATGGCCGTGCCTGCTCATGCAGAGGGAAATGAAGCTATGACAAAGATATTTATAGTGGGCGATTCTACAGCCTGCAACTACGGAAATGATGACAACTACGCTCTGCCCAGAGCGGGCTGGGGTATGTATCTCGGCGATTTTTTAAATAATGCTGAGGTAGTCAATCTTGCAAAGTCGGGCAGAAGCTCAAAGAGCCTCACTGTTGAAAAGGAATATCAGACCCTGCTTGATGAAATGGGCAAGGACGACTACCTCCTCATACAGTTCGGACATAACGACGCCAAGAAGTCAAGCGATGAGGACATAGCCACCAGATACACCGATCCCGATGGCGACAAGGACACGGAGGGCTCCTTCAAAAATTCGCTTTACAAAAATTACATAAAGCCTGCGCAGGATGCAGGCGCAAAGCCTATACTTATAACGCCCATTTCAAGGCGTTCGTTCAATGAGGACGGCTCCGTCAAGGACACTCACGGCAGATATGACGACGCTGTAAGAGAGCTTGGCGAGGAGCTTGGCATAACCGTTATAGACGCCACAAAGCTTACCGCTGACGCTTACAATGAACTGGGCGAGAAGGGCACTGCGGCTCTCCATGCCATTTATGCAAGCGTTGAAAAGGGTGATAAGGGACACGACAATACACACCTCAACCACTTCGGCGCAAAGACCGTCGCAAGTCTTATAGCAAATGCTCTCAGAGAGAGCGGAAACGATATAAGCGAATATATAGCCTTTTCGGGCGGAGAAATAAAGGGTATGACCCGTTTTGACTACACCTCCTCTCTTGTCAGGCTCATAGGCGAGGAATACAAGGATAATTCACAGGTAAGCTTTTCCGATGTTGCTGCGCTCCAGAAGGATACAACTGCTATATATACAGCCAAGAATATGGGCATAGTAACGGGTGATGACAAGGGCGAATTCCACCCCGAGGATGCTATAACATTTGAGGATATGGCAGTCGTTACAGCCAGAGCGTTGGAGGCAAAGAACATAAGTGTAAATAAGGACAAAGCTATTCTTGACAGCTACAAGGGCAAGGACAGCCTAAGCGCTTATGCTGAGGACGGCGCAGCCGCTATGTTCAACAGCATAAATAGTGACTATACGACACTTACGGATCCAAAGGCGCCAATAGGTCAAAGCATTGCATATGCCGTATTTTCCAATGTATACGACATTCTTAATTCGGACGCAGCTACAGGCGAGGCTCAGTCCATAGACGAAATAGAAAAGGTAGAATAAAAGGCTCATAGAGGTGAGACTTATGAACAAAAAGGCATTGTGGGCAATAAGGATCGTTGCCGTGCTTGTCATTATAGGCTCCGTTATATATATTCTCAACAATGAGAGAGAATATAACGAGGCGGAAGAAGAATATACGGAGCTGAACGATTATGTGGAGGAAACTCCACAGCCCGAAAACACCGATGAAAGCAAGGAATTCAGCGTTGATTTTGACGCTCTCAGAAGCATAAATCCCGACCTTGTGGGCTGGATATATGCCTGCAACGGCGCTATAAGCTATCCCTTGGTGCAGAGCAAAGATAATGAAGAATATCTGCATATCACATTTAACGGCAGGCGCAACGGCTCGGGCTGTGTGTTCTCGGATATGAGGGACAATGACCTCAGCAATTACAACAGCATACTCTTCGGTCACTGTATGCGAAACGGCACAATGTTTGCAAGGCTCATGTCCTATAAAACACCGAGCTATATAACATCCATGCCTTATTTCTACATATATACGCCCGCCGAGAGAAGAAAGTATGAGATCTTCTCCGTCTATAAAAAGCTTCCTGCGGATGTTCATGTTGCCTATACGGACGACAATGTGAACGTAGTAGATCTCTATCATGAGATAAGGGCGCTTTCGGACTATGACATAGAGGTAAGCGACGATATTATAAGCGGCAGCGGAGCCATAGCCACGCTTATCACCTGCGATGACCGCAACGACAGCTACAGAGTGGTCGTAAATGGAAAACGAATAGAATAAAAATGCATATAAAGCCACACTTCGGATAAAAATATATCTATATATTTTATAAGGAGTGTGGCTTTTTATGATATTAAATTTAAAAGGAACAGAGGATAAAAAAGCATGGGAAAGGGCAGGGATAGCACTTCCGCGCTATGACATCACGAAGCTTGTGAACAATACAAAAAGCTCTCCCATATGGGTGCATTTCGGCGGAGGAAATATTTTCAGGATATTCATAGGCGGCATTGCCCATAGGCTCATATCAAGCGGTATCATGAACAAGGGCATAATATGTGCGGAGACCTTCGATTTTGATGTTATAGACAAAATTTATAAGCCCTATGACAATCTCACGCTTTCCGTTACGCTTGGCGCAGACGGCACAAGCAAAAAAGAGGTCTACGGCTCCATCACGGAGGGTTTAAGGACAGACAAGCCGGAGGATATCAAGAGGCTGAGAGAAATATTTTCTGCGCCTTCTTTACAGCTTGTCTCCTTCACAATAACGGAAAAGGGCTATAACATTTTTTCGGGCAATGATGAATTCCTGCCCTTTGTGCAGAGTGATATAGACAACGGTCCCCAAAAGGCAAGCTCCGTTATGGCTGTTTTGTGCGCTCTTTTGTATGAGAGATTTAATGCGGGCAGATACCCCATAGCGCTTGTGTCCATGGACAACTGTTCCCACAACGGCGACAGGCTCAGAAACGCCGTAACGGAAATAGCCGACAGGTGGTGCGAGAATGGCTTTGTGCCGAGCGAATTTTTAAACTATATAAGGGATGAGGATGTAGTATCCTTTGTCTGGACGATGATAGACAAGATAACGCCCAGACCCGCCGATGAAACAGCACGCGAGCTGGAAGAGCTGGGCGTTGAGGATATGAGTCCCATAGTCACATCAAAGAACACATATATTGCGCCCTTTGTGAATGCCGAACGACCCGAATACCTTGTCATGGAGGATAGATTTCCCAACGGCAGACCGCCTCTTGAAAGAGCGGGAGTATATATGACCGACAGAGATAATGTAATGAAGGCGGAGAGAATGAAGGTCACAGCCTGCCTTAATCCTTTGCATACCGCGCTTGCCGTTTACGGCTGTCTTTTGGGCTATGACTCCATATCCGACGAAATGCAGGACAAAGAGCTTAAAGCGCTTGTGGAAACAATAGGCTTCAACGAGGGCTTGCCCGTGGCAGAAGCTCCCGATATACTTTCACCCGAGGCTTTTCTCTCCGAGGTTATAAACGAGAGAATACCCAATCCCCACATACCCGATACACCGCAGAGGATAGCAACGGATACCTCTCAAAAGGTGGGCGTAAGATACGGCGAGACCATAAAGTCCTATGTGCGCCGTTTCGGTACGGCGTCCTCTCTTGTGGGCATACCTCTTGCCATTGCGGGCTGGTGCCGTTATCTTTTGGGTGTTGATGATGAGCTAAAGCCGTTTGAGCTTTCCTCCGACCCTCTTCTTAATGAACTGAGAGAACATCTTAACGGCATAGAAATAGGCAATCCCTCCTCCTGCCGAGGACAGCTCCGCTTTATACTTTCCGACAGAAATATATTCGGTACAGACCTTTACGACAGCGGTATAGGCGACAAAACAGAAACAATGTTCAAGGAGCTTATAGAGGGCAGGGGTGCCGTGAGAAAAACGCTTAAAAAATACCTTAACGGGGATATAAATGCAATAAATATGACCGCAGCGGTTCAAAATTCAAGTGATAACGAATTTGCATGATAGTGATACAAAAAGGGTTTCAATAGGCAAGAGGGAATCCAAACTCTTGCCTTCCCTTACATCAGCACTTTTGCTGTTTTCAGAACTTTCCCTACGGGAAAGCGATACTTCGTATCGTCGGATTAATCTTTCCGATTCAAATGCAAAAGCAAGGCTGCGCCTTGGCGGATAAATCTTTCCGCTTCAATGGGGAGGGGGACCTTTGTGCCGAAAGAAATCGGGCAGCCCGTTAGGGCTGACTTTGCCGAAGGCAAAGCACTGAGTTCAAACAAAGCTTGCTTTGTGCAGAAATGGTGGTAGGGTGCAAGACTTGCTTGCAAGTCTTGCTAATAGTTATTAATATTTTTTTTCGAATTTTATCAAAAAAATGAACCTTTCCCGCAAATCTTGCCTCTTATATACAGATGCGCATCAAAAAGGAGTTGAGGTAATGGGAGACAATGAAATAATAGAGAAAATAAGGCGCGGAGATAAGTCCGCCGTAGACGAGCTTTATTCAAAATACGCAAGTCAGGCTGTAAGAACGGCTTATCTTATAAGCTCCGACATCCACGGCGCGCAGGACATATTCCAGGAAAGCTTTATACAGTGCCTCAAAAGCCTTCATTCTCTCAAGGACCCAAGCTCCTTCAAGTCTTGGTTCTACAGAATACTTACAAGGCAGGCGTGGAGATACATAAAGAAAAACAAACCCTGTGTCCCTGTGGAGGAGATATATGAAAACGCGGACTTCTCCTCAAGCGACGAGTATTTTGCAGACCAAAAATATGATACGCTTTACAGCGCCATAAAAAGCCTTAATGACAAGCAGCGAACGGCGATAATACTTTTCTACTTCAACGAAATGTCCGTAAAGGACATATCCCGCGCAATGTCATGCAGTGAAGGGACTGTGAAGTCAAGGCTTTTTACGGCAAAGTCAAGGCTCAAAAAAATTATCGGTAAGGAGGAACTGAAATGAAAGATCTTGACAGCGAAATAAAAAAAGCGCTTAATAAAAAAGCAGAAAATATATCGCCCTCAGACGACCTCCTTATCTGTATAAAGAACAGATTATATGAGGAAAGGGAGATAAAAAATATGAAAAAGATCAAGCTTACACCAAAGGTAGTTATAGCTGTTGTGTTTACTCTTGCGCTTGCTACGGCGGCAATAGGCGCAGGCAAAATAGCAGTCACGGAATCCCACAGCTATATGAATGAAACTATAAAGCATTTTCCCACACATCAAGAGTTAAAAGACATATTGGGCTATGATGTGAAGTTCGCCGAGAAGCTCGGCAATTATGATTTTGAGAGTGCAAGCCCCGCAAGCAGTGAGGATAAGGACGAGAACGGAAATGTTATTCATTCCTACAAGGATATTTCCTTCTTCTATACCACCGAAAAGGGCACTCTTACATTGGGCGC
Source organism: uncultured Clostridia bacterium (assembly GCA_947627425.1). GTDB lineage: Bacteria > Bacillota > Clostridia > Lachnospirales > CAG-274 > Gallispira. Next base: position 13,887 of record CANQVZ010000024.1, on the reverse strand, counting down.
AGGTCCCGCTTACGGCGATGCCGATGTAGGGCATTATGACGAAGCTATGGACTATAACGGCATAAAGCTTTATTATGACAGCTGTATTTATAAGGCTGTTCCTCCTGAATACGAAAAGACAGCGGAGGATGCAAAGCTCGAAGCTGAGGGCGAACTCCAGATAGGCTACGGAGCTTCGGAACTGAGCGAAGAAAAAACGCAGTCTGTAATATGGACTGACGGCGACATAAGATATTGCCTTCTCGATATGGACGCAGAAATCGATAAGGCGGAATTTGTAAATATGGCAAAGCAGGTAATAGAAGCGAAGTAATAAATTAAAATATGGATATTCCTTCAACACTATATCAAAAGGGCGGAAATTCCGCCCTTTTTGCTTACTTCATTATTCCTCTTTTTAACTTTATATCTATTATCTTTTTTACCGATTCATTTAGTCTTTCTTCGCTTATTTCTCCACTTTTAACGGCATTTAAGACGGCGTTGTATGCGCTGTCAAGGTTTTCCGGCATGAGGAGAACATCTATTCCTGCCTTGAACGCCCGAACTGCCGCCGCATCGCTGCCGTAGTATTCCGATATTGCGCCCATGTTGAGAGCGTCCGAAATCACAAGCCCCTTATATCCCAGCTCGCCCTTAAGAAGCTCCGTCACCACATATTCCGAAAGATCGGCAGGCACAGTGTCGCCCGTGAGCTTTGGCACGGCTATATGCGCAACCATCACAAAATCGCTGCCCGCCTCTATTCCCTTTTTAAATGCTGCAAATTCCGTACTCCTCATTTCATCAAGCGTTCTGTCGCTTTGGCTGAAGCCCTCGTGTGAGTTTGCCTCCGAGCCTCCGTGTCCGGGAAAGTGCTTCAGACAGGCGCTTACGCCCTTGTCCTGCAAGCCCTTCACTACCTCTGCCGAAAGCTCCCCGCATTTTTCGGCGTCGCTTCCGAATGAGCGGTCGCCTATTTCCGTATTGTTTTTATCGGTCAGCACATCCGCAACGGGCGCAAAGTCGAGATTAAAGCCGAGCTTGCTAAGATATTTGCCTATGCTCTTTCCTATGTCGTTCGCTCTTTCGATATCTGCCACATCTGCCATTGCCTCCGTTTTTTCAACGCCCATGCTATCGTTATTGGCAACTCTTGCGACCCTTCCGCCTTCCTCGTCCACAGCTGTAAAGAGGGGATATTTGGAGTTTTCCTGAAATCCGTCTATAAGCTTTTTTGTCTGCTCGGGGTCAACAATATTCTTTGCGAACAGTATTATTCCGCCCACATTGTATTTGTTGAGCTTCTCCGTCATATCGGACGAAAACATTGTGGTGTCGCTGCCTGAGTCGTCAAAGCACTCGGGCACAACTATAAAAAGCTGACCTACCTTTTCTTCAAGGCTCATCTCCTGCAATATTTCATCCGCCCTGTCTGCCTTTTTGTCGGGCAGGGCAGCGGTTATATTGTCGTCCGTGGCTTCGGGCAGAAATTCACTGTTTTTTTCAGCGCAGCCCGAAAGACATATTGTAAATATCAGTATAAAAAATATAATTCCTTTTTTCATTTGTTCAACCTCCTTTTTTTACAGTATAACACAAAAATAGCAAAAAATCTTGAAAAATATAAAATTAAAGAGTATACTTATTTAAAAGGAGTGATATATATGACAATAAATGACGCACTTGATAAATTGCTTAAGCTGGCACTTGCCGATGAGGACCTCAAAAATAAGCTCATTGCCACGGAAAACGCAAATGAGCCTATGGAGGAATTTTGCAGAATAGCCACCGAAAACGGCTGTCCCATAGCCTTGGGAGATCTGCTCGCGCTCAATGAAACTCTCTGGAATAACCTTCTTAAGAGCACCAACGGTGGCGCGACCTTCCCGATCGACGAATGGTCCGACACCTACGAGCAGTTCATATCATCGCTGAAATAGTATATTTGTTTTTAACGGGGAGAGCAGGGCTCTCTCCGTTTTATTATATGAATAATAAAAGAGGACGGCTTTCACCGTCCTCTCATTTATTTTTTATCTATGCATATAACCCTTTGAGACAACTCTTAGTTAGCTGCAAGCTTCTTGTAGCCGTCAAGTCTTCTCTTAGCGTCCTCTGCGCACTTGTCGAATAATTCATCGGCAACCTCGGGGAATGCCTTAACAAGTGAAGTATATCTAACCTCGCCCTTAAGGAATTCCTTAAAGTCAGCAGTAGGCTCCTTGGAGTCTAATGTGAATACTTCGCCAACGGGATTATATCTGTAAAGCTGCCAATATCCACAGTCAACAGCCTTCTTAGCCTCTGTGTGGAAGTTGGTCCTTAAGCCATGGTTGATACACGGAGCGTAAGCTATGATGAGTGAAGGTCCGTGGTAAGCTTCTGCTTCCTTAAGAGCCTTAATGAGCTGGTTCTTGTCAGCGCCCATACATACCTGAGCAACATATACATAGCCGTAGCTCTTAGCTATCATGCCTAAGTCCTTCTTGCGAACTCTCTTACCTGCTGCTGCGAACTTAGCTATAGCAGCTGTAGGAGTAGCCTTTGAAGCCTGACCGCCTGTGTTGGAGTAAACCTCTGTATCGAATACGAATACGTTTACGTCTTCGCCCGATGCAAGAACGTGGTCAACGCCGCCGAAGCCGATATCATAAGCCCAGCCGTCGCCGCCGAATATCCACTGGCTCTTCTTAACGAGCATATCCTTGTGAGCAAGAACATACTTGCAGTTGTCGCAGTCGGCGCCTGCCTTTTCGATAGCTGCAACAAGAGCAGCCGAAGTAGCCTTTGACTCCTCGCCGTCATTCATGGTGTCAAGCCAAGCCTTTGCAGCAGCGCTAACCTCTGCTCTGTCAGCCTCTGCAATAGCCTTTACCTTTTCGGCAAGTAATTCTCTCTGCTGCTTAACGCCTGTGTACATACCGTAACCAAACTCGGCGTTGTCCTCAAATAATGAGTTGCACCAAGCGGGACCCTGTCCCTTGTCGTTGGTAGTATAAGGAGTTGAAGGAGCCGAGCCGCCCCAGATCGATGAACAGCCTGTTGCGTTTGCAATATACATTCTGTCGCCGAATAACTGAGTTATAAGTCTTGCATAAGCTGTCTCTGCACAGCCGCCGCATGAGCCTGAGAATTCAAGTAAGGGCTGCTCGAACTGTGAACCCTTAACAGAATACTTGTCCTCGGGATTTTCCTTGTTGGGAAGTGCGATAGTGTAGTCCCAAGCTTCAACCTGATCTCTTGCATCGTCGATGGGAACCATCTTAAGAGGATCGCTCTTGCCTGCTAACGGACAGGATGCTATACAGTTGCCGCAGCCTGTACAGTCAAGGATACTAACCTGCATTACATACTTGTATCCCGATTCCTTACCCTTGCCGTCAACTGCCTTAACGGATGCGGGAGCGTTCTTAGCCTCGTCCTCTGTAAGAAGGAAAGGCCTTATACAAGCGTGAGGACAAACGAATGCACACTGGTTACACTGTATACATGAGGTAGGATCCCATGTAGGAACTGTGATAGCGATACCTCTCTTCTCGTAAGCAGCCGTACCGTGCTCGAATGTACCGTCCTCGATGCCCTTGAATGCGGATACGGGGAGAGTGTCGCCCTTCTGAGCATTCATTACATCAACTATATCTGTTATGAATTTAGGTCTGTCGCTTGCTGCAGCAGCCTCGTCCTTAGCGTCAGCCCAGCTTGCGGGTATCTCTACCTTGTGGAAGCCCTCTGCGCCTGCGTCAACGGCTGCATAGTTCATGTTGACGATCTTCTCGCCCTTCTTGCCGTATGACTTAACGATAAATTCCTTCATGTACTTGATAGCGTCATCCTTGGGAATGATCTCTGTGATCATGAAGAATGCAGACTGAAGTACCATGTTGAACTTGCTGCCAAGACCGATCTCGTTACCGATCTTAACTGCGTTTATAGTATAGAAATTGATGTGCTTTTCAGCTAAGTCTCTCTTAACATTTGCGGGAAGGTGAGTGTCAAGCTCCTCATCCGACCAAATGGTGTTGAGAAGGAAGCTTCCGCCGTCCTTTAAGTTGGATGTCATATCATACTTGTCAAGATATGACTGCTGATGACAAGCAACAAAGTCAGCCGTATCGATAAGATATGGCGAGCGGATAGGCTTCTTACCAAATCTTAAGTGAGAATTTGTGATACCGCCGGACTTCTTTGAGTCATAAGCAAAGTAAGCCTGAGCATACATATCCGTATGGTCGCCGATGATCTTAATGGAGTTCTTGTTTGCACCAACGGTACCGTCGGAACCAAGACCCCAGAATAAGCAGTTTGATGTTCCCTCGGGAGTAACATCCACAACGGGACCTCTCTTTAATGAAAGGTTGGTAACATCATCCTCGATAGCGAGTGTAAACGGATTCTTGGGAGCTGCTGCCGAAAAATTGTCATATACTGCAATGATATCGGCGGGAGTAGTATCCTTTGAACCAAGACCGAATCTGCCTGCTACTATAACGGGCTTTCTGTCGCTGTTGAAGAATGCTGTACATACATCCTGATATAAAGGCTCAGCCAATGAGCCGGGCTCCTTAGTTCTGTCGAGAACAGCTATCTTCTTAACTGTTGCGGGGATAGCCTCCAATAACTTCTCGGGAACGAAGGGTCTGTATAAGTGAACGTTTACAAGACCAACCTTCTCGCCCTTAGCTGCAAGATAGTCGATAGTACCTGTGATAGTATCGCAGATAGAACCCATAGCGATTATAACCTTCTCAGCATCGGGAGCGCCGTAGTAGTTGAATAACTTGTAATCTCTGCCTGTGAGCTTGCTTATCTCAGCCATATATTCCTCAACGATGGCGGGAGCTGCATCATAGTAAGGATTGCAAGCTTCTCTTGCCTGGAAGAATATATCGGGATTCTGAGCCGTACCTCTTGTGCAGGGATGCTCGGGATTGAGAGCGTGCTCCTTGAATTCCTTAACCTTGTCCATATCAACGAGCTTTGCAAGGTCGTCATAGTCAAGCACTTCTATCTTCTGGATCTCGTGAGAAGTTCTGAAACCGTCGAAGAAGTGAAGGAAGGGTATCTTGGACTTGATAGTTGAAAGATGAGCAACTGCGCCTAAGTCCATAACCTCCTGTACGGATGAAGAAGCAAGCATTGCAAAGCCTGTCTGACGGCATGCCATTACATCCGAGTGATCGCCAAAGATGTTAAGAGCGTGGCTTGCTACACAACGAGCACTGACATGGAGCACGCATGGAAGAAGCTCGCCGGCGATCTTGTACATATTCGGGATCATGAGCAGTAAGCCCTGAGATGCAGTGTATGTAGTAGTTAAAGCACCTGCTGCCAATGAACCGTGAACGGTACCTGCTGCACCTGCCTCAGACTGCATTTCAACAACCTTTACTGTCTGACCGAAAATGTTCTTTTTGCCTCTGGCTGCCCATTCGTCTACATATTCAGCCATAGGTGAGGATGGTGTGATGGGGTAAATACCCGCTACCTCGGTAAACGCATATGATACCGTTGCGGCAGCCTGATTACCATCCATAGTTTGCATAACCTTTGCCATTTTAAAAATCCTCCTTATTTAAGAATTGTGGGGTGGTTAGCCCCTTTTTGATATAGGACAACAACACTTTACCATGCAAAGGTTTGTCCATATTGTAAATAAATATAATGCAGGTCGCAAAATATTCTACCAATATTATAACAAGTTTTAGTCAAATAGTAAACCTTAAAATTGAAAAAATTTATAAATTTTTTATAAAAATACGATTATATTTATATATATGCCATAATTAAATTGACTAAATCGCAAAAGTAGTTTAAAATAAAATATGTCATTAGCTATAATTTTTATTAAAAAATATAAAATAAAGCCATAATAATCATAGAGAGGTGCTATATGAAAAAATACGATACATCGGAAAGCCCCGTTGCGGACAGACTTACCGCCTGTTTCATATCGGGCTTTGAAAATGCATACAGACAGCTTAAGGGCGTAGGCAAGGGAACTATAATGGAATATTTGTCGCAGATGTTCAAAAAGTGGTATTATTCCGCACTTATAGAGGACACCGTGCTCACTCCCGCCTGCGTCAACGAATATTGCGGAAAGAGCGAAAATGTATATCCCGTGCTCAGGACAAGCTCCTTTCAGCGGCTTGGCAAGCTCGAGACCGAAAATATTGTATACAGCATAGACGATCACCCCATATGCAGTGATATAAGGCTCATTGTGAAAGCCTTTGAGGGCGGTATGCTCCTTGATGATGACCTCTATATGTCACAAGAGGATATAAAAAAGCTCAAGGGTATATCCATGAACGACAAGAGCTATATCCTCTACCTTGTCATGCTTGCCACCGACATGGGCTTTATAGAAAAAATGCCGTCTGTGGGCGTAAATATGTTCTGTACCACGGAAGAAGCCGATGAGCTTGACGAGATATATGACGACGACCTTCTTTATCTTCTCTTTATAAAGGCTGCCGATATTGCTTCAAGCTTTTTAAGCGACAATTTTCTGGGAGAGGATTTTTATGTATCACATGAAAATATATTGGAATGGCTTGAAAATCCCGAGCCTGTGGACAAGATATTTGAAAAGGCTTACGGTGATATCGCTCTGGATATTACAGACTCCTTCGCTATGGAGGATATGAGCGATGTTGAAAGCGAGCTGACGGCCAAGGCTTACGCAAGGGGCGTTTCCTTTGATAAATGGTTCCTTACGCCCTTCTGCTATTACTTCAGATTTATAGATATGACCTATATGTATGAGTTTTCATTCCGGGATGAGATCACATATTTCTTCAATGCCTGTGCCATAAACAAGGAGTTTAAGGACGAATCGATAATGGACTCGGTGATATATTCTCCCTGCACTCTCTATAAGCTTTCAAGACTGGGCGCGGAATTTTTTGAAACGGAATACAATGAGTCCGTGCCCCATGTTTTCAAAAATATGGAAGGTGAGGAGATACTTAAGGCGGTAACAGATCGGGATGCCGACGCCATAAATAAAATAATAAGTCTTTATGAACCCGATTATGATGTATTCAGACTCAGCTTCAGCAGAAACGGCGGAAACAGCGGAAAGAAAAGCTTTATCATAGAGGCAAAGCCCGACACCATGCTGGATGTGCTCAGCAACTATGCTATCACCGCAATACATCCCCCTACAAATATGCGCAAGAGCTACAGCTTTTATAAGCTCCCGGAAAGTCCGTTTACGCGTTATCTTCCCGGCTTTATGACCGAGAAGGGTCCCAGGAGCGATGAACACAGCCTGTCCGAATTTCTGGAGGAAGGCGAGGAGGGCTATTTTGAGCTTGTCATGATAGGTATAGACGGCAGTGATATAATGTATAATTATACTATAAGGCTTGAAAAAATCATCAAAAACGAGAAGGGCAGACTTTATCCCTTTATAATTAAATAAAAATCATAAAATAAGTAATAATTTAAAATTCCCGAGCATATATATCTTAAAGGAGGTAATTATATGTTCAGGAATTTTTTTGTTTGTTTTATAATATTAATGCTTTCGGGCTGTTCATTTCAAAATAAAAGTACGCAAAGCGCGGATATGGGTATCGTGGGCGAAAACGAGCCCGTCACAAGGGCGGAGGCGGCAAGGATGGTCTCTCTCGACAAATACAGTCTTGACGACATCAACAAAATGGAAAGAACAATAACATTTGAGGATACGGACATAACCAAATGGTATGACAAATACATAAATTCCGCTTTTACGGCAGGGCTTATAGCGGGAGTGGACAGTGAACATTTTGCGCCGGAGGAATATCTTTCGCTCAGGCAGGCGCAGTTTCTTCTGGACAAGCTCAGCTCAGACGGCAGCGTAAGGCTGAGATATGCTCAGGAGGATAAGGACAAGCCCATACCCTATAGCATATGGGTGACAGCGTTTGAAAAATGCATGGATAAAAATATGCTCTCAACGGGAACCTACAAGATATATGCCGACTGTTCCCAATGCAGGGCGCTGGGCGATAATTATTACATCACGGAGCTGGGAGTGACCGAGTATGAGGGCGATGAAAAAATAGACAGCTCTTGCGAGATAAACGCCATTGTGAGCAAGGACGCCATAGCCGCCTTGAAAAGCGTGAACAAAATAAAGGAATATAACGACCTTGAGGTGGTGGAATGCGGCAGCGGATATGTAAAGGTCAAGGTGCCTGCGGGAGTGCGCCGATTCAGACTTGACTCGGCAGAACTGAATATGGGGGATAAAATAAACATAGAGGTAGATGATGAGGGCTATCACATCAAAAAAGGCGCACAATAATGTACGCCTTTCTTTTACAGCTTTTCAAGCACTTCATAAAAATCGGGGAAGGATATACCCACGCAGTCGGCGTCGGTAATAGTTACGGGGCTCTCAGCTGCCAATCCTGCGACCGCACAGCTCATGGCTACTCTATGGTCAAGGTGAGAATATACCTCGCCGCCCTTAAGCCTCTGACCTCCCGCTATTATCATGCCGTCGTCGGTTTCCTCCACTGCAACGCCCAGCTTTTTAAGCTCCTCGCTCATAGTTGCTATCCTGTTGGATTCCTTCACCTTAAGCTCCTCGGCGTTTTTAACAACGGTGGTGCCCTCCGCGCAGAGTGCAGCCACGGCAAAGACAGGTATTTCGTCTATCATTCGCGGTATTATACTTCCTTCAAGCGTTATGGCTTTAAGCCTTGATGTTCTCACTTCGATATCGCCCACAGCCTCTCCGCCGGAGCTTCTCTCGTTTATTATGCTTATATCTCCGCCCATAGCCTTAAAGGCATCTATAATGCCCGTTCTGGTGGGATTGATGCCCACATTTTCTATTATTATGTGCGAATTTGGCACTATAAGTCCCGCAGCCATGAAAAATGCCGCCGAGGATATATCTCCCGGCACTTCTATTTCTCCGCCGTAAAGCTCTTTTGCAGGCTTGCTTGTTATAACTCCGTCTTTGTTTTTTATGTCTGCTCCGAAATAGTTAAGCATTATCTCCGTATGGTCTCTTGACGCCACAGGCTCGTTTATTATCGTATCGCCCTCGGCAAAAAGGCTTGCCAGCAATATTGCGGACTTCACCTGCGCCGAAGCCACGGGCATGGTGTATTCCATAGCCTTAAGCCTTTTGCCGTGTATGGTGAGCGGAGCGTAGCCGTCGTTTGTGCTCTCTATATCCGCACCCATAAGTCCAAGAGGCTTTATGACTCTGTTCATGGGTCTTTTCTGTATGGATGCGTCGCCGTTTAATACCGTGTCGAAGTCCTGCGCCGCAAGTATGCCAGATATGAGCCTTATTGTAGTTCCGCTGTTGCCCACATCAAGTATGCCATCGGGAGCCTTAAGGTCCCTCATTCCCTTGCCGTGGACTACGACCTTATCATCCGTCACATCAATGTCTACGCCCAGCCTTCTGAAGCAGTCTATTGTGGACATACAGTCGTCGCCCCTCAGAAAGCCCGTTATAACGGTGTCGCCCTTTGCTATGGAGCCGAACATTACCGCTCTGTGCGATATGGACTTGTCGCCGGGTATCTTTATTCTTCCTTTAAGCCCTGCCGAGGGGCTGATCGTCTTATTCATATTCCTTACTCCTTGTCAAGAACCGTATGGTTCGTTTTTCTAAGTATATTTATGGCTCTTTCTCTGTCCTTAGGCTCGCCGAAAATTATCTGTAAAGCGCCGTCGGAATACTCCCTGTTGTTTACAATGCCTATGTTGGTTATGTTTATGTTTTCATTCATAAGCAATGTGGCTATCTTTGCTATTGCGCCCGGCGTATCGGTCACATCCACATATATTTCATACACTCTGTCGCGCGTTATGGGCGCTCTGGATGTGAAGCTGTTTCTGTAGTCTCTCGCCTCGTCAAAGAAATCATAGAGGCTTTCGCTGTCCTCTATCTTTTTTTCGGCAAAGTCTATGCTCTCTCTGAAGGCTCGGAGCATCTTAAGTATATTTTCTCTGTTGTCTCCGCATATACTGCTCCACACCTCGGGAGATGAGCTTGCTATCCTCGTTATGTCCTTGAAGCCTCCCGCCGCCAGCGAATGCATATGCTCCTTGCTGTCGTCGTACAGCCTAACGGTATTTACAAGCGCAGACGCTATGATATGCGGCACATGGCTTACTGCCGCCACCACATAGTCGTGATGATCGGGATCGAGCACTATGGGCACGGCTCCCGTACACTCCACAAGCTCCGTCATTTCATCAAGCTGCGCCTTTGTTATTTTGTCATTCGGCGTAAGTATATAAAAGGCATTTTCAAAAAGATGCGCCTTAGCTGATTTATAGCCTGTCTTTTCCGAGCCTGCCATAGGATGACCGCCTATGAAATTGATGCCCTCAAAGCGGAGCATTTCGTCAAATATCTTCTTTTTTGTGCTGCCCACATCTGTTATTATGCAGTCCTTTTTTATTACGGGCAGGAGCCTTTCGACATAGTGCGGTATCTTGTCCACCGAGGTGCACACAAACACTATGTCGCACTCCGAGAACACAGTCATATCCTCATCAAGAGAATACCTGTCTATCACGCCGTCGGCAAGGGCGTCCGTAAGCGATTTTTCGCTCCTGTTCATTGCCGTTATTTTAACATTGTCTATTCTCTGCCTGAAGCACTTTGCGAGCGAACCGCCTATCAGTCCCAGACCTATGATCCCTATGTTTTTTAACATATAATATCATCTCCAAGTAAGATACTCCTTTAATTTTATCATTTCTCCCCTCATAAATCAAGGGCAGGGCATAAATTTAATAAAAAAAGCTTTTTGTGTTGCTTTATTTTGTCAAAAAATATATAATATATGTTGTTAATATAAATTATTATGAGGTAAACAAAAATGTTTTTATTTCTGCAAAGGCTTATAAACAAAAAGCCCACAAAAAAGCAAAAAATAGAGGCTGTATATAAAAAATGGCGTTTTTTCATGTACAGAGTGGCTTATGATGTGCTGAAAAACCATGCTATGGCTGAGGATGCCGTTCAGGAGACGATTCTCAGGCTCATTGACAATATTGACAAAATAGACGACATTGCGTCAAGGAGGACAAGGAACTACATAGGCGTCATATGCCGTCATATTGCCTATGATATGAAGTACAGAAAAGTCAGCATAGGCTCGGATGCGGAGTATGACAGCCTTGCGTCGGAGGCGCTTTCCCGCGATGCTCTGAGCGTTGTTATAGACAATGAGAATGTGGAGCGCATAAAGGAATATATAAAGTCGCTCAATTACATATATCAGGAGGTTCTTTTCCTCTATGCGGGCGAGGGAATGAGCGTCGGCGAGATAGCGCAGCTTCTCGGCATAAGCACAAAGACCGTGCAGAAAAGGCTGGAGCGTGCGCGTATAAAAATAAGGCAGAAGCTTGCGGAGGAGGCGACGGATAATGAGTGATAACAACAAAAATACCGATACCGTGCTTGACGCCGTTATAGACTCTCTTGCGGGCGAAGCAGCCGACGAGCTTTTTGATGCATACGAGCAGGGCGCAGAGCCGGAGTTTACGGACGAGCACAATAAAAAGATGGAAAAAATAATTTCCCACGCTTTTAAAGTGCACTTCAACAAGCGTATGCTTCTTGTTGCCGTCATTGCAATGGTGCTTGCCTTGGGCGCTGCCTTTTCCGTCACCGCAAGGCGCGATAAATTCGGCGATTTTTACATCATCAACGGACAGAGAGGCACAACCTTCCGCCTCAGCGAGACCATACCCACCGAGGGCGAGTCTGCCGAGGTGAACAGATGCCATTTCTTCCTTGGCTATATTCCCGAAGGCTATGAATCTAATGATAACCTTGAAACAAAATACCGCTGCTATGACCACTATGTCAATGAGGCGGGCGATAAGGAATTTACGGTCACAAAGGCGCTTATAACCGACACCTCCGAAATACCCACGAAGGGCGAGGGCATCGAAATGATGGATATAAACGGCAATGAGGTGTTTAAAAGCCAAAATAACGGCGTTACATCTCTTAAATATACCTATCAGAACATACTCATAAGCATTGAGGGAAATATTGACGAAACGGAGCTTATAAATATAGCCGAAAATATGAAATAACACAGGAGGAGCTATGCATAGACCACACATTAAGACAACTTTTATTTTATTCATTGTGATAGCCTTGATTTTGATTTGTGTTTTCGCGGGCTTTGCCGTGGGCAGGGTAAATCAGAAAAATGATAACAGCGGTACTCTTTCTGACGAAGAAAGAATACCTCCTGACAGAAAACCGGAGGACTATTATTTTACGCTCGGCTATATGCCCGAGGGGTTTGAAATATATGAAGTGCAATCCAGCAGAAATAGATATTTTAATGCATTTATAAATGACGAAAATGAAAAATTATATTTTTATGTTGAAAAGGGAATTATACCTCAGCAATTTTTTATAAATACAGAAAATGCAAAAATAAAACATATGGATATAAATGGTAACAAAGCCATTCTTAGCTCCAATTCTATAGCCAATATATTAGTATGGATAGAAGGTAATAGATATAGATTTAATATAACAGGCACAATAGATGAAAAAACCATGAAAAAAATAGCTGAAAACATTGAATAAAAAATTTTTAAAAATTTTGTCGCAAAAACCACCTTCTATTCGTTTTAATTATCAGAAAGGGAAAAATATAACCTAAAAAACGAAGAAAGGAGTGTTAATTCAACATATATTTCCCTATCAATTTTAAAAGGAGGAAAACATGAGAAAACAAACAAAAATTAAAGGAGGACATATGATGAAAAAGAACACAAAAAAATTATTACTTCCCATGGCGATGGTTTTTGCCTTGTCAGCCTTAAGCTTTGGCAGCACATCTCTTGCCGACACAGACAGCCCCGAGCCTGCTGCGCTCGACGTCGTGGAATCGGGCTCTTCTGTTTCTGATAAGTATATACTTAGCTATGAAGGGTATACAGGCAAAAATAATGATATATATGTAAAGACATATCAACTCAAAGGACATGTAACTTTTTCTAGGGGATATAATGAAATTATAAAAATAAAAGATACAGCCGAAAGGTTTACATGGCTGGATATCCAAAATCTTGGAAGAATTATGGAGATAAAGTATGAAGCCTTTGCGGATTGCACTAAGCTTGAGTTTGTAGATCTTTATGATTATTCGGGAAGTATAGAGTATAGAACATTTGCCAATTGTTCCAATCTCAAAAAGATAATAATAAATGATACCGTTAAGGGAATTTCGCCCACTGCCTTTGAAGGCTGCGATAAGGATAAGCTTGTCTTTTATTGCAAGAGCGGCTCCTATGCCGAAAAATTTGCAAAAGAAAACGGCTTTAAATATCGCATTGTAGAAGCCATGCCCTATGAAATAGGTCTTAGCTCCAAAATAGAAGATCCCAATTTCTTCCGCGTGAATTATTACATAGAGCATAATCCCGAAGTTAAGGCAAAGTTTGCAAATGACCCGAACGGCGCTCGCGAGCATTATCTTACAGAAGGCTATTATGATGGCTTGGCAATTATTGACCCTGCATTTTTACCCACAACGGAGGCACAAACGGAAGTCACCACTGCCTCTGTGCCTGTTACGCAGACCTCTACCGAAGTTACCACAACTGCGAAACGAGGCGGAGGAGGCGGAGGAGGAAGCTCTGTGCCCAAGACCGCAACCACCACTGCAGCTGTGACTACCGAAACGGAGACCTCCACGGAGCCCACCACACAGCAAAGAGAGGAGACCACAGAGGCAACAACGGCAGCGCCCCTTGAAATCAGAGTGTCGATAGGCAGCAGCACGGCAAGTATAGGAACCGAAAGCTATGCATTGGACACTGCTCCGTATATTCAGGCGTCCAGTAATTCAACGCTTGTACCTCTCCGCTTTGTGGCTGTAGCCCTCGGCGGAATGGAAATGG
>CANQVZ010000023.1 GCA_947627425.1 uncultured Clostridia bacterium | reverse complement strand
CATAATTATCACCTCATCTAATTATACCACAAATTTAAGAAAAAGCCTAGTGTTTACTAGACTTTTTCGACAAGCTGTAAAGAGCGTGTGTGTACACGCTCTTTTTTTGCACAAAAACCGTCCTAAAGTATACTTTGGGACGGTTGAATTTTTAGCCGTTTTAACGCTTACATTGTTATGTATTGAGCTGCTTTGATGTGAACAAAAAAATTGTAATAAAATTGTAAAAAAAGGTTTTATTTTGGAGGACATTATGTTATAATAATTGTAGAAGTACAATGAAAGGAGCTGATGTTATGAAAAAGGCTTTAAGGTTTATGGGAACTGTAACATTGGCGGGCATTATACTGACTTTGAGCTGTGTCACAGCATTTGCGGCAACGGAGTCGAAGGCATACAAAATTCTTAAAGAGCAGATAGCGGAGGAGGACCCCATTCTGGAGAATTATTATGCCGCTTACGACAAGGACGGCAATGACTGGCACGGTATATTTGACGGCAAGGGCAAAATGGTCGCGCTTGCGGCGACCGTCTATGACAGAGGCGACGCCGAAACAATAGCAGACAGCTTCGGCGACAAGCTTTATTACAAGGTGCCTATGGAGCACAGAAAGGGCGCGGATTTCTATCAGGTGGTAGTGCCCATGTATGAAGATACGGAGCTTGAAATGCTCTGCGCAAGACCTAAAAGTCTGTATAAAGACGGCTATAAGGTTATAGAGGACTGGGACCTTACTAAGGACGGACAGGTGCTCATACTCAGAACGAACCTTACATCCTCCTATATGGTGAGGCTTACCTCCGGGGATGAAACGGCTTATATCCGCTGGGGCAGCGATTGGTACCCCGAAGAGGATATAAAGAAATAATTGACTTCAAAGCAAAAAACAGATATGCACCGGCATATCTGTTTCTGCGTGTCGATAAAATCGACACGCTTGAAAGAAATGCTTGCATTTCTTTCAGTTAGACTAAGGAAGGAACCAGCCGTGTTTTCTGAATTTTGGTGAATAAATCACCAAAATTACAGAAAAGTTCCTGTCCTCGGAGGAAGTGAATTCCTCCTGCGGATTTTAGTCTGCGACGCTTTTTTAATTATACAAATCATATAACTTTTCATTTTTCATGTTAAATTGTACTTTTTTGACAGTCTGAACAGATATGCACCGGCATATCTGTTTTTTTATTTCTTTTTTACAAAATGCACCGTCATATGCACGGCAAAGGGTATTACCACGGTAATAAGCGACGCTATGGCTAGTATGGCATAGCCTCCTTGAACTATGTTGCCTATTCCCGTCTGGGCGGCAACAAGGGCTGCAAGCGTGAAAAATGCGGCGGATAAAAATCTCCAGCGCCTTCTTTTAGGGCTGTTTTCCTCCTCGTGCCTGCATATGCCGTTCACGCATCTTGCCACCATGCCCGAAATAAGATTTACGCCCGTTGAGAACACACCAAGGAATATAAGAAGCGATATAACGGTCTCTAATGCCACGGCAGAGCCGTCCTGTCCCGCAAGAAGCATCATAGGGATATCCACAAGCCTTGAGGTCTCGCTGTCTATAAGCTCAGGCATATAGACAATTGCGCAAAGACCTACGACTGTGAGCAGAGTTGCCGCGGAATTTATTATGAACATATACACTGCGGCTCTGTCTATCTGTCTTTCATTCGTACACGGCTTTATATGCTGATACATAAGTCCTATTGTAGAAAGCTCAAACGAAAAATACACCACAGCGCTCACAAGAGCGGGAGCAAATGCACCCGTGCGTTCGGATGAAACGGGCATCCTGCCGCCTGCCATGGACACTATGTTTTCCGTTATGGTGTCCCACCGACTTATTATGCACGGCACAAGCACCGCAATAAGCCCCGTTATTATAAGCAAGGATATGGCAAGGGCGAACCTTCTGACTATCTTTGTGCCGTATGTTGCAACGGCAAATATAAATACGCCTACAGCAAGCGTGCAAAGCATATAAGGTATGCCAAGTAGCCTCCTGAGCACGGAGCCTCCCGTGGCAAAGGCAGCCGAGGTCGCAGAGAGCACAAGCAGCACATATACCAGCTCGAAAAGATTTGAAAACACAATACTGTATTTCCCGTAAAAGCTGTCCGAAAAGCTCCTGTAATCATAGAGCTTATTTCTGTAAGCATATTTCAGACCGTATCTGAAAAACAAAGCCAGAAGTCCCTGCGAAAGTATGGGGAGCACCAGCGCCCAAGCGCCGAAGTCCACAAAATAGCGCATGATCTGATTGCCCGAAGCAAAGCCGCCGCCAAACTGTGATGTGAACGCCACAAAGGCGATACCGACCGCCAGAGCCTTTTTACCCTTATTATCCGTCAACTGACTCTCCTCCTTTCCGCCTAAATGCGGAAATCTAAATATCCAAAATCTATACCAACTTTATATATTTTGCTTAAAATACTGCCACATTTCAGATAATTATACAACAAAATTACTATGCTGTCATTGTTAATATTGTACAAAAAACAGCGTGTTAGCCAAAATTTATATAATATTTATATTATTTTTATGGAATATTTATAGGCTTAACAAAAATTTAACAAACTAATGTTAAAAATATATTTCATTTTTCAATATCTATGGAAAAAAAGTAAAAATAAGTGTATCATTATATTTAGTATAAAAAGCGAGAGGGTGAACTTATTGATAAAATTTTTTAAAAACAATTATAATCTTGTAAAAAGCCTTTATACTCTGGGCGTTATAATAATAGCCATAATATTCTTCAGATATACGGAAAATCTTGAGGTCTCAAATTTTCTGCCTATAATACTGAATGTGCTTTCGCCCTTTATATACGGCGCAGTGGTGGCGTATATACTCAACATAGGCACAAGATTTCTGGAAAGAAAGGTATTTATAAAATTCAAATACTTTAAAAACGGCGACGAAAAGGTAAGGCGCAGGGAAAGGCTCCTGTCCATAGCCATAGCCTTTATAGTGCTCTTGGGCGCCATAATAGGCATTGTGTCCTATATCATACCCGAAATAATGTCATCCGTGCAGAATGTTATAAACGTTGCCATAGGCTTTGACTATTCGGGCATAAGGCGCTGGGTGGATAACTTCCTTATACAGAACAACATAGTGCTGGGAACGGAGGCATATAATTCACTCATAGGAAGCATAGACAACATCATGTCCACCATCACCAACTGGATAAAATATCTCCCCAATATGATATGGTCGGTCGTGAGCCATGCCATAGGCATAGCCTCGTCGCTCGTGGATGTTGTAATGGGACTTATAATAGCGCTTTATATACTCTCGGATAAGGAAAAAATAGTTGCGTGGGGCAAGAAGATAACAAGGTGCATATTCTCCGAAAAACACTCGGAAATAGCTATAAAAAATGTGAAGATGATAAACAACACCTTCAACAGCTTTTTCACGGGCAAAACTCTCGATTCGCTCATTATAGGTATCATCTTCTTTTTGGGCGCAGTGATTTTGAATATGCCCTATCCCCTGCTTTTTTCAATAATAATAGCAATAACGAATATGATACCTTACTTCGGTCCGTTCATAGGCGCGGTGCCCGTCACTCTGCTCACCATACTCGTATCTCCCATAAAGGGACTTTGGGTACTTATATTCATAATAATATTACAGCAGTTCGACGGCATGATACTGGGTCCCAAGATATTGGGCGATTCTATAGGTCTCAAGCCTATAGGCGTTATGTTCGCCATCATAGTGGGCGGCGCCATAGCCGGTCCTATGGGTATGTTTTTCGGCGTGCCTCTTTCCGCCTGTATATTCAAGCTCTTGTTTGACTTCATAGAAAGAGTGTACTCAAATAAATATCCCGAGGAGGAAATTAGCAGTGCTGAAACCGAAGAGAGCTAATATATTTGCTCTTATACTAATTATATTTACAATTCTTACGCCTTTTATAATGGCGTATACGCTCCCAAACACAGCAGGCTCCGACAAGGCGGAGATAGCGGCAGTCACGCTTCAGGATGTATTTATGATACTTCTGCCCGTTGTGCTTTACTGCATCATATTCAGGACAAAATTGACCGATGTTGTGCCTCATGAAAGGCTCACGCTCAAAAATGCAGGCTATGTAACGCTTCTGACTCTGCTCGTAAGCCCTATCATATCTCTTGTGTCATCCGTGACGGCGCTTTTTTATTCGGCTGACATAAACGCCGATATGCTGAGCTCGATGAACAAAATGCCCACTCTGCTTGCGGTGTTTGCAATGGCAGTCATGCCCGCGGTATTCGAGGAGCTTGCCTTCAGAGGCATAATACTGAGCAACATGAAGTCGCGCTCCATAGCTAAGGCGGCAGCCGCATCTGCGCTTATGTTCGGACTTTTTCATATGGACTTTTATCAGATGGGCTACGCCATAGTTGCAGGCTTTTTCTTCGCGCTTCTGGTAGCGCAGACAAATTCTATATTTTCATCCATGCTTTCGCACTTCCTCATAAACGGAGTTCAGGTATTGAATGTAAAGCTTATGATGAGCGCCATGTCAAGCATAGAGAGAGAGCAGCTCATTTCAGCCGTGCCTACCGCAAAGGAGAACCTCATGGCTGTACTTGTGAGCTTTATGTTCTTTGTTGTCACATTCCCCATACTGCTGTTTGTAATAAGGAGATTTATGCGCTATAACAGAACACGCTACATAGACTATATGTTTTCGCTCGGCAACGGCAAGGCGTCCGAATTCGAGCTGGAAATAGCAAACATAAGCAAGCAGAAAAAGATAGTGGATGTATATTTCGTGATCTATGTTGTCATAACGCTTGTTCTGGCAGCGGGACTCGCCGTTTTTAACCATATGCAATAAAAAAAGAGCCTTTTCGGCTCTCTTTTTTTATATCATTCACACCATATCGAGTATCTGTTCCTTAGATATAACGCCTACGCTTTTATTCACAAGTCTGCCGTCTCTGAATGATATGAGCGTGGGTATCGACATAATGCCGAACCTCTGCGCAAGCTCCGTCTGCTCATCCACATTCACCTTGCACACCTTCAAGGCGGGATTTTCCTCCGCTATCTTGTCCACCACGGGAGAAAGCATACGGCAGGGACCGCACCACACAGCCCAGAAATCCACAAGCACGGGCTTATTGCTTTCCAATACCTCTTTTTCAAAATTGTCACTTGTGACTGTTACAACAGACATTGTAACACCTCCTCTATATTATTTTGTCTATAAAAGTTGATTTTATTTCTCTTTATCTCCGTCATCCTCCGCTTGTCCGAAAAATTTTTCCTTTATCTTGGCAAAGGATATGGGGCTTATGACATGCTCTATCCTGCAGGCGTCCTTTACCGCCGTTTTTTCATCGACTCCGAGGGAGGTAAAAAGCTTTGTAAGCACCTTGTGTCTTTCATATATGGTCTGGGCTATCTCCTCGCCCTCATCCGTGAGAAGTATCTGATTAAGCCCGTCCATATCTATAAGTCCCTCTCTTTTGAGTACGGACATGGCTCTGCTCACGCTGGGCTTGGACACATTCAGCTCGTTTGCTACATCTATGGAACGCACATAGCCCTTTCTTTCCCTTATTATGAGTATAGCTTCAAGATAATTTTCCCCTGATTCCTGTATTGCCATAGCCTCCACCTCCATACTATACTTAATAATAACATATTTCGCAATGTTTTTCAATGATATTTTGTTGAACTTAATTTTTATATGTGTTATACTAATAGATAATGACATTTAAAAAACGGAGGAACCGACATATGATACTCGACTTATTCAAACTTGACGGAAAAACAGCCATAGTGACGGGCGCAAACACGGGGCTCGGACAGGGAATGTGCAGGGCGCTGGCACAGGCGGGCGCAAATGTCTGCGGCGTTGCAAGAAGGAGCTGCGCGGAGACCGCAGAGCTTATAAAAGGCGACGGCGGAGAATTTTTTGAAATAATAGCCGACCTCGGCTCTACCGAAAAAATTGACTATATCATTTCTATGGCTAAGGAAAAATACGGACATATAGACATACTCGTGAACAACGCAGGCATAATCTCAAGAGAGGATGCCGTTGATGTGAGCGAGGAGGCATGGGACAGAGTGATCGATATAAACGAAAAGGTGGTATTCTTTCTTGCTCAGGCTGCGGCAAAGGAATTCATGGCGCAGGGCACGGGCGGAAAGATAGTCAACATATGCTCCATGCTCAGCTATCAGGGAGGTATAAGAGTGCCGTCCTACGCCGCTTCAAAGTCGGCTGTACTGGGTCTTACAAGAGCGCTTGCGAACGAATGGGCGCAGTACGGCATAAATGTGAACGGCATTGCTCCGGGCTATATGGCTACAAACAACACCAATCAGCTCCGCAAGGATGCAGACCGCTCAGAGGCTATAATAGACAGGATACCTGCTGGCAGATGGGGCACTCCCGAGGATATGATGGGCGCGGTCATATATCTCTGCTCCGACGCCTCGGCTTATGTGAACGGCTTTACTATTGCCGTTGACGGCGGCTGGCTCGCAAGATAGGAGGAAAATATGTCAGGCTTGTTTATTACCATAGAGGGTACCGACGGCGCGGGCAAGTCCACACAGATAGAGCTTTTGAGGCAGTATCTTTCGGGCAGGGGCTACAAGGTCATATGCACCAGAGAGCCGGGCGGAACACCCATAGGCGAGAAAATAAGAGAAATAATAATAGACAGAAACAACAGCGAGATGACGGACATGACCGAGGCTCTTCTCTACGCCGCGTCAAGGGCGCAGCACGTGAGCGAGGTCATACTCCCTGCATTAAGAGAGGGCGATGTGGTCATAAGCGACCGCTTTGTGGACAGCTCCGTTGTTTATCAGGGCTTTGCGCGCTCTATGGGCGAAAGGCTCATAAAGAACATAAACAAGCACGCCGTGGGCGAGCTGGAGCCCGACATAACATTTCTTTTAAAGCTCAAGCCCGAACAGGGACTTGCAAGAAAAAAGGAACAGGCGGAGCTTGACAGGCTCGAAGCCGAAAAATTCAGCTTTCACCAAAGGGTCTACGACGGCTATGTGAGGCTTTCAAAGCGCTGCAAGGGCAGGATAAAGGTCATAGACGCCTCGGAGGACATACAGGAGATACACAGCAAAATAAAAGAGGGCATAAATGCGCTTATAGAAAAAAACAGCATTTAAAACACAGGGTAAAAAAATGGATTTCAGTCAGATAGAAGGACACGGCAATATAATAGAGCATCTCAAGGGCTCCGTTAAAAACAACAGAATAAACCACGCCTACATATTCGACGGCATAAGGGGCATAGGCAAAAGAAGCCTTGCGGGAGCCTTCGCAAAAGCTCTCAACTGCCGCGAGGGCGGAACGGATGCCTGCGGAAAGTGCATAAGCTGCAAGACCTTCGAGGAGGGCAACAATCCCGACATAATATATGTAACTCACGAAAAAAAGGACATAACGGTGTCGGATGTGAGGGAGCAGATAATAAAGAACATAAGCCTTAAGCCCTACAGCAACAGATACAAGATATTCATAATACCCGACGCGGACAAAATGAACACTCTGGCGCAGAACGCCTTTCTAAAAACCTTGGAGGAGCCTCCCGAATACGGGATATTCCTTCTGCTCTGCGAAAACAGCAACAAGCTTCTTGTGACCATACTTTCGCGCTGTATACTTTTCAGGCTTCATCCCCTGCCCTACAGCCTTGTGAGCGAATATCTCACAAAAAGGGGAGCGGACGAGGCAAAGGCGCAGCTGTGCAGTGTATATTCACAGGGCAGCATTGGCATAGCTATGGAGCTTATGCAGTCCGAGGAATTCGGCGAGATAAGACAAAAAGCCATAGACACGGCGCTGAGGCTCGAGGACGGCGACATGACGGTGCTCTACTCCCTTGTGGACGAGCTGAGAGAGCAGAGATCGGCTCTTGACCGAATACTTGAAATAATGTATCTTATATACAGGGACGCCCTTGTGCTTAAGCAGACGGGGAGCGCCGAGAGGATAATACAGAAGGATAAAATAAACGAAACGGCAAGTATAGCAAAAAAAGCGGACGCCTACAGACTTATAGACCGCTGCGACGCCATAGAGGACATACGCAGCAGACTTAACCGCAACGGCAACGCCCAGCTTTTGCTTGAAACGCTGTTTTTCAGAATAAAGGAGAGATAGTATGACAGTAGTAGGAGTAAGATTTAAAAAGGCGGGAAAGATATACTACTTCGACCCCGAAAACACGGAATATACCTACGGTCAAAATGTAATAGTCGAGACCGCAAGGGGTATGGAGTTCGGTACGGTGGTCATACCCAACAGGGATATTGACGAAAGTGAAATAGTTCTTCCGCTCAAGCCCGTCACGAGGCTTGCGACTGACGGCGACATACAGAAGAACAAACAAAACAAGGAAAAGGAAAAAGAGGCATTTGATGTATGTCTTGAAAAAATAAGAGATCACAAGCTGGAAATGCGTCTTATAGCCACAGAGATCACATTTGACAATAACAAGCTCATATTCTACTTCACGGCTGACGGCAGAATAGACTTCAGAGAGCTTGTAAAGGATCTGGCAGCGGTTTTCAGAACGAGAATAGAGCTGAGACAGATAGGCGTAAGAGACGAGGCGAAATATGTAAACGGCATAGGAATTTGCGGAAGAACTCTCTGCTGCGCCACATTCCTGGGAGATTTCCACCCCGTGAGCATAAAAATGGCAAAGGACCAGGGACTTTCGCTCAATCCCACCAAGATATCGGGCGTGTGCGGAAGACTTATGTGCTGTCTTAAATACGAACAGAATGTATACGAGGAGCTTATAAAGAATCTTCCGAGAGAGGGCGACCTCATAGAGACCCCCGAGGGACAGGGCGAGGTGCTGAGCGTAAATGTGCTCAGGCAGGTAATAAAGGCGGCTGTCAGAAAACCGCCCAAGAACGATGTTGGCGTAGGCTTTTACAGCCCCGATGAAATAAAGGTTCTCAAAAGACGGCACCACAAGGAGGAAACTCTTTCAAAGGAAGAGCTTGCCGAGCTTTTGGATTAAATCACAAAAGGTATGATCATGCTTCTTGAAAACGAAAGAATAGACGACCTTCACAGGAACGGCTACAAAATAATACAGAGCGAGGACAGCTTCTGCTTCGGAGCGGACGCCGTGCTTTTAAGCGGCTTTGCAAGGGTCAAAAAAGGCGAAAGGGCTCTCGATATGTGTACCGGCACGGGAGTTATACCCATTCTTCTGGAGGCAAAGACGGATGGCTCGCATTTCAGCGCCATAGAGATACAGGAAAAAATTGCGGATATGGCAAGACGCTCCGTAGCTCTTAATTCTCTTGAGGACAAAATAAACATAGTCACGGGCGATATAAAGGAATGTATGAAGTATTTTAAAAGCGAGGAATTTGATGTCATCACCTGCAATCCGCCTTATATGAAGGTCAATTCGGGCTATATAAACGAAAGCTCGCCGAAGGCGCTTTCAAGGCACGAAATACTCTGCAACATAGACGATGTGTTTGACGCCGCCTTCAAGGTGCTCAAATACGGAGGCAGGATGTACATAATACACAGGAGCGAAAGGCTTGCCGACATTATGTGCTCCGCAAGGGCAAACGGCATAGAGCCAAAGCTTCTGCGTCTTGTCATCCCCTATGTAGGCAGAGCCTCGGAGCTTATACTCATGGAGCTTGTGAAGGGCGGAAAGCCGGGACTTAAGCTCATGAACGACCTTGTTATATACAAGGAAAACGGCGTTTACACCAAAGAGGTGTATGATATTTATTATAATTAGGTGAAAGTATGTTATATATATGCGGCACGCCCATAGGCAATATGGAGGACATGACGCTCAGAGCCATACGCATACTGGGCGAGGCTGACCTCATAGCAGCCGAGGACACAAGACAGAGTCTCAAGCTTCTCAATCATTTCAATATAAAAACTCCGCTTACAAGCTATCACGAGCACAACAAGGACACAAAGGGCGCAAGGCTCATTGATATGCTTAAGGAGGGCAAAAACATAGCGCTTGTTACGGATGCGGGTATGCCCTGCATTTCCGACCCCGGCGCGGAGCTTGTGCGCGAATGCTGCGAAAACGGCATAGATGTTACAGTCGTTCCGGGACCTACGGCGGCTGTTACGGCTCTTGTGCTTAGCGCTCTGAACGCCCGCAGCTATATATTCGAGGGATTTCTGCCCAAGAACAAAAAGCAGCGCGCAGAGGTGCTCAAAAGACTTGAAAACGAGCCGCGCACCACTATTTTTTACGAAGCGCCTCATCATCTTGTTTCAACTCTTACAGAGCTTGAAAAATACGCAGGCGAAAGGAACACGGCAGTTTTAAGAGAGCTTACAAAGCGCCACGAAGCCGTCACAAGAGGCAGTCTTGCCGAGGTAAGAGAATATTTTGAACAGAATGAGCCTAAGGGCGAATTTGTGATAGTAATAGAGGGCGCGGACCCCGAAACGCTCAAAGCCGAAAAATTGGCGCAAACGGAAAGCATAAGCATAACGGAAAGCTTTAATATGCTCATAGAGAGCGGACTTGACGAAAAAAGCGCAATGAAGCAAATAGCCAAAGAAAGAGGTATAGGAAAGAGAGAGGTATATAAGGAGATAAAGGGATGATGGAATGTTTGTAAAAAGACTGCTGGTCACGCTTGGCTTTATTTCGCTTGTACTCGGCATAATAGGGACGCTTCTGCCTGTTGTGCCCACAATACCCTTTTTGTTTGTGGCGTACATTTGCTTTTCAAAAGGCTCCGAAAAATTCAGAAGATGGTATCTTCGCTCGACCTTCCACAAGCAGTATTTAAAAGCAATGGCAGCTCCCCTAAGATATAAAATACTCTATGTCGCAGGCGTCATATGCTTTTTCATAGCCCTCGGCACCGCCGGCTACCTTTTCAGGGATACCGTCATAAGGATATTGAATAATGTGTTTAACTGAAAGAAATGCTTGCATTTTTTCTGTCCGGCTTTAGTAAAAAAATCGCCCCGTGAGGCGATTTTTTTGTCTTTTCGATTTTTATTCTTCCGTGTTATCTTTATTTTCTGAGATTTCGGAGGTTTCGTCAACCGTATTTGCGTTATTTTCGGTGGCTTCGCTTTCCTCGGTCTTTTCGCTATCGGGAGCAAATTCGCCCGTCATATTGAGGCAGGCTCTGAACTCGTCGCCCGTCACCTTTTCCTTCTCTATAAGGAGCTTTGCTGTCCTGTGGAGAGCGTCTATGTCGTCCGAAAGTATCTGCTTTGCGGTGCTGTATGCCTCTGTTATTATCCTCTTTACTTCCTCGTCTATTTCGGTCGCTATCCTCTCGCCGTAGCTTCTGTCGTGACCTATATCCCTGCCGAGGAATACATCATGGCTCTCGCTGCCGTAGAGTATGGGACCGAGCTTATCGCTCATACCGTAGTGCATGACCATAACTCTGGCGGACTTTGTTGCCTGCTCGATGTCACCGCTGGCACCCTGGGTGTAGTCTCCGAATATAAGCTCCTCGGCTGCCCTGCCTCCGAAGGTGGCAACAAGGCGCTGTTCCATTTCCTTCTTGAACTCAAAGCCCTGATCCTTTGGTATGGGCATTGTATAGCCTCCCGCCCTGCCCACGGGTATGGTGGAAACAGTATGCACGGGGCTTAAAAGGGGCATTTTTTCAAAGAGTATTGCGTGTCCCGCCTCATGATATGCCGTTATCTTTCTTTCCTTCTCGGTTATTACCTTGGATTTCTTTTCCGTACCGAGAGCGACGCGTATAAACGAATCCTTTATATTCTTCTGAGTGATGACCTTCTGATTGTTGCGGGCAGCCTGCAAAGCCGCCTCATTAAGCAGATTTTCAAGGTCTGCGCCCGTGAAGCCCTGCGTGGTCTGTGCAATTTCCTTAAGGTCTACATCGGCAGCCAGCTTCTTGCCCTTTGCGTGGACCTTGAGTATTTCCTCTCTGCCCTTTACATCGGGAACGCCCACAACGAGCTGTCTGTCAAATCTGCCGGGTCTTAAAAGAGCGGGGTCGAGTATGTCGGGACGGTTGGTTGCCGCCATTATTATGATGCCCTCGTTCACTCCGAAGCCATCCATTTCAACAAGGAGCTGATTGAGCGTCTGCTCCCTCTCGTCGTGTCCGCCGCCCAAGCCTGCGCCTCTGTGTCTGCCCACGGCGTCTATCTCGTCTATGAACACAAGACAGGGCGTATTTTTCTTAGCCTGCTCGAACAGATCTCTTACTCTCGAAGCGCCCACGCCTACGAACATTTCCACAAAGTCGGAGCCGGAAATGGAGAAAAACGGCACTCCCGCCTCGCCCGCAATGGCTTTGGCAAGAAGCGTCTTGCCCGTACCCGGAGGTCCTACCATGAGCATACCCTTGGGTATTCTGGCGCCGAGGTCTGTAAATTTCTTGGGTTCTTTAAGGAAGTGGACTACCTCCTCCACCTCCGCCTTTTCCTCGTCAAGTCCCGCAACATCGGCAAATGTATATTTCTTGTCGCCTTCGTTCAAAAGCCTTGCTCTGGATCTGCCGAAATTCATGACCTTTCCGCCGCCTCCGCCTCCGTGCATCTGTTGGAAAAGCACGAACATGAGCACGCCGAAGATGACTATTGTTATGAGTATGGCGCCTATTGAAAGCATACTGCTCGTTCTGGACGGCGAAACGGTTTTTACCTTAACGGCATTCTGCGCCGCAAGACTGTTTATTATGTCCATAATGCCCGAAACGCTCGGCAGAGATACGGCATACACCTCGTTTTTCTTGGTGTGTATGAGAGCAACGCCCGAATCGCTTATCTCCGCGTCCTTCTGTATCTCTATGGTGTCTATCTCCTGATTTATCATCTGCGTTATCATATCGTTATATGAATATTCCACAGGATTTTCGGAAGACGGCGACACACCGTTTCTGAGTATTATCACTGCAACTATAATAGCAAATATAGCAACATATATAATGATACTTCTTAACCTATTGCTGTTATTATTCAAAACATTGCCTCCTTAAATTATACATTGTTACTATAATAACATATTTTCGGATATATTTCAATACCCTTAATTGCCTTAAAAATTAAAGCTTTCTTCTTTTTTCACTCTTTTTTGAGGTTTTATGCGTTTATAGAACAGGCTGCATATAAAAGCCGTGAACGGAATGGAAAGAAGTATGCCGAAGCTGCCCACTACCGCCTGCATTATTTCGAGTATTATCCTCTCCTTATTCATAAGCTCAAAAAGCGAACCGTTATATATCACCTGCAAGAGCGTGACCTCCAGGGCGCTGCCTATGTAAGCGAGCACGAGCGTATTTGCCATTGTGCCCATCATGTCCCTGCCTATAGCCATACCGCTTTTGTACATCTCCCTTACGCTTATGTCGGGAGCCTTGAGCTTAAGCTCGTGCAGAGCCGACGCCATACTCATGGCAACATCCATTACCGCGCCCATAGCGCCTATCGTGACCGAGGCAAATATAAGCGCAAGCAGGTCCATATCGGGAAATTCCATTATAAGCCTCTGACAGTCCGCATCCATTATTCCGTTCCACCTGAGCACCCTGTTCATTATGAGTGTAAGTATGCCCGCAATGAGCACGCCTCCCGCGCACCCCAGTATAGCCATGAGCGACTTTGTGTCATAGCCGTTTATTATAAGTATGGTGGAAAGTATAGTGTAAATGCATATCACGACTGCCCATATATATATGTTTTCACCGCTTATAACGGCGGGTATGAACACAACAAATACGCTAAGGCAGGTGAAAAGCAGAGCCACAAGCGCATTGAAGCCCTTTATGCCGCCAAAAAGCAGCAAAAGCGCAATAAATATCACGCTGAGCCATATGACATAATTGGTGCGCACATAGTTTGTGAACTGCCACTGTGTGCCGAGGGAGTTGTCAACTATAACTCTGTCGCCCTCCTCAACAGGCTTTACGGCAACGGTGGGGTCGTTGTTGTTTACCGTCTGAACGCCTACTATGTCATCGCCCGACTTAGTGACGGCGGAGAAGAATATCTCCGTGTCGCCCGTTTCCTCATTTTGGCTCTGTCGTCTTATGGCGGTGACCTTCACATTTTCAAGATTTTCCTGCGCGCTTGACAAAAGCGTGTAATCATTTCCCCTCGTGGCGACCTTGTGTCCCGCATATATGAACACGGCGCTGACAATGAGAGTAACGATATACATAAAAAACCCGAAGTTCTTTTTATACATTTTACTTCCTTCTTTCCTTAATCTCATGTTTTACTTTTTTGTTTTTATGTTTAAGAGCAAAAGCTCTCAAATGCTGTTTAAAGGTCATTGAGCAAAGCCTTCTGAGCCTTGCGATATCCGATTTTTCGGTGTTTTGAGAGAATATGCACCTCTGCGCAAGCTCCGCTATATCTCCCGCTTTCCTTGCGCCGAAAACGGCAGCAAGCTCATCCTGCGCCTCCTTATAGCCTGTACAGCTTATACCGAGCCGTTTTTTGAGTCTTTCGGCTATTATGAACGCCTTGCCTGCATTGTCCGCTCTTGCGTAAGCTATGACATTCTTTATAAAATAAAGCGCCAATAAAAGCACAAGTGCGGCTATGACAAGCATTAAAGCATATAAAAGCACTCTGAGCGAAAGGCTCTTTGTGACTGACGCTATATTTTCCCTGCTGTATTTTTCCTTATCTATTGTCCTGAAATAGTTGTCAAGGTCTGTATTCGGCGTGTATTCCTCTATGTCGTCGTCATCGTATTTTTTTCTTAATTCCTCTATATCGGGCGCATCGACTATATCCAGCATCTGCCAGCCGCCCTGCGGAGAATATGTCTCCACCCAGCTGTGTATATTAAGCTGCTTTGTATCCGTTTTCAACCGTCCTCCGCTTACTCTTTCACCCACAAGTATTTGTTTTGCGTCCACAACATAACCGCTGACATAGCGCGCCGGTATGCCCAGCTCTCTGTATATGAGCGTTATGGCTGATACATAGTGCATAAAGCTGCCCGACTTGGTTTCCTCCAGAAAATAGTTTACAAAATCCTTGCCGTAGGGAAGGCTTTCCTGTTCAAGAGAATAAGTATAGTTATTCTTGAAATATGCTCCTATTTTTCCCGCAAGGTCGGGGGTGTAGGCGCTCCAGCCCTGCTCCGCTATTATCTTGTCTATTACCTCCTTGTTTTTTTCGTCAACTCCCAGATATGTATTATAAACAAGGTCTGTGTATTCCTTATCATTTATTGTGACGGGAGTATATTCGTAGGCTGTCACCTCTCTTGAGCCGTCACTATTTGTTACTTCTTCTTTTTTGTCCGCATAATTCGGATAAACATCGAATTCCGTAATGAGAAGCTCATAATCCCTGCTCCTTGCGCCTGCCGCCTTAAGGGCGTTTATCATCACGGAATCATCCTCCCGGGACTCCGTCCAGCTGTTATAGCGATAGTGATAGTCCTGTCCCACAAAGCTTGTAAAGTAGAGCTTACCCTCTGTGATGGGCCTTGTGATGAAGGTAAACATAGTTCTGTTCTTATCGGGCTTTACATAGGATATGTAACCCATCTGACCAAGACTGACATTGCCTAACATAACATAATTCTTGTACTCGGCATATTCCATGATAGCAATATCTCTTGCCGTTAACCTTATATTATCACAATGATCCTCTGTAAAATATGTCTTGAATTTTTCAACGCCGTATGTCCCCGAAATAAGCTTAAACGACGCGAAAAGAAATATGGCGGCAATAGCTCCCACCTGTAGAGTGTACATAAGGTTTTGCCTTATGCCGTATTTTTTTCTCTTAAACAGCCTCAAAACGCCCGCTATGCCCAGTCTGAACGAAACAAAGCGCGACGAGCCCATTACAAGCAATATACCGAACATAGTTATCAAGGCGGCGGCATTTTTACCATCGATCTCAATGCCAAAAAAGCTCAGAAATCCAAACACAAGACCTATGCCAAGAGCATACAGAAGCCTCGAACAAAGTCTTATCGTAATTACAGCTATTATGACCGAAAGAACAACGGCAAATATACCCGTGACAGAGTTGACCGTGAGGTATGTGTCCGCAAGCACCGTGTCGAAGCCGTCCACACTTGGCAGCATGAGCGCCTCGCTTATGACCGCGTAGCACTGGTTTGCCATAGTCATGATGCCGTTTTTGAGCACCTCCGTGTTGGCGTTTATATATGTATATATTCTTGTGCCAAGCACCACAATGGCTGCTATGAGCGCAATGTCGTTGAGCTGGGCAAGCGAGAACACTGCCGTGCAGATTAGAATTATCCTATGCATAAGCTCATAATCACACTCTATATTTAAGCCCTTCAAAAGCATATCGAAAACAATAACGGCAGTGAAAAGGCTTATAACAAGCCTTATAAGCAAGCAAACAAGACCGCTATGCCATAGGGAATAGGGTCTTGAAAGCAAAAGTCCCGTATTACTGCGTTTTCTTACACTCTCCGTATTCATTACAACAGCTCCAATTTGTCGCTTATATAAAGTATGGAATTACCTTTATATAGTCTTTTGTACTCTCCTATGCCCCTGTCGGGTTCCGACTCTGGGGCAGAATAAAATATCCTGTATACAGCGTTTACAAGCGTTTCCTCATCCGATATATAGGCAGTCTCAAACTCCTCATTGCCTGCGGGGAGCCACATGAGAGTAAAGCCCTCGGAATAGTCTATGGAATATAGAATATCAAGCGCCCTGTCAAGACTGCCCTTGTACATATCCATGAGCACGACCGCCTCGTCTGCACTTGTCCTCTCAAATTCCCTGACATATAGCTTGTCCGTCCTGGCAAAGAGCTTCCAGTTTATGCTGCTGTTTTTGTCGCCGTCGGCATACTCCTTGTAGCCGCTCACATCGCCGTTGTTGCTAAGATATACATTCACGGCGGGCAGATCCTCCGAATCGGCAGAGCCGAAGGAGGGCATATCAGTCTCTATGCAGGACGGCATAACTATAACGGTGTAGCCGCACGAGCTTTTTTCCTTTCGTCCCAGAAGTCCGAACATATCGCTTGTGCGCACTCCCGATATGTTTATCTCTATAACTCCCGACTTTTCGGCTCTTATGGGCAAAATGACCGTTTTAAAACCGAATATGGCAGCGGGAGTTTCAATTTTTATTGTCCTGCCGTCGTAAAACCTGTTCTTTATGCTCACATTGAATTTCACTCTGTATATGGGAAAGGGTCTTGTGCTCTTTATTTTGATATAAAGCTTTGTCTTGCCGCCCTTTTCAAGCCTTACCTTTTTGCTTCTGAGCTCAAAGCCGACCCTGCCGACGGGCAGTATAAAGAGCAATATATCCGCGGCAACCGCAAATACAAGCACAAGAAAGGCACAGAACACATAATAATTGCCGAAGTATACCGAAAAGAACAACAGCAGAAGCGCCGTAACAACAAGGCTCAGAGCCTTAAAAAATTTCATTGCCATCACCTTTTTATTTTTACGGAGCCTGCTATACCCATTATAACATCGCTTTCGGACAGTCCCTTTGCTCTGCCCTCCGCGCTTAGCTCTATCCTGTGCGAAGCGGTCTCCTTTATGATATCGGTTATATCCTCCGGCACAACATAATCCCTATCGTTGTACACGGCGTTTGCCTTTGCCATCTTTAAAAGCGCTATACTGCCTCTGGGGCTTATGCCTATGGCTATGTCGGGGTTATTTCTCGTGGCGTTCACTATATCCACTATATAGGCATAGATATTGTCCTTTACAAAGCAATTTTCAGCCATATTCTGATACTCCATAAGCTCATCGCTTGACATTATGTTGTTGAGTATGTCGAGCTTATTGCTCTTTGCGCCCTTCAATATCTCTACTTCCGCCTCTTTGGAGGGATAGCCCATGGTCATCCTCACCATAAAGCGCTCTATCTGCGACTGGGGAAGTCTCTGCGTGCCCGCCGAGCCGAATGGATTTTGAGTGGCTATGGTCACAAATGGCTTGGGGAGCTCTCTTGTGACTCCCTCGGCTGTATATTTGCCCTCCTCCATAAGCTCCAGAAGAGCCGACTGCGTTTTTGACGACGTTCTGTTTATCTCGTCGGCAAGGAAAAGATTGCAGTTTGCCGCACCCTCTATAAATTCAAAGCTCTGCGTTTTCTGATTATACATATTGAAGCCTATTATATCGCTAGGCATAACATCGGGCGTGAACTGCACTCTATTGTACTTAAGACCCAATGTCTTTGAAAGCGCAATGGCAAGAGTAGTCTTGCCCACTCCCGGTATATCCTCCAGCAATATATGACCTCCCGCCGTAATGGAGACCACAAGAAGCTTTATTACATCCTCCTTGCCCATTACCGCCTTTCCTATTTCGTCCGTTATCGATCTGAGCTTATTCATATATACCTCCATAATTCTGCTTTTTTTATAGTATATCACAAAAAATTTTTATTGTAAATAAGCTAATAAAATTGACAAGAGGGGGCATTTGTTGTAAAATTAAAAAAGTGATGATCAAAAATACTTTTCAGATTTTACCAAAGGGGAACGGATATGAATAAAAATATCAAAACAATAATGCTTATAATAATGGGGCTTCTGGCGCTCGTCACAGTCACGGGCATAGTTTACGGTATGCAGAACAGAATAAACGCCGAAAAGCTTTACGGAGAGTATGACGAGAGCATATTAAGCGCCGTGGACGAGACTGTGAACGCCTGTCAGCAGGCATATATGTCGGTGGGAGCAACTCCGGAGGAAAGCGAAGGGCTCACAATGTATGTAAAGAACATTGCTAATGCGGAAAGTCCCGTGCAGAAGGCATATATCGCTCAGACAATGATATCCTACACGGGCGATTTTCTTATGGTAAAGGACAACCTCATGCATACCGACCACACCGAAACACAAAAGAGGCTCATAGAACTGGACGCAAAGCTTGAAAATGTAAAGAATTTCAAGCAGAAATAAGGAGGATAAAATGATAAGAACGAGATTTGCCCCAAGTCCCACGGGATATATGCACATAGGAAATCTGAGGACTGCCTTATATGAATTTCTCATAGCCAAAAGTCAGGGAGGCTCCTTTATACTCAGGATAGAGGATACCGACAGGGAAAGGCTTGTGGAGGGCGCCGAGGATGTTATATACAAGACGCTCAAAATGGCAAATATGCCCCATGACGAGGGCCCCGATGTGGGAGGCGACTACGGACCCTATGTTCAGAGCGAAAGAAAAAACGACTATATAAAGTACGCTCTGGAGCTTATAGAAAAGGGCGAGGCGTACTACTGCTTCTGCACAAAGGAAAGGCTTGACTCCCTCAGAACGGAGGCGGGAGGCGAGACCGTTGCAAAGTATGACAGGCACTGCCTGAGCCTTTCAAAGGAGGAAATAGCGGAAAACCTCAAAAACGGCGTGCCCTATGTCATAAGGCAGAAAATAAAGGATGGCAAGACGACCTTCCACGATGAGGTGTACGGCGACATCACCGTTGACAACGACGAGCTGGAGGACCAGATACTCATTAAGTCCGACGGCTACCCCACATACAACTTCGCAAATGTCATAGACGACCATGTTATGAACATAACCCATGTTGTGAGGGGCGCGGAATATCTTTCCTCAACGCCCAAGTATAACCTTCTTTACGAGGCATTCGGCTGGGACATACCCAAGTATGTGCATCTGCCCGCGGTAATGAAGGACAAGCACAACAAGCTCTCAAAGAGAAACGGCGACGCGTCCTTCCAGGACCTCATAGCAAAGGGCTATCTCCCCGAGGCAATAGTAAACTATATCGCGCTTCTGGGCTGGTCTCCCTCTGTCAATCAAGAAATATTCACTATGGACGAGCTTATAGAGCAGTTCAGCATAAAGGGACTTTCAAAGTCCCCCGCCATATTCGACATTGAAAAGCTCACATGGATGAACGGCGAGTACATCAAAAAAATGGAGCCGGATAAGTTCTACGATTGGGCTGAATGCGAGCTTAAAGCTGCTGTAAAAAGAAGCGACATAGACCTCAGAAGGGTTGCAGGCTATGTTCAGAGCAGAATAGGCACATCAAAGGATATAGCACCAATGGTGGACTTTATAGACGCTCTGCCCCAATACTCCACAGACCTCTATGTGCACAAAAAGATGAAGACCACAAAGGAAATGTGCCTTGAACACCTCAAAAGGGTACTTCCCGTTCTGGAGAGTCTTGAGGATTGGACTAACGACGGAATATACAGCGCAATGCTTTCGCTCATACAGGAAATGGGCATAAAAAACGGTCAGATGTTCTGGCCCGTGAGGACGGCATTGTCGGGCGAACCCACCTCCCCCTGCGGTGCAAGCGAGCTTGCGGAGCTGCTCGGAAAAGAGGACAGCCTTGCAAGGATAAGAAGGGGAATAGAAATGCTCTCTGCCGATATTGCTTAATAAAAGCATTTAAAAAAGCGGCGAACGATATAAAATTAAGTTTTTTGCAAAAAAACATTGAATTTTAAAGCAAAAAGTTTTATAATCAAAGGTAATAAAATTAAAATAAGGAAAGAGGTAAATATTATGCTCGATATCAAGTATGACCTGTCAAAAAATCCAAAGCAGAAGCCCGATGAAAACAACCTCGGCTTTGGTATCTACTACACGGACAATATGTTTGTGCTCGACTACACGGAGGGCAAGGGCTGGCACGACCCCAGAATAGTTGAGTATGCTCCCATAGCTCTCGATCCCGCGGCAATGGTATTTCACTATGCTCAGGAGTCATTTGAAGGCTTAAAGGCTTACAGAACTCCAAGCGGCGACATACAGCTTTTCAGACCCGAAAAGAATGCAGCAAGAATGATGAACACAAACAAGAGAATGTGCATACCCGCCATACCCGTTGACGACTTTGTTCAGGCGTGCAAGGCGCTTGTAGCAGTTGAGAAGGATTGGGTACCCTCCGCAGAGGGCACATCCTTATATATAAGACCCTTCGTTATAGCTACAGAGCCACATCTGGGCGTAAGACCCTCGGCAACATATCAGTTTATGATAATCTGTTCGCCCGTTGGCGCTTACTACTCCACAGGCATCAATCCCGTAAAGATTTATGTAGAGGACGAATATGTAAGAGCCGCTCCCGGTCTTACGGGCTTCACAAAGTGCGGCGGCAACTATGCCGCATCCCTCGCAGCTCAGGTAAAGGGTCATGACCTCGGCTATGAGCAGGTGCTCTGGCTTGACGGCGTTGAGAGAAAATATGTTGAGGAGGTCGGCTCCATGAACTGCTTCTTCAAGATCGACGGCACCATATACACCGCACCCACGGTTGGCACGGTTCTCCCCGGCATAACAAGAATGTCATGTATAGAGCTTCTCAAGAAATGGGGCTACACCGTATCCGAGGAAAGACTTGCCATAGTCGACATTATAAAGGCTTCAAAGGCAGGCAAGCTCGAGGAAGTATTCGGCACGGGTACTGCGGCAGTTATATCTCCCGTAGGCGAGCTCAGATATGAGGACGACATCTGCTATATCAACGACGGCAAGATAGGCGAGGTAACTCAGAGACTTTACGACACGCTCACAGGCATACAGTGGGGCAAAATAAAGGACGACATGGGCTGGACTACAAAGGTAGAGCTTTAAAAAAATTATCCCCGGCAAAAGCCGGGGTTTTCTTTATGAAAAAAATTCTTCATGAAAAAAAGGAGCAGATCTCTCTGCTCCTTTCATATTTATCATTTCTTTAAAAAATCCTTTATGACGCTTGCGGCTTCTTCGGGCTTTCTGTACACCCAGAAGTGATCGCCGTTTACTATTTTAAGCTCGCCCTTAGGTATGGTCTGCGCCATAGCCCTTGCGTGGGATATTTTTATCATATCCTTGTCGCCATTTATGACGAGCACTGGAGCCTTTATATATTTGAGCGTATCTCTGCTAAGAGCAGGCTCCTTATACATGAGCGAAAAATATTCCTTGTTGAAACGGTTTCTGCTGTCGAACACACCGCCTATAAGGCTGCAATAATAGCCGAGGGCTATCATAAGCGCGCTTGAAGGCTTAAGCCCCGAAAATCTATAATTTCCGCCTATGAACACAGCCTTTTCTATCAGCTCGCTGTTCTTTATGGCAGTGAGCATGGCTATATTGGCGCCGTCGCTGAAGCCCACCATATAAGCCTTTTCTATATTGAGCGCCTCAAATATATTCACCACATCCACAGCCATGGTGCCGAGCGAAAGCTGACTTCCGCCAAAATCGGACTTGCCGTGACCTCTGCTGTCTATGGTTATGACCCTGTATTCATCGGAAAGAAGCGGTACGAGCCGTTTGAAGCTTCTCCCGCTCTCGCCGTTGCCATGCAGGAGTATGACAGTTTTTTTGTTGCCTCTGCCGAATATCTCGTAATAAATATTGGCGCTTCCCGAATGCACAAAGCCCGAAAACTCCGCAGCACTCGGCGTCGGGACAGCTTCGGTCGTTTCGGCTTGAGTAACATTAGTATTATCTTCCATAGCTCTCACCTACACAAAAAGATTGAGATACCACTTCTCGGAAACTCGGGAATAGACATCGGCAATGAGATTGACAAGCTTTTCCTCATTCATAAAATACACCCTTACATCCTCGTTGAGCATTGCCTTGTAGAACTCCTGAGATATATATTTTTCTCTGTCGAAGTCCTCCATGCCCTTGCTGCGGAAGTCGGCATATTCCAGATGCTCGGTCTTGAGCTTATTGAGCTTTTCCACAAGCTCGGCATTGTTTTTTATCTTCAAATAAGCCTTGTGGTAGTCCTTGTAAATAGTGCTGTTTTTTATCTTCTCGGATATTTCGTCAGCCAATGCCACAGCCTCGTCCATTACATCCATAATGCGCACTTCCTTTCTATCTGTTCTTTTTATAAATTATATACAAGCCCTTTAAAAGAAGCTCCTCATCATACAGATAACTGCCCCTGCATATATCCGCAAATATCTTGCCGAGGCCTCCCGTTATGATGACATTGCATTTTTCGCCCATTTCCTCTTCTATTCTTTCAACACAGCCGTCTATCATGCCCGCCGTGCCGTACATAACGCCGCTCAGCATACAGTCGACGGTATTTTTGCCTATTGTCTTTTTGGGCTTTTCAAGGCTTATGGCAGGGAGCTGTGCAGTCCTCTTTGAGAGCGCCTCAAGGCTTATGCCGACGCCCGGCATGATGCAGCCTCCCACATAGTTACCCTTTTTGTCCACCGTGTCTATGGTGGTGGCGGTGCCCATGTCAACTATTATGACGGGAGGTGTGAACCTATCCAGAGCGGCTACCGCCGAAACTATCCTGTCGCCGCCTACGGCGCCCGGATCGTCCATAAGTATATTTATGCCCGTTTTAAGCCCAGGTCCCACAACAAGCGGCTCGCTGCCCGTGACTCTCCTGACGGCAAGCTTGACCGCATTCAGAACGGGAGGCACTACGGAGGCAACTATGCTGCCCTCTATGCGCCTTATGTCCACGCTGTATAATTTCAGAATATTCATTATTTCAATGCCGTATTCGTCCTCTGTCTTGAGCGAATCGGTGGAAAGGCGCGCCATGAACTCTACATTTTTATCGCTTATGCCGCCCAAGTTTATATTTGTGTTGCCTATATCTATTGCAAGGATCATAAAAAAATCTCCGTATTATTCAAATCTGTCCCTGAAGGCTGCCATCAGTGCGCTGCACACAGCGGACGCTATTATGGCGGCAACTATAGCTTCGGGTATGCCGTTTACTGCCATTACAGTACATACTGCCTTTAAAACTCCGCTTATGTCTATGCCCGTTGCCTCGGCATATGTGGGAGCAAAAAATATGTATGCCATGCCCATAACAAGTATGGTGTTGACCATAGAGCCGGCAATGCCTGCGGCAAACATAGCAGGCGTCTTTTTACCCGTTACATTGCGTATGCCTCTGTAAACAAAGTAAGCCGTAACGCCTATAAGTATTCTGGGCACAAAGGCTATTATAAGGCTCTTGAAATTTCCGCCCGGATAAAAGGGGCTGAAAAGAAAGCTCAAAAGGCTTGGTTTTAAAAACGAAGCGTTCAGAAAGCTTGTAAGCCCGAAAACAAAACCGCAGAATGCGCCCTGCTTCCAGCCCAGAACGATGCCCGCTATTATAACGGGTATGTGGATGGTGGTTGCGTTCATAAAACCGAGCGGAATATAGCCGAGGGGCGTGAGCCACAAAACTACGATGATAGCAGTGAAAAGTGCTGTTTCCACCAGTCTTAATGTCTTTTCTCTCTGATTTTGCATAATGATTCCTCCTTGCTGCTGTTCCCTGTTCATCCGCAATGAGAGGTTCGCGGACTGCAATAGCGGGATACAACGCTTAAAAAATATTGAATTTTACTATATCATTATATATTAAACCGCGGGCAAATGCAATAGAAAAAGCTTCAAGCATAAAAATTTAACATATCAAAAGAGCTGATGTAAAAATAATATTTTTTCTTAAATTACTCTGTACAATCCCCCTTCAGTCAACTCTACGAGTTGACAGCTCCCCCAAAGGGGGAGCCGAGAGGTAGATGGTGACACTTAATGCTTGGCTCCCCCACAGGGGGAGCTGGCAGGCGTTAGCCTGACTGAGGGGGTATCGATATATATTATAAATATCAAAAGAGCCGCTGCCCTATGGCAACAGCTCTTAATGTTATAACCAAAATAAAAAATATATATGACAATAATTATTTACTTAAGATTATAAGCGTACCACATTAGCGGCCTGAGGTCCCTTTGCTCCTTCAACGATCTCAAACTCTACCTTCTGACCCTCCTCTAAGGTCTTGTAGCCGTCCGATTGGATAGCAGAAAAATGCACAAATACATCGCCCTCATCTTCTGTTGAGATAAAGCCAAAGCCCTTCTCAGCGTTAAACCACTTAACGGTTCCTTCCTTCATTTACGATTTCCTCCTAAAAATATAAAAATATACAGCACACAGCGGATGCTGACGGCTGTATATCAAGAATATCACACTTAAACCAAAAAGTCAAATTGTTTTTTTGGTTTATTTTGTCTTTTGAGCTTTTTTGAGGCGCAAAATGGTCAATAATCCGACTTAAGGTCTTTTTCGTCTATATCATAAAGCTTTAAAAAGCGTTTCAGCTCCTTATCGCTTTTCACGAGCATAACATCGCGGAACTTACCCGTTTCGTTGTCTATAAAGCCTGCTACCCTCTCGCCCGTGCATATGCTGAAATGCAGTGCGGGAGTCATGGTTTGCCTGTCGTAGTCCGCCTTGTCCTTCTTAAAGAGCATGATATCATCCCCCTATTTTTCATCTATCATACCGTCCATATCGCTCTTTGGGAATATAAGCGTCATAGTGGTTCCCTTTCCAAGCTCCGAGCTGACCTCTATACTGCCCATATGAGCGTCCATTATCTCCTTAGCTATGGCAAGTCCCAGACCGTTTCCGCCCATAGCTCTGCTTCTTGCCTTGTCCACTCTGTAGAAGCGGTCGAAAATGCGCTCCAAGGCCTCCTTAGGCATACCTATACCGTTGTCCTCTATCTCAAGTCTATAGGTGTCTGCCTTTTCCTTGAGCCTTATATTTATGGCAGTGCCCTCGTTGCTGTATTTCATGGCATTTGACATAATATTCGTTATGACCTGATTTATCCTGCCGGGATCGCCGTAAATGAACATGGGCTTTGGCGGAGGATTGAATATTATATCCTGATGCTTGTTTTCAGCCACTATAAGGTTCTGCCTGCAGCAGCCCGAAACAAGCGAAACAAGGTTGACATCCTCCATATTGAACTT
The DNA here is from genome assembly GCA_947627425.1 of uncultured Clostridia bacterium. GTDB lineage: Bacteria > Bacillota > Clostridia > Lachnospirales > CAG-274 > Gallispira. The sequence continues at coordinate 6,789 of CANQVZ010000023.1, read as the reverse complement.
GTTTACCTTTGTATCGAAGCGCGAAAGATCCAGAAGGTCATCGCGCAGAAGCTTCATCCTGTCCGCCGCAACATTTATTTCCTTAAGGAATTCCATAGCCACAGCCTTGTCGTCTATTGCGCCGTCCAGCAAAAGCTCGGCATAGCCCTTTATGGTGGTAAGGGGCGTGCCTATCTCATGGCTGACATTAGCAACAAACTCCTGACGCATAATATCGAGCTGTCTGTGCCTTGTTATATCGTGCAGAACGACTATTGTACCGCCCGCTATCTCCTGCCTGTGCTTTTTCTTTTTGAGGGTGTAGGGTATAATGGCAACGGAAATATATTTGTCGTCCTTGCCCTTTACGGTAAGCTCTCTTACAGAGCCTGTTTCCTCCTCATCGCCCGTTATGCTGAAAAGCTCCATGAGCCAATTCAGAGATATATTCACATCATCTATTTCAAGCATATCATAGCAGGAACGGTTTATGTGTATGAGCTGTCCCTTGTCATCAAATGCAAGTATTCCGTCGGTCATGTTGTGAAGAACTATCTCAAGCTTGTTTCTCTGCTCCTCACTCTCGACAATGGTCTTGCTAAGCTCCTTTGCCATTGTGTTGAAGCTCTTTGTGAGCTGACCTATCTCATCGCTGCCCTTTACGGCAAGCTTCTGGTCAAGCCTGCCCTTTGCCATGAGGTTGGCTTTTTTGGTAAGCGCCGCTATGGGCGATGTGATGGTGTTTGCAAAGAGCAAGCCCAGCACAGCCGTTATTATAAGCGCTATCACGACCGCCACTATGAGCGAACGCGCCGTCTGCGCTATGCTGTCCTCTATAGCCTGAGAATCCATCTGCACATATACTATATAAGCCACCTTGCCGCCATCGTCCTTGCATGGGTAGGAATAGCTCATGACGGTTTTTTCAATGCCCAAGGCATCGGTGACACGGCTTCTGGGCAAAAAGCTCTCCTCGCCGTTTAACGCCGCTATGATGGCAGAGTTGTTGAACTGCTGGAACTCGTCCCTGTCGGACGCCGTGGAGCAGGCTATAGTCCTGCCCTGAGCGTCAAGTATGGATGCGTCCATATTCCTAAGCGCCGAGCTGACTATGGACAGATTGACAAGGCTGTCCTGAAAATATCGGCTGTCATACTGCTCTATGACCTGTTCCTCAATATATACGGCACACTGGTGCAGTTCCTCCGATGCCTGTCTTTGTTCTCTGTTCTGTGCGGTGACTGTAATGAATGTACCCGTGAGTATCATAACTATGAACACAAGTGAAAGGTACATAAATACAAGACGCCAACGAATACTTTTCATGCTGCGCTGCCCTCCGCCCTAAAATCATACGCCTTACAAAAGGCAAACGGCATATTTATCATGAGCTGAAATAATAGCCTATGCCTCTCTTGGTTATTATAAATCTGGGCTTTCCCGGATCGTCCTCTATCTTTTCTCTCAGACGCCTTATGGTTACATCGACAGCCCTCACATCTCCGAAATATTCATAGCCCCACACCTTTTCAAGCAGTGTTTCCCTGTTGAATATCTGTGTATTCTGTGTTGCGAGGAACACGAGCAGCTCGTATTCTCTCATGGTGAGATTTATCATCTCTCCCCTCTTTGTTACCTCATAGCGGTCAAAATCGATCGTAAGGTCGCCGAAGGTCTGTGTACGGCTCTTGTCTGCGGGAGTTTCCTTTGCCGCGCTTCTTCTGAGATGAGCCTTCACTCTGGCTATAAGCTCTCTGTTGCCGAAGGGCTTTGTAACATAGTCGTCCGCGCCCATTTCGAGTCCTATTACCTTGTCCACCTCGTCTGCTCTTGCCGTGAGCATTATAATGGGCACATTGCTCCTCTCTCTTATCTTGCGGCACACCTCGTAGCCGTCCATCTTGGGCATCATGATATCCAGGAGCACAAGATCGGGATTTTCACTTATGGCAAGCTCCAGTCCGCTTTCGCCGTCCTCTGCCGTAATTACATCATAACCCTCTTTTTTGAGATTGTATGAAATGATATTGACAATACTCGCTTCGTCGTCTACTACCAATACTTTTGACATCTGAAAACACCTCCTGTCTTTTTATATATACATTATAATCATTTTTTATCAATTTATCAAGTGTTGATTGATATTATTGCGTTAATATGTTAAGATAATAGTAATGCAAAGTAAAAGGAGAATATATATGAAGCTTCCCGAAAGTGTTGTGCATATACTCGAAAAACTCAATAAAAACGGCTTTGAAGGCTATGTTGTGGGCGGCTGCGTGAGAGATCATATAATGGGAAAAACACCTAACGACTACGATATAGCCACATCGGCACTTCCCGAGGATGTGAAAAAAATTTTTAACCACACCGTCGATACGGGCATAAAGCACGGCACCGTCACCGTGATAGCCGACAGAAAAAGCTATGAGCTTACCACATACAGGATAGACGGGAAATACAGCGACAACAGACACCCCGACGAGGTGATATTCACGGACAGGCTTTCGGGCGACCTCTCAAGGCGCGACTTCACCGCAAATGCCATAGCCTACAATCCCGAAAAGGGATATGTGGATATTTTCGGCGGCCGTGACGACATAAAAAACAAAATAATAAGAGGCGTCGGCGACCCCGAAAAGAGATTTCGCGAGGACGCTCTGAGAATGATGAGAGCTGTCAGGTTTTCGGCTCAGCTCGATTTTGAGATAGAAAAAAACACTCTTGACGCCCTCATAAAAAATGCGGAGCTTATAAAAAACATAAGCATAGAAAGAATAAGAGAGGAGCTTTTCAAGCTCATACTGTCCAATCATGCCGAAAAGCTTGAAATACTCATAAATTCCGGCATGACAAAATATTTCCTGCCCGAAATAGAGGCGGGAAGGACCGATTATGCCGTGCTTTCGGCGCTTTCAAGGGATATAAGGCTAAGACTTGCGTATATACTTAAGGATATGGGGAGCAAAAAAGCCAACGAGATCACAAAAAGGCTCAAATGGGACAACAAGAGCATAAGAGATGTGACCTTGATGGTAAAGCTCAAAAATATGGATATAGACAGTCTTTACGCCATGCGCAGGCTGAAAAGCTGCGCCGAGGATATAACACCGCTCGTTCTGGAGCTTAAAAGCGCAATTGAAGGTCATTCGCTTGACGAATACAATGAAATGTACAGAACCGTAAAAAATGACTGCACATCGCTCAAGGCATTGGCTATAGACGGCAGCGACCTTATGGAGGCGGGCTTTAAGGGACGGGAAATAGGCTCAAGGCTCAACTCGGCGCTAGACTATGCTATGCAGCATCCCGAAAAAAACAGCAAAGAGGAACTAATGGACTATGTAATGAAAAGAGGAGATAAAAAATGGCAAAAGCATTGATAACAGGCGCAGGAAACGGAATGGGAAAGGATATGGCTATAATACTTGCCGAAAAGGGCTATGATGTGGTGCTGGTATCCAGAGATGAGGAAAAGCTCAAGCAGACCGCAAAGTGCATACCCACAAACGCGGAGATAATACCTCTTGATTTAAGCATAAGAAAAAACTGCATGGAGCTTTATTCAAGAGTGAGGGATATAGATGTGCTTATAAATAATGCAGGCTATGGCTTATACGGCGAATTTGGCACAACAAGCCTCAAGGACGAAATGAATATGCTGGATCTCAATGTTTCCGCAGTGCATATACTCACCAAGCTTTATTTAAAGGACTTTTTAAAGCGCAACAAGGGCTATATACTAAATGTTGCCTCCCTTGCCTCTTTCGGCGTGGGACCTCTCATGTCGACCTATTATGCCACAAAGGCTTATGTATACAGCCTGTCTATGGCTATACACGAGGAGCTTAGGACAAAAAGGTCAAAGGTGAGCGTGTCGGTATTCTGTCCGGGTCCCGTAGACACAGGCTTCAACAAGAGAGCGGGCGTAAAATTCACATTAAGACCGCTTGAAAGCAGATATGCCGCTCAAAGAGCCATAAAGGGTATGTTCAGAAGGAAGTCCGTCATTTTCCCCTCCTTTGAAAACAGACTTACGGCGTTCTTCTGCCGATTTATGCCCATGAAGCTTGTGCCGAAGGTATGCTACAAAATACAGAAAAAAAAGAACCCGTAAATATTCATTTAATTTTAAATTTTTCCTCTTTAATTCTTGGCGGAAATTTAGTATACTTATAATTATATCGTAACAAAACGGAGGTAGACCATGCCCGAAAAAATTATGCTTATTGACGGCAACAGCCTTATGAACAGAGCCTTTTACGCCATGCCCCTGCTCACAAACAAGGACGGAGAATACACAAACGGCGTATATGGCTTTCTGAATATATTTTTCAAACTGCTTGACGAGGAAAAGCCCGACTACTGCGCTGTGTGCTTCGATGTGCATCAGCCCACATTCAGACACCTTGAATACAAGGACTACAAGGGCACAAGAAAGGGTATGCCCCAAGAGCTGGTGCCTCAGATGGAGCTTGTGAAAAAGGTGCTTGCATCCATGAACATAGCCTGTGTGGAAATGGGAGGCTATGAGGCGGACGACCTTTTGGGCACATTGGCTCACAATGCCGATGAAAAAGGCATAACGCCTGTCATAATAAGCGGCGACAGAGATCTTTTACAGCTTGCCTCCGAAAGAATAATGATAAGGATACCCAAGACAAAGAGCGGCTCCACCGTTGTGGAGGACTACAGGGCGGAGGATGTTCTGCGCGTATACGGTGTAACGCCCTCCGAATTCATAGATGTAAAGGCGCTTATGGGCGACGCAAGCGACAATGTGCCCGGAGTGCCATCTATCGGCGAAAAAACTGCTGTTAAAATAATACAGGAATACAAGAACATAGAAAACGCAATAGAGAATGCGGACAAAATAACGCCAAAAAGAGCGGGCGAAAATCTGGCGCAGAATGCGGAGCTTGCAAGAAGGAGCAAGTGGCTGGTCACCATAAAGACGGACGCGCCCCTGGAATTTGACATCAAGAACGCAAAAATACACGACATTTTCAATGAAAATGCCTACCATATATTTAAACAATATGAATTTAAGTCTATGCTCTCCCGTTTTGACACGGACAATATAAAGCAGGAGAGGAGCTTTGATTTTAAGCTCATAAAGGACAGAAACGAGGCTGAAAAAATACTCTCGGAGCTTTCTCCCTTTGAGCCATGCGCCTACAAGCTGGTGCACGAAAAGGAGAATATAAAGGGCATAGCCATAACGCAGAACGCCGAGGGAGCTTTTGTTTTCAGGCTCAGTGATGAGGATATAACGGATGTATTCAGGGATTTCTTTGAGCTTCAGAACTCCAAGATAGCGCATGATGCAAAGAGCGATATAGTCCTTCTCGGACGCAGAGGTATAGAGCTTAAAAGCATAATGTTCGACACAATGATAGGCGGATATATAATAAATTCCTCAATGGACAGCTATGAATACAACGAGCTGGCGGAGGATTTTCTTTCGGAGAGCTACCCCTCGGAGGAGGAGATACTCGGCAAGGGAAAGAGCCGAAAAAGCTTTGACGACTTAAGCGACGATGAATTTTGTTCACTTTTGGGCAAGATGTGCAACATAAGCTACAGAGCCTACCCCGTTATAGACGGCAAGCTGAAGGAAAACGATCAGCAATATCTCTACTACAGCATAGAGCTGCCCCTTATAAATGTGCTCGCGGGCATGGAGCTTAAGGGCATGAAGGCGGACAGGCAGGGACTTATAGAATACGGCGAAAGCCTCAATGTAAAGCTGGAGGAGCTTACTAAGGATATTTATTGGCTTGCGGGAGAGGAATTCAATATCAATTCTCCCAAACAGCTTAGCTATATACTCTTTGAAAAGCTCGGTCTGAAGGGCGGAAAAAAGACAAAAACGGGCTGGTCTACATCAGCCGACATACTGGAGAAGCTCAAGGACAAGGACGAGATAGTCGGCAAGGTACTGGAGTACCGCTCCTACAGCAAGCTCAAGTCCACATATGCCGAGGGACTTCTCGCGGTGTTGAAGGACGACGACAGGATATATTCCACATTCAATCAGACTGTGACCACAACGGGCAGAATAAGCTCTACGGAGCCTAACCTCCAAAATATACCCGTGAGGATAGAGCTGGGCAGAAAATTGAGAAAGGTGTTCATTCCCGAAAAGGACTATGTTTACACGGATGCGGACTATTCGCAGATAGAGCTGAGAGTGCTTGCCCATCTTTCGGGCGACGAGATGCTCATAAACGCTTTCAAGGAAAATCAGGATATACACACCATAACGGCTTCGCAGGTGTTCAATGTGCCCTTCGACGAGGTGACGCCCCTGCAAAGGAGAAATGCTAAAGCCGTTAACTTCGGCATAATATATGGTATAGGCGCCTTCAGTCTTTCGCAGGATCTGGGCATAACAAAAAAGGAAGCCGACCAATATATAGCGAACTACTTTGCCAAATATCCCAAAATAAAGGCGTTCATAGACGGCTGTGTGCAGTCTGCCATCGATACGGGCTATGGCATAACCATGTTCAACAGGCGCAGATATATTCCGGAGATAACCAGCTCCAACTTCATTCAGCGCTCCTTTGGAGAGAGAGTAGCAATGAATATGCCCGTACAGGGCACTGCAGCGGATATCATAAAGATAGCTATGGTAAAGGTATACAACAGGCTCAAAAAAGAAAGACTCAGGTCAAAGCTTGTGCTCCAGGTGCATGACGAGCTTCTTATAGAAACGCACAAGGACGAGAGAGAACAGGTGGCGCTGCTCCTAAGAGAGGAAATGGAAAACGCAGTCGAGCTTTCCGTGCCTCTTGTGGCTGAAGT
>CANQVZ010000022.1 GCA_947627425.1 uncultured Clostridia bacterium | reverse complement strand
AGCGCTCCCGTCACCATGGCGGCCATGCCTGTCTTCCCGCCCTCCGCAATGCCTGTGGAAGCCTCCACATAAGAGCTTACCGTGGATGTGCCGCAGACCGCGCCGCAGGTGGTGGCTATGGCATCCGCAAGCATTGCCTTATCTATATTGGGCACTTCTCCCTCTTCTGTAAGAAGATTTCCCCTTGCACAGGCTCCATACAGTGTGCCTATCGTATCAAACATATCCACCAGACAGAATGCAAGTGAAGTTGTCACAATCAATACAGCAAGCTCCGGTTTGCTGTGTTCTGCCAGATATGGTGAAAAATCAAAGCCTTCCGTAAAAACTCTGCCAAATGCCTGCGTGCCGAATTCGCCGAATGCCGCAAACGGGTTTAAATTAAGACTGTCTGTAAAACCCTCATAAAATCCGGGAATAGTAAAACCAAGAATATAATACAGCAGCGTTCCGCCAAATATGCCCCAGAGCACGGCACCCTTTATCCGTCTGCACGTCAGGACTGCTATAGCAGTCAAAGCGCAAAGCGTTACAAGCATCGGCATAATGTCCTTCCATGCCACATTTCCGGAAAGAAGGTTGAAGGATGCAAGGCTGACAAATGTGGAGGGATCCGCCACCACGATGCCGGAATCCTTAAGCCCTATGAAGGCAATAAACAGTCCGACACCTGCGGGGATTGACACTCTTACCGATGTCGGTATAGCCTCAAATATTTTCTTTCGCAGTCCCGTGACCGTAAGCATTATGAACAGTATGCCGTCAATAAGAATGAGCACCAGCGCATTGGCATAGCTTAAGCCAAAGCCGAAGCACACCGTATAGACAAAGAAGGCATTGGAGCCCATGGCGGACGCCTGCGCCAGAGGCAGATTTGCCAGAAGTCCTATAAGCACCGTTCCTATACAAGCGGATATTGCTGTCGCAATATATATAGCATTATATGATACCCCCCCCGGAATTTCTGCAAACATTTTGGAATTGACCATGAGTATATATGCCATAGTCATAAATGTTGTAAGTCCGGCAAGAGCTTCGGTTTTCATTGTGGAGCCGGATTCTTTTATATGGAATATTTTTTCAGGTGATAACATAAATTCTTGCACCCCTCTTTCTTTATTTTTAAATTATTCTTGCACATAATCAAAGCTTATTTTATATCTTTATGATAAGGCTGTTTGAGCCGTTCGTATGTTCATAATTGAAATCACTGATCGAAGCCTTTACAAGCTTAACAGAAATCATGTCGCCGCTTTCCATGGGATCATAACGCTCACCACTCCATGCAAAACGCATCTCCAGGCTGTCTTCCTTCTCCGAATATTCCACCGAAACCGTGATGGGAAATTCCACTTCCTGCGCCGTGATAAGATTTTGCGCCAGGATTTCCTCATACACACGGCGAAGCTTTTCTACCTGTTTTTTCGACATTAAATTCCTTTCTCCAAACTGAAGTATGCTTTCCGACATACCTATGAAATCATAGTCCAAGGACTCTACGGAAAGAGTAAGCGTTTTGAGCCTCTTTACAAAGGCGCGCGTTTTATCCCGCTTAGGACTGTCAAATATATCGTTCGGACTTCCTTCCTCGTAAATCACACCCTCGTCCATATAAAAGATACGGTCGGAAACATCACGGGCAAACTGCATTTCATGCGTAACTATCATCATGGTAAGCCCTTTTGAGGCAAGCCGCTTCATTACGCTAAGTACCTCTCCTACCATTGTAGGGTCAAGCGCCGATGTCGGCTCGTCAAAAAGCACTATCTTAGGATCCATGGCAAGGGTACGGGCGATAGCCACCCTCTGTTTTTGTCCGCCCGACAATTCGTCGGGATAGCTTGTTGCCTTCTGCGCCATTCCCACCATGCGCAAAAGCTCCATTCCATCCATGAGCGCCTTTTGCTTTGGCACACCCTTTAGCACGGTGGGCGCAAGGATAACATTTTCTATTACCGTCAGATGGCCAAACAGGTTGAAGGACTGGAAAACCATGCCCATGCGCTGTCTGAGCAAATTAAGATTCACTTTTCTATCCGAAGTATCCTTACCAAAAACTGTTATACTTCCGTCGGTCGGATTTTCAAGACGGTTGACGCAGCGCAAAAGCGTACTTTTTCCCGTACCCGACGGACCTATCACCGTTATGACATCGCCTTTGAAAATTTCCGCATTTACATCCTCAAGCGGTGTAATGTTCGGATAGACTTTTTTAAGATGTGAAATGGCAATTACGGGTTCCGTGCCGTCTGTCTCTTCCGTAGTATCTGAGGTTTTGTCCTTTGTGTCAAGCGATTTTTCGGCGTTTTCTATCATTGCCATGAGCTTGTCTGCCTGTTTGCGGTGCGCCTTGGGAGCCGTACGCCTTTCGGCTATGCTCAAAAGCGAGGTAAGAGCCCATGCCAGCACAAAGTATATGACCGCCGATGCTATAAGCGGGAAGAATGCCTCAAAAGTACAGCTGCGTATAAGGTCGGTAGCTTTCGTAAGGTCCTGCACCGCGATATATCCTACCACCGAGGTCATCTTGACCATGGAAATAAACTCGCCCTTATAGACGGGAAGTATATGCCTGAGCGCCTGCGGAGCAATTATTTTGGTAAAGGTTTTTACGCGTCCAAAGCCTATCGCCGTGGCTGCCTCCCACTGTCCCGCATCAACGGCGTCTATGCCGGTGCGCATCATCTCGGACACATACACCGCAAAATTAATAGAAAACGCTACGATCGAAACAATGATACCGTCAAGATGCGTCTTTGCAAACACCACATAAAACATGAGCATAAGCAGTACAAGCACGGGTATGCCCTGAAGCAGGCGTATAAATACCGCGGTAATTTTGGAAACTGCCTTGTAACGGCTCCTGCACAAAAGACACAGTCCGAAGCCCAATATGGTGCCAAAAAGCGCCGAGAATACGGATATGGCAAATGTTACCTCAAGACCCGAGAGTATCATTTTCCAACGATTCTCCTGAACAAACGTCTTGTTAAAATTATCGCTCAAGCCACTTAAGAAGCTGTTGCTTTCCCTATTTGAAGCGAGCCCAATATCCTCTGCCCTAACAAGGAACACCGTTCCGCCCACATAGTGCGGGTTTGCAATGTCAATGCTCTGTCTGCGCTCCTCCGTTATGCTCATCGAGCCCGAAATAATATCGGCTCTATCGCTCGCAAGCATGGGGATAAGCGCGTTAAATGTTCCCTGCGTGATGTCGAGCTTCATGCCAAGCTCCTTTGCTATCAGAGAAACCAACTCCACCTCAAGCCCAAGCGACTGTCCGTTTCCGCCGACATAGCTCATAGGCTCCATCGTGGAATCGTGAACATACTGAAGGGTACCGTTAGGCGCGTCATAATCGCCTATATCTATTATCTTTTTGCTCTCATCCGCACTTAGCCATTTTTCACGAAGCGCCTGAAGCGTACCGTCGTTCTCATATTTTTCTATGATAGCGTTTACCTTCTCCGTCAGCGGGCTGCCCTTCTGAAGCCCGAGTCCGTAGCTGTCGGGCGCTATAACCTCGGGGAATATTGCAAAATTCGGCTGTCTTGCCACAGCAAGCTCGGCTACAGGCATATCCGTTGCAATAGCATCCAGAGTTCCCGTATCAAGCGCCAACAGCTGCGAGGAAAAGTCGTCATAATATTGGGGTATAGTACCTTCCACAACTCCGTCAACCAACCGGTCAAAAACCGTACCTGTTATCATTCCTATCTTTTTGCCCGAGAAATCTTGAAAGCTTTGATAGTGCAAATTGTCGGTGTCTTCCGCACAGCCTCCGAGAAACAGACACATAATAATAAGCATCAAAAAACGGTAAAGACAGAATTTCTTGTTCAATAGTATCACTCCTTTTTTGTTTTATGAAAATGTATTGTTTTACTTCATCATATGCTCTTTTTAAGCTTCTTTTCGTCTAGCATCCCTGCGCCGTGTATCTCGAGCGCCACCTTTACCTGAAGGCAGGCAAGATTTGCGGCGGTCAAGAAAAAGTCGAGCACAGCATTGACTGTCGCCGCCAGAGCGATAGCCTCGCCCGGAACGCCAAACTGTACAAAAAGTACGGTAAATACGGAAATCGCTCCGCCGGGGATAGGTGGCGCCGCCATAGAAAGAAAGCCTACCACCAAAATCGACATAATAAGAAGCTGAGGCGTAATGGGAACGCTGTAATACTCAGCCATGCCCAGAAGCATAACAGAAAGCTCGATCACAAAGCCCGGTTTATAAATGACCTGACCTAAAGGAATGGCAAAATCCACCACCCTTTTCGGTATGCCGAGCTTCCTTTCGCATGTCTCCAGATTTGTCGAAAAAGCAGCAGCCGAAGAAGCCGTAGTCAGAGCGATCATATAAGTCGGCAGCATTTTTTTGATCAATAGGATAGGGCTGACCTTCAGGCGCACCGCCGCCACAAAGACATAAAACAATGCAAGCAGTAGGAACCCCGGTATTGTGATAACAAACACCTTGACAAGACTTGAAAGCCCGCTGCCAAAATCGGACAGCATAAGGTCAAAAAGGCTTAAAAACACAAAAAACGGAATGACCTTTCCCAGCGCAGCCATAAGAAACTGCACCGCCTCGTTCGCCTGCATCAAAGCATTATGCATTGCCGTTACTCGCTCGCCCATAACCAAAAGGGCGGCTCCTACACATATACCCATGAAAACAAGCTGCAGCGCATTTCCGTTAATAAAGGGCGATACAATATCCGAGGGCACTATTTCCAGCACCATCTGATAAATTTTAGAAAAATTGCCCGAGACTTCATTTCCCGCATCCGCTGTAACAGGAAACAGCAGACAGTTCAAAAGCGCCATGACTGCCGACAAAATAAATATATCCGCGATCATTTTTAAAATCAGCCTTCTGCCTATTTTTCCCACCATCGCCAAATCGCCTATGCTTATGATACCGCAGCAGACAGCCAGAAACACAAGCGGGGAGGAAACCGCGCGTATCGCTCCCAAAATCATATTGAAAAGAGGCTGTGTAACCGCAAGTGAGGCTGCCCGGATTGCAGGAAAAAGCCTTGCGGCAGATCCCAGAACAACTGCCAGAATGACTGCGCAAATAAGCCGGGGCATCTGTCCGATTGAGGATTTTTTGCGCGGATTGCAAATCAGGCAGTTTTTACCATTGTTATAAGCGTATACGAACGACAGTCCTGCCTGCGAGAGCATATGTCCTGAGAGTATCAATGCCTCGTTATCCTCCAATGCGTCCATGGCGGGACCGTCTACGCTTATTTTCATAAATGCCCGTCCAAATTTCTGACCGCAGTCCACTTGTACCGAAGCGCCCCTTAAGGACTCAAGCCATACACCGAGTATCTCCTCAAGTGACAGGCGGATGCGTATAATATCCTTTTTATCCGACCCTGCCTCGGAAAGCGTTTGAACGCATATTTCGGAAACCATGTCTATCGTCTGCTCCGACAGAGTGAATTTTTCACTGCGCTTGCTTATCATACTTTGCCTCCTGATTGCTTATATTAATTATCGTTTTCTGTCTCCCAATTCTTTTTAAGCGTCAGACGATTCATACCTTCCGAATACTCGTATGTTACATCATCCATTATTTTCTTCACCATAAAAATGCCAAGTCCGCCGATTTGCCTCTCGTCTGCCGAAAGGGTCGTGTCGGGGTCCTCCTTTTCCAGCGGATTGTAAGGACTTCCGTTGTCCACAAACACCAGCGTGATGCTGTTTCCGCCGACAGCACACTCCAATTCCGCCTTTGTTGCCCCGCTGTAGTGCTGTATATTGGAATATATCTCATCTACCGCAATGTTCATCTTAACGGCAATTTTAGTGGGTACTTCGGTCTCCGCAAGCGTTTCCTCCACAAAGGACACCACGGTCTGCATGTTATCCTCCCTTGGATCGACCGTTATGCTTTTCTTTGGCGTAAGACGAAGACAGAGCATAGTCATATCGTCAAACTGAGGCGCTTCTCCCACAAAGGCGTCTACATCCTGTTTCACTTCCAGACAGATCTCCTTTGCGCTCGCGTCCGTCAGCCTGTCGAGGACAGCCTTTAGCCTGTCGTCGCCGTAGAGCTCGTTTTGGGCGTTTGTTGCCTCTGTTATGCCGTCCGTATAAAGGAATATTGCATCTCCCGGCATGAGCTTCAATTCGCCTCTTTTGTATTTAATACCCGGCAAGCCTGCCAGAACAAAACCCGAACGAACCTTGAAATATTCAAATTCTCCGTTCTCATGCCTTACAAGCGGCGGATTGTGTCCCGCATTTGCAAAGTATACCGTGTGCGTCTTAAAATCCAGTATTCCCATCCAGCAGGTCACAAACATTTTAGCCTCGTTGTTTTCACACAGATCTGCGTTGGCTCTCGTAAGTATCTTTGCCACGTCGCTCTCCTTGTCGGCATAGCTCTTTATGACCGTTTTTGCTTTCATCATAAACATTGCCGCAGATATTCCCTTGCCGGACACATCAGCTATCATGAACACAAGACGGTTTTCGTCAAGCAGATAAAAGTCGAAAAAGTCTCCGCCCACTTCCTTTGCCGTATCCATAGTCGCATGGATGTCAAAATCCGTCCTTTCGGGGTAGGGAGGGAATACAAAGGGGAGAGTGGAAACCTGTATAGTCTTGGCAAATTCCAGCTCCTTGTCTATCCTTGCTGCCGCTTCCGCTATATATCCCTTCAACGTATGCACCGTGGAATTGATATCGTCGGAAAGCGATGTAAATTCCTCGTTGCTCCGCACGTCTACGGTCACATTAAGGTTGCCGCCCGTTATCTCCTCCAAAGAGCTGTTGATTTTTTGTATGTTCTCTACCACAAGCTTCTTTACCAAGAAATATATCAACACGAACAGAGCCGCAAATACCATAATCTCAATAAACACAGTGGTATATAACTGCATATTGCGGTCAAAAACGACCTCCGATTTTGGCAATGCTCCTATGATATAATAGCCCTCCGTAACGCTGTACATCACATAACAGGGTTTATCAAAAACAGATTCTGTGAGCATCTGCCATTCTCTGCTTATTTTTTCGGAAGAAGCGCCATAGTTGTCCTTATCCGGTGTCAGTCCGATACCCGTTACATCAAGAGACATTCCCTCATGTCCGTTTGGGTCGCTCACAAGTCGGAAATCCTCGTTTGCTATGAGCATAAATCCGTCCTCGCCCACATGGCGGTTCCTTGTGAGTCCTACCACCTGTCCGTCGATGTCCGCCTGAAAACGCGCCGAATTATATCCTACCTGAACAAAACCGCCGTTATCCAAAACAACTCCCGCATATTTCATAAAAACGCCAGAGTCATGAGAAATGGCTTGATAGCGCTGTACAAACTCCTTCTCACCATGAAGAAGCGCCATAAATTCGTTTGACTGCTCGCCGCCCGTCATGTCAAAGCCGATATATTCGGGCGTCGTGCTTGATATAATGATGCCGTTTTCGTCAATGATATTTATTTCGGATACATCGTTGTCCTCAAGCAGGGGCATAAGGACCGTTTCATCATAATTACCGCTCTTTTCTATGTCATCCTTTATCTTCCTCGTCAGCTCCAAAAGATTGTTGTCCGAGGCATCGTTGATATCCTCCTTGACATCTTCGATGTAAAGGGAAAGCATATCCTCCGCATCTTTTGTCGCAAGCCTTGTCTGCAATACATATATAAACAGGCTGGACACAGCAAATGCAAGCACGACGCACAGCAGTAGCCAGCGCGAAAAGGTCTGCGCAAGTTGATAATTGTTTTTCCTTTGGGCTTTTTTCAACTCTCCCGCAAGAGCGGCTACCACAAGCATGGCAAGCGTTACCGCTCCCGCATTAAGTATGACCATCGGCAGGGTGCATTTCTCCACCAGTTGAAATGCTCTGTGCACATCCTCCATGTTTATGAGGAACACCAAAAGCATATTTACTACTTCCACAACAAATCCCGTCGCCAGACCGTAGTACCATGAAGGACGCTTGTTGTCAAACATCCATTTGCGCAGCGCAGCGCCCAGCAATCCCGCAAGAAGTGTAGTAAAGCTCGCTCCTATGCTTGTGTATACTCCTGCTCCTCTTATAGCCGCAAAAAATCTCCACGCAGCTCCTATAAAGCCTGCCAAAACGCCCGCAGGCGCGCCAAAAATCAAGCCTGCGCACAATGGGGCGGCATCCCTCGCGCTTATCAAGGCGCCATCCACCTGTGAGCCAAACACCGTGCTCAGAATGGCAAGCAGTCCGAATACAATGCCATACACGCATTGTTTTGCTTTTCGTGACAGCTTTGAAAAGCCCGTTGACTTATTGCACTGATAGAACACGGCTGACACTATGGCAGGACACAGGGCTGCCAGCCCAAGCTGTATGTATAACATAGAATACCTCCTCTCCCAAAGAGAGCTTACTCAATAGTTAAAACATCTGCAAAGCCCGTAACTTCAAACACATCCATAACGGTTTCGTTCACATTTCTGAAAATCATTTCGCCCTGTTTGTTCATTATCTGCTGCGTTGCAAGAAAAACGCGCAGACCTGCGGACGAAATATATTCCAGCTTCTCAAGGTCAAACACAAGGCAGGTCAGTCCATCGACACTGCTCTTGAGCTCCTCCTCCAGCTTAGGGGAGGTCGTGGTGTCCAATCTTCCCTCAAGCTTTACCGTTAAAGTCGTTCCGTCTAATGTTTTTTTGATTTCCATATTTTTTTCCTCCGTAATAAAATGATTTTTGTTTTTATTGTTGAGCCTTAAGGGCAGAATCCATCCAGCCGCAGGACGGCATAAAGCTATCGTCCGTATAGGCGTCATCCGCTACATCCGAAAGGTTTTTGACCGTGATATTCTCTCCCGACATGACCTGCTCCTGCGTTACCACCACGGAAGGGATCTCCATCCACATTCCGGGATCTTCATAATATGAAGGAGCCGCCTTTATGTCGTCATACTGTTCTGCCATTTCCAAAGCCAGCACACGGCAGGCAAATTCTCCGTTAAGCGTCCAGTTGGTTGTGGCGCAAGCCTTCCAGTTTTTGCCCTCAGCCATAAGCCGGATATCCTCGTCGCAGATATCTACCGATACCATGGGAATATCGCTGCCCAATTCCTTAAGGGCATTATATACTCCCCTTGCATAGGCGTCATAACAGCACCATATGGCGTCTATCTCGCCGTCATTGTATTTTCCTATGACGCTCTCTGCCGTTTCCTGCATGGAGGCTGTCGGGTCCAGATGATCGCCGGGCGCGATCTGTTCAAGCGTCTTTATCTTTCCCGCCGTTTCATAAGGCTCATAGCCTGCCTGGCGTCTGTCGAAGGCAACGATGTAGTTTTCCTCCTGCACCTGCAAAATATTGACAGGTTCATTCTTCTCCGCTTTTTCGGGATACATGGCAAGTATATCGTCAACCAGAGCAGACGCAAGCCCGGAATCCTGCTGGAACAGCTGAACAACGCCGTCGATCGTTTCCGTTTCTCCGTTTTCATTGCTGAAAGAGGTGTCAAAGGTCGCTATTTTCAGATCGGGGTGTTCATTCATAACGCCCGTCAGAAATTCCCAAGCATAAGCTTCTCCACCGTGAGATACAAGCAGTCCGTCATAGCCGTCTTCTGCGCATTGCAAAATTGTATTTTGCCATTCCTCGTCGCTGTCATCGCAGAAAAAGGTGTCCGCCTCCATGCCGAGTGCTTCAGCCGTCTTTGTGAAGGACTCCGACCACAGCTCAAAAATGGGCGATGAAGACATATACATGATATATGCCACCTTTTTGCCCTCCACGGGATTATTTTCCTTTGGAGCACAGCCTGCCGCGCAGGTCATTATCAATACGGCAGTAATAAATAATGCAATTATTTTTTTCATTTTTGATCTCCTTCATATTTCTTTGAATATTATAATCTGTTTTTAAGGTAAGCCTGCATTTTTATTAATTGTTATTCGCTTCCTTTTTCAATAGCATTTGATCTGTTTTGTGCCTAAGAAGAAGCAGCATATCCAGCTGATTTGAGTCAATTACAAGACCGTTTTCCCTGAATAAAAGCAGGAGCTTTTTACGGTATTCCTTTTCACTCAGATTTGTATATTGCTTTGCAAGCTCATCCAGCTTTTGCCTCAATTCTGTATTCGTATCCAATTCCCAGTTGAATTTTGCAGCCTCCTCAAAGGAAAGCGTTTTCTTTTTCCAAGGCCATTTCATTATCCGATGTCCTTTCTGCAAATTTTCTTAAGTACATCCATACGGTTCCCGACAAGGGCTTACAGAAGCCCTTTATCCCTTGCCAGGTTTTCAATGCTCCTGTCGTAGGTCGCCTCCGCTTCTTTTGAGAAGAAGCAACCCGGAACACCTTCATCGTGGTCGCGGTGGTGCGCCACGCAGGCACAGCATTTTCCATGGCGCGGGCAGTCATAGGTACATGGGCATGGTCTGTTGTTGTCGCAATTTTGCATAAATAGTTCCTCCTTTTTTTCATATAAAATGATTTTGTTTTGCATTAAGCGCACTTATATATAATAAATATAACACAGCAATATCAAAAAAAGGGAAAAATATCGGATTTGGTCGTTTTGATTCCGAAATTGGTTTTGGGAGGAAAAGCAAAAACCGCCCTTCGGCGGTTTTGAAAATATCTGAAATTATAAAGGACAGTTGTTCCCTTATGCTCAAACAGAAATTTACTTAAATCTCTCGGGATGCCGTTCTTTTGCTTTTTCATAGTTGTTCACATAATAATACCAGTTATCCTTTGATAACCGATTCACTTCTATCAATTGTTCACCATTAGGCTTTGTTCCGGTGTAGGAATATATTATACCTCGGCTTTCATCCATGACCGACCACATCGTAAAGTTTACAGAATCACCTCCAAACGAAATATATCGGATTCCATTTTCGTATAATGTTTCTATGTGATTAATCAATTCGTTGGGGACCGGTATGGTTTCATAATCTAAATTCTCATGCTTGACCTTCATGCTATACCCATCATCTTCAGGAATGATTGTAATGTAGTCATAATCCATTTCAATTAGTTTACCGGCAACATAGGATAACTCATTTATATTAGCTTTTAAAAATATATCCGTTTTGTTGTAGCTCGGAGCTATGAAAAATTTGTTGAAGCCTATGGCAAACAAATCACCTCTGACCGTCCATAACACAAATAAAAATGCTATGAATAATATCACAATTATCGAAGTAATGCTAATAATTATTTTTTTAAATAAGTTCATTACATGACCCTCATTATACCTGTTTATTCCCAGCTTGAAGATTGATTGATCAGCATATTCGTTGTCTCAACCAAAAAGCCTATGTTTAAGAAAATGATTGATAGCAGAACCTTCTCCGCAGCAGCCAAACGGTATATCATTTGTCCTTTTATATATTACTTCACCATAGGAATAATACTTGGCATTTCTTGTAAGAGTAAGCCCCTTTCTTTCTCTGACTATATTCCCGTTGTTAGCATATGTATATTTCTGTGAGCCGTTGGCTTTTCCGATTTTGTGTTGAATATTCTGCTTATACTTGACTATACCATGAGTGGAAAAAATACCAATTAATAAAATCTTTTACTTTTTTCCATAAAGACCAATCTGCTTTATTAATATGAAAACCATTATCTAAAATAGTATAATAACTATCCTCATTTGGTTTAGGCAATATATAAAAATATATTTTATCCTCTGCCCTGTCATACTCTTCCGAATGTGCATCGGTATCGATTTCCAATGATATGTCAGAGCCTCTGTTTTTATTAAATAATTGCATTAAATCATCACGATACGGAAAAACAACAATTCTTGAATAATATATACCTTTTACGGGGGCGCCCAGAGATATAAAAAGTGAATTATTATCAAAGTCTATTTCGGGTATTTTAACACCGATACTGGCTAAATTTTCTATATCCCAGCGATATGGATTAGCTTTATCTCCTCTCTGTATGATAACACAATCGGGATACCTGAATTTACTGTCGGGTATTATTTTTTCCGTATTGGCTTTAAGCTCAGTCATTGATATTTCTTGTGTTCCTGCTGACTTATAATCCAATTTAGGCTTTCTGACTTTTAAATATGAATAGAATAACAACAATAATAATAAAACGCTTACGAGCAAAATCAATATTAATTTGCAAATACGCTTAACCATTAAATAATGCACCTCTGTTTTTATATATTTCATTACATTGACTATCAAATTAAGTTTATTTACCTCGTTTTCTGCTCGCTTATATAATGTTACGTTTTCTTTATCGGCATCCTTTTTTTACAAAATACATACGCAATATCAGTCCGCTTTCGCTGTCGGTATATTCTCCGCAGCAGCTAAATGGTACCTCATTTTTGCCCGCTTTGTATATCATTCACCAAAAGCATGGAATTATCAAGGATTTAGTATCACGCAGGCAGTACAGATGTCCTCTTGAATTTTATAGTTGATATCTCCCTGATACCTGCCGGATGATGAAATGATACTGTCGATTCCTATACCTCGAGCGGTCGGCAGTCCGTTTTCAAGTTCCAGCTCCGCGCCGCAGGGATTACTGACGGCGATCACCGTTTTATTGCCTACATTTCTGATATGAACTTGAATAGGACCCGAGCTTTTCAGTGCAACGCAGGCGTTAAGAGCATTTTCCAGAAGATTGGCAAGGATAGCCACAAAATCCACATCGGCGACTCCCGACTTTGCAGGGGTATCAGCTTGAGCAGTGTATTCCACGCCCGACTTTTTTGCCTTCTCCGCATAGG
Organism: uncultured Clostridia bacterium; assembly: GCA_947627425.1. Classification (GTDB taxonomy): domain Bacteria; phylum Bacillota; class Clostridia; order Lachnospirales; family CAG-274; genus Gallispira. The sequence continues at coordinate 21,515 of CANQVZ010000022.1, read as the reverse complement.
AGCTCAGTATGCCGTTGACTGTGGCGTTCGGACACCATGACGGAAAGCTCTCCGAAGCCTCTTTGTTCTGCCCCAAATAAGCCAATATACCCTCTGTGTTGCCCTCCCGCGCCATAGCCGCGATCCGCTCGGTATGATGCCTTAGATTGTGGCGGAGCTCTCGTATTTTCTGTTCATTTTTTCTCGCATTTTCCACATGAGTCATCAGATATTCAATGTTTTGCCTTACCAATTTGTCCCTTGCTTCCTTTCGCATCTGATGTATGTTGCTTATTATCAGTATGTTAGCTACGGCAAAGGAGCAAACAAACAGCGAAAAAAGTATTAAGGTATTTGAATTGATACCGTTATCCGCAGTGATTTTTGACAGAAGTATCACGAAGGTCAAAAAATATATTATGGAAACAATATTCAGCGATATCCAATTTTTTGTGCGAAATCCGCTGACATCGCGTATGAGCGGTCTGCCATATTTATAATATGCAAAAAAAATCGCAAGACAAATAATGCCGTAGAACACACCTCGCATAAAATACACGAAGGTGTCCGAACCATTCGGCAAAAGCAAATAGCATAAATAAAACGAGACAGACAGCGAAACGCAGAAAACGCTGCCGTATGTGATCCAAAGATAGCATTTTTTCCAAAATCCGTCTGCGGACGCATATATAAAAATTCCCCAAAAGTATAGATATGAAAGCATCAAGGCAACAGGCATTCTCCATGGCTTTGACAGAAAAATAAAGCAGAAGCAAAGCTCCAGAAAAAGGAATATACCCGCAGAACTCCACATAAGCGCCGTCTTTTTTGCCGAGTATTTTCTCTCCTGAAGCAAAAGTCCTGCCACAGTATGCGTTGCAAAAAACAACAGGCTTACAAAAAAGGAAATTATGATTCTTTGTATGGTAGGCATCAGCTTTCTGCCTCCTTCAAGTAAAAATCAAAATACGCCTGCTTTAGCTCGGAACGGCATCGCCTTGGAACAGGGATGAGCGTACCGTCATCCATAAGCAGATCCGTACCGGAAAAGCAGCGGACATGATTTAGGTTGACAATATAAGAACTCCCGCACCTTATCATGCCTTTTTTGCCCATAATACATTCTTGAAGCTGCGTCGGAGATAACCACACGGAAAGCTTTTTACCGGAAACAAGTGTAAACACACGTCGTTTATCTCTTGTTTCTATGTAAAGAATATCCTCCAGAGCTATACGGTGCAATTCTCCCTCGCAGCGGAGAAGTACCCATGTTCTTTGCTCACGCATGGCAATGACGCGCTCTAAGGCAGCGTCAAATTGTTCCTGCGTGTATGGCTTGCAGATATAGTCTGCGGCGTGTAGTGAAAAGGCGTCGACCGCATAATCCGAGCTTGTAGTCAGAAATACAATATCTGTGTTTTCACTGAAACGGAGAATATTACGCGCCAACTCTGTTCCCAGCATATCGGGCATACAAATATCCAAAAGCGCAATATCCGGACCGCCCGATTTATCAAATGCCTCCAGCATTTCAAACGCAGACGAATACACATCAAATTCAATACCTTGCTCACAATGTGCCTCTGCGTAAGTCCGTAGATTATCCGCGATCTTTTTTCTCTCTTCGGACTCGTCATCACAAATAGATATTTTAAGCATTGCTTTGTTTCCTTTCTTTGAGATGCAGAGAGTAAGCTTTTCGGAGGTATCGGTTGTTGCCCAATAACTGCCGAAATGTCCCGCTCACGGTATTTTCCTTTCGTACACCTCTGTATAATACATTATATACCAATATTCGTGTCTTTGCAATAAGGCTTTTGCGTATAAAATTCTTATAATTTAAGGGGCAATAAGTAGGGAATATATATAGATATGTTCTGTAAAAAGAGCGACATCAATACCAATCCGCCCTCCGCAATTCAAAAAGCCCTGTAATCGTCTTGATTACGGGGCTTTGTGCTATTCTCATTTATTTCTTTTATACTGTTGTCTCTATATCCGAAAACAATTTCTTGCTTATGCGGTATGCCTCATCATCAAAAATAACCATATATACCGTCATGTCGCTGTTTTCTTTCAGAAACTCGTTTATTGTTCCCGCAGCCACGCGGAGAGCTTCTTCCTTTGGGTAGCCGTAAACTCCCGATGATATGAGCGGAAATGCGACCGTTTTGCACTGTGCTTTCTTTGCAAGCTCCAGTGATGAACGATAGCATGAGATGAGCTTTTCCTTTTCACCGCTGTTTCCGCCTTGCCATATAGGACCTACGGTATGTATAACATATTTGCAGGGCAGCTTGTATGCTCCCGTTATCTTTGCTTCGCCCGTTTTACAGCCTCCAAGTGTGCGGCACTCTTCAAGAAGTCCGTGTCCGGCGGCTCTGTGTATAGCGCCGTCTACGCCTCCGCCGCCCAGCAGAGATCTGTTTGCTGCGTTTACAATAGCGTCCACATCCATTTTTGTTATATTGTTTCTTGTTATCTTAAGCGGCATAGCGTTCCCTCCATTCGTTGTCATAATTTTATTTCATATTTACATTATACTACCTTTATGAAATATATGTCAATGATACATTGATATTTTAATGCTCCGATATTTACGCTATATTTTTTGTATAATAATTGCAGTCCCAAAATTATTATGCTATAATTAAGCTTAAGGGATATTCGGCATACCAAAGATAAAAGCTAAAGAATACAAAGGAGATGTTTTTATGGAGAAAGGCTTAAGCGCGAAGGCTGCGCTTGCAAAATTAAAGGAGGGCAACGCCATATATATAGCGTCCGAAAAAAGTCTTGTGGACTCGGGGCATGAGCGCAGGAGGACTACTCTTGAAAACGGTCAGCAGCCCTTTGCCGTCATAGTTTCCTGCTCCGATTCGAGGGTGATACCCGAAAGTATATTCAATGCGGGGATAGGCGATTTGTTCGTCATCCGTGTTGCGGGCAATGTAATGGACGATCATCAGCTTGGCTCCATTGAATATGCGGCAAGCCACTTGGGCATAAAGCTTATAGTGGTATTGGGACATACGCATTGCGGAGCCGTAGATGCCGCCATAAATCACGATCCGCAGGGCTATGTGAAATTTATCACAGACGAGATATGCAGCGCCATAGGCGATGAAAAGGACGAATATAAGGCGTGCTGTCTCAATGTACATAACAGTGTGGAAATAATAGAAAACAGCTTTGAGATACATAAGGAGGAAACGGAGCACGGCTTAAGGGTCATAGGCGCCGTCTATCATCTTGAAGACGGCAGAGTGGATTTTGATATATAAAAACAAACAAAAAGGATCGATTGCCTCATGGTATGGCTTTCGATCCCTATATTTTTAAAGCTTTATTATTCCCAGAGAATTGAGCACGGATGATACAAGTATCGCAGTTATGAACAGCGGCGCAATATACTTTATCATTACATCAAAGATCTTCCTGCGGCGGAACTTCGAGGATATCATGACCTCGTCATGCACAAATCCAACCCCTACAACATATCCTATGAAAATACAGGTGAGAAGGGCAGTTATGGGCATGAGCACCGAGTTTGTTATAAAGTCCATCATGTCCAGTATTGTCATGCCGCCCAGGACTGCTCCGCTCCACAGGCTATAGCCGAGTATGGGCGGTATGCCCAGAAGAAATGAGCCTATGCCCACGCCTATTGTTGTGTAGTCTCTCTTCCAGCCGAATTTGTCGCAAAGAGACGAAACAATGGCTTCCATTATGGATATTGACGATGTGAGAGCCGCAAGCAGAACGAGCACGAAGAAAACAGAACCTATTACAGTTGACATACCCATGCGTTCAAATACCTTCGGAAGCGTCTTGAACATAAGTCCGGGACCCGCCGAGAGAGCGCTCTCATCTCCGCCCGAAAAGGCGAACACTGCGGGTATTATCATAAGCGCAGCCAAAAAGGCTATGCCCGTGTCGAATATCTCTATGTGGCTCACATTTTTTTCAAGGTCGCTGTTCTTGGGCAGATACGAGCCGTAAGCTATCATTATGCCCATGGCGAGCGAGAGCGAATAAAACATCTGTCCCAGCGCCGCAAGTATTCCTTGTATTGAGAAATGCTTTATGTTGGGTATAAAAAGATATTTAAGTCCTACGGATGCTCCGGGGAGCGTTATTGAATATATAGCCACAACTATGGCGAGCACTACAAGCAAAGGCATAAGTATTGTGCTGAATTTTTCTATGCCCTTCTGTACGCCTCTTAATAGTACAAGCGTTGTTACAGCCGAGAATATGAATTGGAACATAAGCTGAGTGGCAGGCGAAGCGAGCATATCTTCGAAAAATCCGTCCTGCGCGGCGTTTGAATGACCGCCCGATAAAAATGTTACGGTGTATTTTATTACCCAGCCGCCTATTACATTGTAATAGGGCAGTATTATCATAGGCACAAGAGTTGCGAGCACACCTATAAATCCCCATCTTTTGTTAAGCGCCGCAAACGCCGCAAGCGGACCCTTTCCGCTTTTTCTGCCTATAGCGTTTTCTGCTACCATAAGCGTATAGCCGAATGAAAGCACCAGCAGAATGTAAAACACCAAAAACAGACCTCCGCCGTATTTTGCCGTGAGATACGGAAATCTCCATATGTTTCCAAGTCCCACCGCAGAGCCTGCCGCCGTGAGTACAAAGCCGATGTTTCCCGAAAACTTATCTCTTTTGTCCATAGTTTTGCGTCCCTTCTTTTTATAATATATATATCAAAATTATATACCAAAATGTTGTAAAAGTAAAGGAATTTTATGCAAAAAATGCATAAAATGTTACGATTTGAAATAATTATAACAAAAACAGCTCAAATACTTTCTTTTATTTATTTTCATATATTGACTTAAATATACAATGAAGTACACATATAAAAATTTTTAAATTATATGTAAATTTGTTGACTTTTTGTTCAAATGATAGTATACTTCTAAATATAGATATGCTTAACAATACTATTAAAAAATTATAATCATTTCCATAAGAAAGGGGATCAATCATGAAAAAAGCATTCGGGATATTTCCCGTATTAATGATAGCTCTTGCGCTTACTGCCTGCGGTGGCAATAAGACAGACAATACAGAGGCTACCACGGAAGCCGTTTCGGAGGCTGTTTCCGAGGCTTCTACGGAGGTCGGCTCCGAGCAGACCACTTTGGCGGTTTCTACACAGGCTGCAACACAGGCGACAACTAATGCGCAGACTCAGACCACCACCAAGGCGCCTGCTGCAAAGACGGCAACAAAGACTTCCGTCAGCACGGCATCAAGCTCAACGCCTATTCCCGCAGTTCCCACACCCGCGGCACCTACACCCGCGCCGAGAGTTATACCCACTCCCACAAAGAAGGATCTGGGCTTGACATTGAAGGGAAACAAGATACTTCTCAACACAAATATGTCCGAGGTGGCTCCGCTTCTTGGCTCTACCACCAACTATGCCGAGGAGCCCAGCAAGGAATTTTCGGGCAAGGAAAAGACATTTACTTACGGTCTTGTAAACATTTATACATATCCCCATTCAACGGGAGATTATATTGACGAGATAGAAATAAACGACCCCGCAATTACTACCGACACGGGACTTGCTCCCATAGGTATGAACATATCCGAGGTAAAGGCAGTCTACGGCGAGCCGTCATTCTTTGACTCCTCGTTCTATGTATACGAAGCAGGCGACTGCTACACCTACTACAGCACAGAAAATGATATAGTTAAATACTGGGGCGTAGTTTTGGGATATATCTAAAATAAAAAAATTTCACCCGCCAAAAGGCGGGTGTTTTTTATAACATTCCAACAGGTACTATAATGTTGCTGCTGTCAAAGGCGCTCAGCTTGTCGTTTATGCATATCACGGCGCCTGTTCCTTTGCGCAGAGGCGGCTTGTCTATCACATTGAAAACCTTTGTCAGCCGTTTGTCGGGCAGGGCAGTCTTTTTTATCTCAATAGGACAGAGTACGCCGTCCCTTTCAAGTATAAGATCTATTTCCTTTCCGTCCTTATCCCTGTAATAATACATATAGGGTTCAAGTCCGGCATTCAGATAGCCTTTCATTATCTCGCTCACAGCATAGTTTTCGACCAGAGCACCGCCCATAGCGCCTGACATTGCGGTTTCGGGACTGCTCCATTTTGTGAGATAGCATACCAACCCCGTATCGTAAAAATATAACTTTGGCGTTTTTACGGTTCTTTTGAGAACATTATTTGAATATGGATGCAGATAAAAAATAATGCCCAAAGTTTCCAATATCCTAAGCCAAGCCTTCACCGTGTTCTGGTCCATGTCGCAGTCGTCGGCTATTGCCTTGTAATTTACAAGCTGTGAAGTTCTTGCCGCAGCTGCCGTTATAAATCTGAAAAATTTAAGCGAATCTATTGCGCCTGACAATTCTCTAACATCTCTTTCGAGATATGTTTCAATATAGCTTGAATAGAAAATATTGCTGTTTTTGTAGCTCTTGCTTACAATAGCGGGCATTCCGCCCATATATATGTTGCCGAATACCTCGTCTACGGTGCGCGCGGCAACGGGTCTTTTGCTCAGTTGTTCAACATCGGTTATAAAGGGTATGTCGGAACCGCCATATATTTCCTGCTGGGATAAAGGAGGTAAATGCAAAATAGCCACTCTGCCCGCAAGCGATTCCTGAACACCCTCCATCAGTCTGAAAATTTGAGAACCCGTAAGCCAGAACTCACCGGGAGAATGATTGTTATCTACATGAATTTTTATATAGGTAAACAATTCCGGAGCATATTGCACCTCATCTATGCATATGGGAGGCTTGTGTATCTGAAGGAACATTTTAGGGTCGTTTTTTGCCATTTCTCTTTCGTTAAGATCATCAAGAGATATATAGCCCCTGTGTATGCCCTCCTCCTCAATAAGCTTTTCAAGCATTGTGGTCTTGCCTGCCTGCCTTGGTCCCGTTATAAGTATAGCGGGATATTCCTTGTTTAGCTCCAAAAACAGTTTTTCCATATGCCGCCTTATATATTTCATTTCATCACTTCCTTTTTTCGGCTAATATTTATCATAATCCTATTTTAGCCGAAATTTTGAAAAAAATCAATATATTTTTTAGAATTGTGCTAATAAATAAAATGCACTCCAAAAGCATCGACTTTTGGGGTGCATATTTTTTTTGATATTTATTTTGTTAGTTCTGCAACAATTTGTCCCAGTGTTGCAAATTGTTCTTGTGTGAGCAGATTAGTCATGTGGTAGTTTTTTATACGGTAAGCATCAATCAGATCTTTTAGAGTTTTGGTTTGTTCTTCCGAAAGTCCATGAGTGGAGAGCATTTCTCGATGCTTCATTCCATAAAGTTCGTCCATAGAAACATTAAAGATGCCGGCTATAGAGCGCAGAGTTTCAAACGGCGGAATCATGGTGTTAGCCTCATATTTGCTTACTGTTCCGTCTGTAACATGGAGCATATCGGCAAGTTCTTGTTGTGTAAGCTTATGCTTTATCCTGTGTTCTCTTATAAATAAGCCAAGATCGTACAATTTTTTCACCTCTAAGTTTCATATTAAGAGAATTATACCCCAAATAACTTGCTAATATAGAGAATTAATGATATAATATTCTCTATATTAGAGAATATTTATCTAAATTTTTTCATTTACGGCAAGTTTTGGAGGCAGACATGGGAAATAATAAAAATCTAAGCAATGCAAACAAGGCAAAGAAGGACGAATTTTATACTCAGCTTTCGGATATCGAGAACGAATTGAGGCACTACAAGGAGCATTTTAAGGACAAGGTGGTTTTTTGCAACTGCGATGACCCGTATGAAAGCAATTTTGTAAAATATTTTGCTATGAATTTTAACACCCTAGGCTTGAAAAAGCTTATAGCGACCTGTTATTCTACTTCTCCCGTTATGTATACACAGCTAAGTCTTTTTGACGATGAAACAAAGACAGACGAGAGGGAAAGGAGCAAAAAGCCTTACAAAATTGAGATAACGGAGGTAAAGGACGAAAACGGGGACGGAGCGATAGACCTTGAAGACTTTGAAACAATGCTCAAAAATAATCCTCCGGAGCTTTTAAAAGGCGACGGCGACTTCCGTTCGGATGAATGTATAGAGCTTTTGAAAGAGGCAGACATGGTGGTTACAAATCCGCCGTTTTCACTTTTCAGAGAATATGTTGCGCAGCTTATTAAATATGATAAAAAATTTATAATCATAGGCAATCAGAACGCTATTACATATAAGGAAATTTTCCCTCTTATAAAAGAGAACAGAATATGGCTTGGATACGGATTTTCTGGTAATGTAGGTTTTTTTATAAATACAAATTATGAAGATTATGCAAAATCAAGTCAACATAAGGAAGGTATGATTAGAGTTTCCGGGGTGATGTGGTATACAAACCTAGATATTCAAAAAAGACATGAAACTCTAATTTTATATAAGCATTACACTCCCGAAGAATATCCTACATATGACAATTACAATGCAATTAATGTTGACAAGACAGCAGATATTCCCTGTGATTATAACGGTTGCATGGGCGTGCCTATTACATTTATGGATAAGTATAATCCTGAACAGTTTGAGATTATTAAATTTAGAAAAGGCGATGACGATAGAGACTTGTGCATAAATGGCAAATATCCCTATTTTAGAATAATTATAAAAAAGATTAGAGGATAAATATTGTAACATTTTTTATAATAGCAAGTTTTGGAGGTAAATATAGGAAATAATAAAAAACTGAGATATATAAACATAACAGATATGCAAGAATATTTATAAGAAAGAAGGCTTAACTATGGAAATAAGACTGGAAGAACACACAATAGCGGAAATTTTTAATGGCTACGAGGACAATGACGAGAGCGGAGTTGTAGGCTATGGAGGCAGGCTCAATATACGCCCTGCGTTTCAGCGTGAGTTTGTATATAAAGAGAAGGAGCGCAACGCCGTTATAGATACCGTTTTCAAGGGCTTTCCTCTTAATGTCATGTATTGGGTGGAGGACGGCAAGGGAAATTATGAGCTTTTGGACGGGCAGCAGCGCACGGTAAGCATATGCCAATATTGCAGCGGTGATTTTTCTGTAATGATAGAAGGCAATCCGAAAACATTCCATAATCTCACGCAATTTGAAAAAAATAATTTCCTCAACTATAAATTGATGATATACATATGTAAGGGCAATGACAAGGAAAAGCTGGAGTGGTTCAAGACAATAAATATTGCGGGAGCGGTGCTTACGGCTCAGGAGCTGAGAAATGCCATTTATACGGGACCGTGGCTTACGGATGCAAAGCGCTATTTCAGCAAAAGCGGCTGTGTTGCATATAAAATGGCTAATAAATATCTCAACGGTGAAATGAACAGACAAGCATATCTTGAAAAAGCTCTCAAATGGATTTCGGCAAAGGAAGGCATGGATATTGAAAAATATATGTCTGCTCATCAGCAGGACAGCAACGCTTCGGCTTTGTGGATGTATTTCAGTTCCGTTATTACTTGGGTGCAGACTATTTTCCCGAAATATCGCAAGGAAATGAAGGGGCTTGAATGGGGACTTATGTATAATCAATATGGCAATGCTTCTCTTGACCCTATGGAGCTTGAAAACAGGATAACAGACCTCATGGCAGATAGGGAAGTCACCAAAAAGAGCGGTGTATACGAATATCTTTTGAGCGGCAAGGAAAAATATTTAAGCCTTCGTCAGTTTGACGACGAGGACAAACGCACGGCATATGAACAGCAGGAAGGCATATGTCCTATCTGCGGACAGTATTTTGAATATGAAAAAATGCACGCCGACCATATCACACCGTGGCATTCGGGCGGTAAAACCGTTCCGGAAAATCTGCAAATGCTCTGCCGTGACTGCAATCTTAAAAAATCGGGGCAGTTGTAATTAAAAAAATAAGGTCGTTATACTCTCCGTATATCTCCCCCTCTCCCTGCATATTTATAAATTCGTATTGAAAACATTTTCAATTTCTGTTATTATTAATACATAAGGGAAGAGAGGGGTTTTATGTTCAAAAAATTAGGCGATTTTTGTATAAGACATTTCAAAATAAAAGAGCACAATTCCGAGCTTAAAACGGAGATACTTGCGGGCATAACAAACTATTTCACGCTTATTTATGCCGTTATGCTTGTGCCAGAAATCCTTATAGAGGCATTTCCGGGCGCAGTGAACGCCAACGGCGACTTAATAAAGGACGCCGTTGTCTACGGCAATATAACGGCGGCGCAGGTGCTTGTTGCGCTCACGGCTATAGCCTTCATAGCGGCGGGCTTTGCCTCCGTGTTTATAGGCGCAATAGTGAATCTGCCATTTGTCCAAGGACCCAGCGTAGCCATAGCCACCTTTGTTACCTATACCATTTGCAGGGGCTTCGGCTATAGCTACAATCAGGCGCTTGCCCTCGTTTTCATATCGGGACTTTTGTTCTTTATCCTCTCGGCATCGGGTCTTGAGGCAAAGCTCCACGAAGCCATACCAAATAATCTAAAATATGCGGTAAGCGCAGGCATAGGCTTTTTCATTGCCTGCACGGGACTTTCAAAGGCGCATATAATCAACTTTTCGGACAGCGCCTTTGCCACCATTTTCAGCCTTAACATGGCAGATAAAAACAATGTAAGCGCAGTTCTTGCCCTTGTTGTTGTCATTTTCATTGCCATTATGCTCAAAAAGCATGTTCACGGCGCAATTTTCATAGGCAAGATAGCCTGCATAATAGCGGCGATACCCCTCGGGCTGATAGCGGTAAAAAATTCCTTCGAGTTCGGCTATAATATGGATGTTGCGGCTTTTGCCGTAAAGCTGGATTTCGGCGGACTTCTGGATCTGTCGGGCGGTCGTCTGCTGTCGTCTGTTTTTAGCATAGTTATAATTATTTTCTGCCTGTGTATCATGGATATATTTGAAACCATATCCATGTTCATAGCCATGGACAACTATATAGACGTATCAAGGGAAAATGAAAAGGGCGGAAAGGAGCTCCCGCACATAATGGAAGTAGATGCGGCGACCACCTGCTTCGGCTCGCTCATAGGCTCCACAAGCATTTCTACTTATGTGGAGAGCACGGCGGGCGTTATAGAAGGCGGCAGAACGGGAATGACAGCCTTTGTCACGGGCTTTCTGTTTTTATCCTCCGTGCCGTTTTCGCCTCTTGTTTCGCTCGTTCCCTCCGCGGCCACCGCAACAACGCTCATCGTTGCGGGCGTGCTCATGATGGGAGTATTGAGATATATAGACTTCAACGATATAACGGAGGCAGTGCCTGCTTTTCTGACAATGGTGCTCATGCCTTTTACAAACAGCCTTCTCATAGGTATAAGCATAGGTGTTGTGAGCTATGTGCTCATACACATTTTCTGCGGAAGGCAGGAGGGCAAAAAAATAAGCCCTCTGTTATATATCATAGGCTTTCTTATGCTCATAGCCTTTGTTTTCATACCCAGAGCATAAAACCTGCAAATAAAGTAATATTTTCTATCACCTCATCATATAATTATGTAGAGGTGATTTTCGTTATGGATAAAAAATACTATTCCGCAAAGCACAAGAAGGCGGGCAGGGCAAAAAGACATACTTCCGCAAGAAAAAGCGAGGGGACAAGCTTTATTCTGAGGCTCAATATATGCATAGGTCTTGCTATAGCCATGCTGGGCGCAGTGCGTTACAATGAAAGCATAAGGACAATGGCGGAGAGATTTCTGACTGTCAACACATCTGTTGAAACGGTAAAGGAAACGGCAGGCAGTATAAAGGAATTTGTAATAGATGCAAAGAGCGTAAGCTTTCTTAACAATGAAGATTTTGTGCCCGATGATAACGCCCGCGAGATAATAGAAAAGGCGGAAGAAAATTCGTATTACAACATACAAAAAAAGCTTCAGACGCCCAATGAGGCGTGGCTGAAGCCCGTAAACGGCGGTGTTGTAACCGATGTTTTCGGCAGCAGGACAAATCCCGTTACCGGCAAGAATGAAAATCACAAGGGACTTGACATAGGCGTACCCCTTGAAAGCGAGGCGCGCGCCGTAAAGAGCGGAACTGTTATGGATATGGGCAATTCGCAGAGCTACGGCAAGTGGATAAAATATCACACCTACGACGGCTATGATATACTTTATGCCCACCTCACGGACTTTGCCGCAGACAAGGGCAGCGATGTGAAGCAGGGCGATGTGATAGCCTATACCGGCAGCACGGGCAATTCCACGGGACCCCATCTTCACTATGAGATAATGCTCGACGGAGAATACCTCGACCCCTATGAATACTATGAAAAGGGGATATAAATTTTTTGCTTTGTTTTTTTATAAAGTATCAAAGCCTTAAAGTGTCATGATGCACCTTCCTATATTCCCCGCAATATCCAGCGCCATAACTCCGTAAGCGCCTTTTTCTTTTTCTATAAGCTCTGCCGTTTTTCCGTTTATATAAGCTCCGAGGCAGGCTCCGTCAAAGGCGTTGAGCCCCTGCGCCATAAGTCCCGTTATAACGCCCGTGAGCGAATCTCCGCTGCCGCCCTTGCTCATTGCCGGCGTTCCCGTTGTGTTTATGCACACTCTGCCGTCGGGCGAGGCAATTATGCTTCTGCTGTCCTTGAGCACAACAACGGTGTCATATTTTTTGGCATATTCGCTTGCTGTCTTTATCAAGTTATTTTTTATATATCCTATCTCAAGCCCCGTAAGCACCGACATTTCCTTTATATGCGGTGTTATGACCGATGTGAGAGCTTTAATCTCCTCGTTCCCGCTTATTATATTCAGCGCGTCTGCGTCCGCTATTACGGGCGCTTTTGCATTTTTAAGCACATATTCCACGGCTTTTTTGCTCTCGTCGCCTGTTCCCAGTCCCGAGCCTATGGCTATGATATCCGCTTTTTCAAGGCTTATATTGCTTCTGTCCGATGTTATGGCTTCGGGCAGTCTATTGTGTATCACATCTCGCACGTGCTCCGTGGAGCATATGTCCACAAGTCCGCAGCCCGAGCTGTAGGCAGCCGTGCCGTTTATAAGCGTTGCGCCTGCCATGCTGTCGCAGCCCGACACCATAAGCGCTCTGCCGTAGCTCCCCTTGTGAGAGCGGGCATATCTTTCGGGCAGCAATGCCTTTGGGTCGTCAAGCACAAAGGTGTTGTATTTCTTTGTATACGGTATGCCTATGTGCTTTACATTGAGCTTGCCCGCATATTCGCAGGCAGGATAGAGCATAAGCCCCGTCTTTGGCAGGTGAAAAGTTATGGTTTCATCCGCCTTCACGGCTGTTCCGCATACCGCTCCCGTGTCGGAATTTACACCCGTGGGGCAGTCTATGGCAAATATATATTTTCCTCTGTTTATAATGTCCACAAGCATCTTGTATTCGTCGCTCAGCTCTCTTGAAAGTCCCGTGCCTATGAGAGCGTCCACAGTTATGTCATATTTTTCGGGCTCTGCGTTTTCCGCAGTATATTCAATGTCAGCATCATATGCCTTTAAAATATCCAGATTTTTTTTGCAGTCTGTCGTCGCTCTGCTTTCATCGCCGGGGAATATTATTTTTACTCTTATTCCTTCCGCCATAAGGAGCCTTCCTATTGCAAGACCGTCTCCGCCGTTATTTCCCTTTCCCGCAAAAATAATAACGCTTTCAGGCTTTCTATTTGCTATTTCCTCCGCTGCGCCCCTTGCGGCGTTTTCCATAAGTATCAATGAGGGCACGCCTCTTTTTTCAATGGCGTCCTGCTCCGCCTGCTTCATTTCACTGTTGCTAAGTATATACATAAAACCACCCTTATCCGTCTATCACAGCGAAGGCGAGAGCATTCTCCCTGCTGTGAGATATTGAAATATGTATGCATCCGCCCATAGAATTGAGTCTTTCAAGCGCATTGCCGTATAGCTTCACATAGGGCTTGCCGTTTTCATCCCGCAGAACCTCTATCTCTATGGGAGAACAGCCCGCAAAGCCTGTGCCAAACGCCTTTGCCACAGCCTCCTTTGCTGCAAAGTTCCCCGCTAAGGTCTGATAGTTTATGCCGTGGTAGAGCTTCTGCTCTTCCTTTGTGAATATCCTGTCCATAAATCCCTTTTTGTCTATAGCCTCGGCTATACGCCTTATTTCTATTATATCCGTTCCTATTCCCTTTATCATAGCAAGTCCCTCCTGTCTAATTATTAAGTATACATTAAAAATGCAAAAAAAACAATACATTAGCGCATAAATAAATTGCAATATTTAAAATATTTTGTTATTATATTATTGAGGTGAATATATGAATTTTGATGTGCTCAGACTGCTCAACGAGGAGGACGGCTATATTTCCGGCGAGGAGATAGGCAAAAAGCTCGGCATCTCCAGGGCAGCCGTGTGGAAAAATATAACAAAGCTCAAATCAATGGGCTATAATATTGAATCTATAAGCAACAGGGGCTATAAGCTTGCGCCTTTTTCGGATGTCCTGAATGAATATGAAATAAAATATGACAACCTTGTCTATCTGGAGGAAACGGACTCCACAAACGAGGAATGCAAGCGCCGAGCGGCTGCGGGCTGCGACAACGGACTTCTGGCGGTCTGCTCCCGGCAGACTGCGGGCAAGGGCAGACTGGGCAGAAGCTGGCAGGCGGAGAAGAATGCGGGCGTATATATGAGCCTTCTTTCAAAGCCCGACATTATGCCCTTTGAGGCGCCGCAGATAACTCTTACGGCGGGCGTAGCCGTTAGACGCATACTTTCCGAAATGACGGGGCTTGATTTTTATATCAAATGGCCTAACGATATCGTAATAAACGGCAAAAAGGCTGTCGGCATACTCACCGAAATGAACGCCGAAATGCAGAAGGTCAACTATATCGTCACGGGCATAGGTATAAATGTCAATAACACCGAATTTCCGCCCGATATAATGCAGAAGGCAACCTCTCTTTATATGGAAACGGGCGTAAGCTTTAAGCGCAGCGATATTATAAACAAGCTTGTGCCGGAGCTTATAGACTGCTTTGATTCTTTTGAAAAAAACGGCTTTACGGACTTTGTGGACGAGTACAACAAATACTGCGCCAACACAGGCAAGGAAGTCAAGACCGTAGGCGGTAAAACCGAGATAAAGGGCGTCGCAAGGGGAGTGAACGAAAGAGGCGAGCTTATCATATCCTCCGAGGACGGCGAAACCGCTGTGCTTTCGGGCGAGGTGTCGGTAAGGCTCTGCGACGACAGCTATATTTAAGGAGATAATCATGGACGAAAACAAGGACATACTCTGTTCTGCTTCATACTATAAGCACGGCTATTTTTTTAATGAAAAATTCGATAGGCTCCCCGACAGGATAAAGCGCGAGCTTCGCGTCATAGTCAGCGTACTTGCCGAGAGGACAAAGGGCATAGCCATAATAGGCTTTTATAAAGACAGCGCCGATGTTTACATAGAAGTTATGAACCAAAGCGACGATTTTCTCTATGACGACATAGGCGCAAAGCTGGAGGTCGGCTATACCGAAAAGAACAACGAGGAGCTTTTCAACTCACTCTCGCTTTGGTACAAGACCTTTGTAAAGGGTATGATGAAATGAAAATAGGCAATGTATATATAAAAAACAATGTTTTTCTGGCGCCCATGGCAGGCGTTACGGATAAGGTTTTCAGAACTCTTTGCAGAGAAATGGGCTGCGGACTGGCATATTCCGAAATGGTGAGCGCAAAGGGCATGAAGTACAACAACAAAAATACGCATATGCTTTTGGACACGGACGATAGCGAACGCCCCTGCGCGGTGCAGATGTTCGGCTCCGAGCCCGAGGTAATGGCGGATATGGCAAGACGGCTCAACGAGTATGAAAACATAGACATAATAGATATCAATATGGGCTGTCCCGCTCCCAAGATAGTCAAAAACGGCGAGGGCTCCGCGCTTTCATTAAAGCCCGAGCTTGCGGGCAGGATAATAGAAGCCGTTTCAAAGGCTTCATCAAAGCCCGTTACTGTAAAGATAAGAAAGGGCTTTGACGAAGGGCATATAAACGCCGTAGAGATGGCGCATATTGCGGAGCAGAGCGGAGCCGCCGCGCTCACACTCCACGGCAGGACAAGAGAACAGTATTATTCCGGCAAAGCCGATTGGGACATAATAAGGCTTGTAAAGGAAAACACAAAAACAATACCCATAATAGGCAACGGGGATATTTTTTCTCCCGAGGACGCAAAAAAAATACTCGATCATACGCGCTGTGATGCCGTTATGATAGGCAGGGGAGCGCAGGGCAATCCCTTTATATTCAGGCGAATTACAGCCTATCTGGAAAACGGCGAGCTTCTTCCGGAGCCCTCTTGGGAGGAAAGGCTTGACACTGCGCAAAGACACACTCTTATGCTTGCCGAATACAAGGGCGAATACATAGGCATAAGGGAAATGCGCAAAAATATGGGCTGGTATATAAAGGGACTTCCTCACAGCGCAGAAATGCGCGTGAAAATAAACACAGCAAAAACCGTAGAGGATATGCTCGGTTTTATAGATGAAATGAGAGATCATATTTTAAAATAAGAAAATGGAGGTAAAAATTATGAAAATGAAATTGTGCGCTTTTGTTACAGCCGTTTCAATGCTTCTGCCCCTTAGCGCCGTCAATGCTTCGGCAGCTCAGACGCTCCCGACCGTGGGCGAGCATATTTACGGCTATGTTGTTACCGATGTATCACATTCGGAGAATGTGGGAGATATAATAAGTCTGGAGCATACCAAAAGTGGTGCCCAAATATTATATGTAAGCAATGACGACAAAAATCTGGCTTTCAATATTGCTTACAGAACGCCCATGACCGATGAGAGCGACAGGAACCATGTTTTTGAACATTCCATAATAGCTTCTTCGGATAAATATCCCTCGTCGGATCTGTTTTTCGATATAAACAACACTACATACAATACCTATGTAAACGCGCAGACCAATCAGACCATAACATCCTATAATCTTGCCAGCATGAGCCAGTCTCAGCTTGAAAAGATGATAGACGCATATATGAGCTGTATGGTGGATCCCGGTATTATGGAAAATGAAAATATATTCAAGCGCGAGGCTCTGCGCTATACCCTTGCTTCGCCTCAGGACGACATACAGATAGAGGGCACCGTATTTTCGGAGGATACAGGCTATATGACTGATATTTCAATGAACGAGCCTAACGCTGTTGCGGACAGCCTTTATCCGGGAGAGGTAGCCTCTAATTCCATAGGTATGCTGTATAAAGGCTACAAGGAGCTTACATATGAGCACGCCAAGGAGCTTTACGAGATGTGCTATCATTTTGACAACTGTATAATATCCCTTTGGGGCGATATGGATTATAAGCATATATTAAAATTCTTGGATGACGAATATCTCTCAAAGGAAGAAAGGCACAATACCGACTTAAGCGCATATGCCAACAAGCCCACTCCGCCCAAGTTTACCAAGAATGTGGTGTCTTATCCCGCTTATGAGGGCGACAACACGGAAATGGCTTCTGTTGTGGATTATGCCATAGATCTGTCGGGCATGGACTATGAGGATATTTTAAAGCTGGCTTATATAACCGGAATGTTCAACAACAACAATTCCATATTCAACAAAAAGCTGAGCGAAAGCGATATACAGGGTTCATTCTACAGCTCTGTCGATTTGTATGACGCAAAGCCATATATCACTTTTTCACTCAACAATACCGAGGGCGAATACCGCGACGCATTCTTTGATCTTGTAATCGAATCCCTTGAATATATAGAGCAAAACGGCGTTGGCGCTGCCGAGTACAGCAATGTCCTTAAGTCCGATGACATTTCTTCGGCGCTTGGTGGTGAAAGTATGGATTATCCCATAGATTCGCTTATTACCGTTTCGATTTATTGGGCCAATACCGGCAAGACGGATCTCTTTGTACAGACCGACAAGGCCTCCGACGAGCTTAAATCCGACACATCGCAGTCCATGCTTAAGGCTTTGACCTCCGAGCTTTTGTCTCCCGACAATTCGGCGCTTGTGGTAGTCGAGCCAAAGCCGGGACTTGCCGAGGAAATTGAGGCTGAAAGAAGGGCATATCTTGACAATATGAAGGCTTCAATGACGCCCGAAGAGATAAACGATCTTGTTGAAGAAACAAACGAATTTAATAAATGGAACGAAATTTCTGCGCCTAATGACAATGTTGTCATCACTCCCGACGAGCTTCCCGAACCTGAACAAACAAACAGCGTCAAGACAGCGCAGACGGAAGGCTTCAAGAGCTATTCATATACCATAGATAAAAATGTGGGCGAATATTCTCTTAACTTTGACGCAAGCAGCATAGAACAGGAGGATCTGCCGTATCTTATGCTTTATGCACAGCTCATATCAAATGTAGATACGGACAAATACACGGTCGAGGACATAACGGACATAGTGCCCGCATATATAAACACATTGTCCGCCAACATCAACTATCTCACAAGGGCGTCCGAAACGGAGCCTACGCTTGAATTAAGCCTCAACTGGTATTCGGAGCAGGGCGACTACGGCAAAGCTCTTGACATAGTTATGGATATGCTCGAAAATTCAAACTTTATGGACACGGAGAACATACTCTATACACTGGAGGAAGCTATGCCCAATATAAGAAACTCCATATCGGGCGACATCTGGAACAGTGTAAAGAACTATGCTCTTATGGGCATAAGCGATAATGCAAACATGGGTCAGACCTTCAGCGGTAAGGATTATTACAATTTCCTCAGCGATATATATAATAAGCTTGATTCAGACAGCGGATATGCAGATACTCTTTGTGCAAAGCTTGAGGAAATATCAAAGAGAGTGCTCCATAAAGATGGACTTACGGTTTCCGTTATAGGCAATGAGGCTGTTATCTCCGAGGCTGAAAATGCAAATGCTTCTGTTCTTAACGCTCTCCCCGTGCTCGATATGCCAAAGGCAAAGTATAGCCTTGACACTCCCGCACACAAGACGGCTTATATCATAGAACAGGCAAATCAGTCCTCTGCAATGGCAGGCGAGTTTGACAACTTCAACGGAAAATATATGCCGTTTATAGCCTATATAAACGATGCCTATACAATCCCCGTAATGCGTTTTGTAAACGGAGCCTACAGCGCTGCCATAGGTTCTTCAAATAAGCTTGATACAAAGGAATATATCATGAGCGTGGTTGTTTCCGATCCCAATGTTGCAAAGACCGTTAATGCGCACCTTGCATCCGCGGAGGTTCTTGCCGATAAGGAATTTACGCAGGAGGAGCTGGACAAATACATAGTTGCCGCTTATGATAATGTAGTATATCCCGAGGGCGAATATACAAAGGCTGAAAATGCCGTTACAGATGAAATGTACGGTGTTGACAGGAATATGACGCAAAGGCTTGCAAAAGAGCTTAAGAGCGCAGCTCCCGCCGATACGAAAGAAGCATATGAAGCCATAAATAAGGCTATAGAAAACAGCTTCGTAGCAGTCGCAGGCAATAAAAACGCCATAGAAGCCGACAGCTATATATTTGATGAAATAGTCGATTTAAGACCTTGATATACAAAAAAGGCTCCCGCATAAGCGGGGCTTTTTTTGAAGGAAAACATCATTTTTTATTCACAAAAAAGTCATTTTCGTTATATAATCAATAAAAAATGAATTTTATTAAGCCTTATCCTGCAAAATTTTAAAAATATATATTGAAATTTACTCAAAATATTGTTATACTTATTTTAGTTTTTTATTATGCTTTCAGGAGGAAAATAAAATGGCAGAACTTTTTAAAACAGGCGCCTATTATGCAAAGGGTCAGCTCATAGCCGATGACGGCAGCGCAGAGAGCAGACTCAAAAGCATGGGCATATCCGTATCTAAGGATGAGGCTGTCAAGAATACCATGGCTTACGGTATATTAAAGGCCCATAACACAAGCGACGATATGGATTCTCTTAAAATAAAATTTGACTGTATGGCAAGTCACGATATAACATATGTAGGTATCATACAGACGGCAAGCGCTTCGGGTATGGAAAAATTTCCCATTCCCTATGTGCTCACCAATTGTCACAACTCGCTTTGCGCCGTAGGAGGTACCATAAACGAGGACGACCATGTGTTCGGTCTCTCGGCGGCAAAAAAATACGGCGGAATATATGTTCCCGCGCATCAGGCTGTTATACATCAATATATGCGCGAGATGATGTCGGGCTGCGGCAAGATGATACTCGGCTCGGATTCACACACGCGCTACGGTGCTCTCGGCACAATGGCTATAGGCGAGGGCGGCGGTGAGCTTGCAAAGCAGCTGCTTTCTCAGACCTACGATGTTGCAAGACCCGAGGTCATAGGCGTTTATCTTACGGGCAAGCCTCAGCCCTATGTAGGACCACAGGATGTTGCACTTTCCATAATAGGCGCCGTATTTGAAAACGGCTATGTCAAGAACAAGGTAATGGAGTTCATAGGCGACGGTATAGAAAACCTCAATGTGGAATACAGAAACGGCATAGATGTCATGACCACCGAGACCACCTGCCTTTCATCGATATGGATGACAGATGAAAAGGTGAGAGAATATTATAAGGCACACGGCAGGGAAGAGGACTACAAGGAGCTTAAGCCCGCGGACGGCGCTTATTATAACGGCATCGTTTATGTAGACCTCTCCGAGATAAAGCCAATGATAGCAATGCCCTTCCATCCCAGCAATGTATATACCATTGATGAGCTTAATGCCAATACGGAGGATATACTTGACGAGGTAGAAAAGAAGGCTGTCAAGACTATAGATAACCCCGATATACACTTTGAATTAAAGAGCAAGATAAGAAACGGCAGACTTTATGTGGAGCAGGGCGTTATAGCAGGCTGTGCGGGCGGTACGTTCGACAACATCTGCGACGCAGCAGATATACTTGACGGCAAGACTATAGGCTCCGATGAATTTGCGCTTAGCGTTTATCCGTCATCACAGCCTACATTTATGTCGCTTGTTGAAAACGGCGCAATATTCAAGCTCATGCAGTCGGGCGCTACGGTTCGTTCCGCCTTCTGCGGTCCTTGCTTCGGCGCGGGAGATGTTCCGCCTAATCAGGGACTCAGCATAAGACACTCCACACGAAACTTCCCCAACAGAGAGGGGTCGAAGCCCGGCAACGGTCAGATAGCGGGAGTTGCGCTTATGGATGCGCGTTCCATAGCGACAACGGCTGTAAACAAGGGCAGACTTACGCCCGCAAACGAAATAGATGTAAGCTTTACAAAGCCTAAATATTTCTTCAATAGGTCGGTATACGACAACAGAGTTTATTTCGGCTTCGGCAAGGCAGAGCCTTCAGCAGAGCTCAAATATGGTCCCAATATAAAGCCGTGGCCCGAAATGAGTCCCTTGCCCGAAAATCTTGTGCTTAAGGTGGCAAGCCTCATAACGGATCCCGTTACCACAACGGACGAGCTTATACCCTCGGGCGAAACCAGCTCCTACCGCTCCAATCCTCTCGGACTTGCGGAGTTCACGCTTTCCAGAAAGGATCCCA
>CANQVZ010000021.1 GCA_947627425.1 uncultured Clostridia bacterium | reverse complement strand
AAAGTATACTTTAATAATAATTTATAATTTAACATTTTTTTGCAGTAACGACACGGGGTGTCTATGGGCTTTTAGTATAATTGATTTACAGTAAAATGCAAAAAAGGAGACATAATTATGAGTACTGCTGAAAGCTCGGCGAAACACAACAGAATATTGGATATGTGCATGCGTCTTACAGACGGAGAGGTCATAAATAAAAGAACAGAGGCTCAGCGCTACGGAATAAATGAAAGATCGGTACAGAGAGATATTGAAGACCTGCGGGCGTTTTTTGAAGAAAGAGGAACAAGAACAGGCAATAGACAGGAGCTTATATATGACAGAAAAATAAACGGCTATTATCTTTATTATGAGAACAGCAAGCAGATGTCAAGCAGTGAGGTATATGCTCTTAGCAAGATATTGCTAGAAAGCAGAGCGTTTACAAAAGAGGAGCTTTCCGTAATTCTGGATAAGGTCATACAAAACTGCGTACCGCCTTCGGATATAAATACAATAGAGAAGCTTATCGCCAATGAAAAATTTTATTACACCGAGCTTTCTCACAAACAGAAGCTTATTGAGAAAATATGGGATATCACCCGTGCTTTGAATGAAAAGAAAAAGCTTGAGATAAGCTATAAGCGCCTTGATGGAAAGATATCAAAAAGAAAAGTGCTTCCCGCAGGCGTTATGTTTTCAGAGTTCTATTTCTATATGCCTGCTTATATAGAGGACATAGACAAGGAAACTCACTTTGACAACAGCAAAGACCCCTACCCCACAATTTACCGCATAGACAGGATACTGGACTACAAAATAACCGATGAACACTTCAGCATACCTTATGCCAAAAGATTTCAGGAGGGCGAGTTCAGGAAGAGAGTGCAGTTTATGTACGGCGGAAGGCTCAGGACCATACGCTTTGAATTCAGCGGGCCCTCTGCCGAAGCGGTTATGGACAGGCTGCCAACAGCCGTAATAGAAAAAGAAGAAAACGGTGTGTACACAATAAGAGCCGAGGTATTCGGCAAAGGTGTGGATATGTGGCTGAGAAGTCAGGGAGAATATGTAAGAATACTTTAAATCATATCTTTTTATACAATAATCACAAAAGACAAGGAGATAACTATGGAAAAAATCAATCTGGAATTGTCACAGATGCTGGAAAAGCATCCAATAAGAGAAGAAAAGGACAAATATAAGCATAAATATCTATGTTTTCTGGAATATTTTGTAAAAAAATATTCCCCGGACGAAAAATGGGCAGAGTCAACATTAAAATTATATAAAGAAATTCTTTTGACCGAAACAGAATGTTCATGTTCCGACAATGAACTGAAAAAGCTTTCAAAACATCTATTTATCTACAAAATAAGAAAATGGAAATTTGTTACATATAAATATTGTATTTATATAGATATTTTGTTTATGAATGCGTTTTTTAATAAAGGCAGAGCGCTTGAAATATTGGACGAGCTTAAAAATGTATACAGCAAAAGAAGCTACAATATGCTTACTTCCCTTACAGAAGAGCTGTATGGCGGAAATTCTTCAGGCATATATTCTCAAACAGAATATATGCTGGACTGCTGGAAAAAAAATAAAGCTTTTACATCTTCCGAAAGCAATAATGTGTTCATAGCAGCAAATATGAGTGCAGGAAAATCTACATTATTGAATGCCCTCGTAGGAAAAAAAGTAAATAAAACACGAAATGAAGCCTGCACAGCTAAAATACATTACATATTTAACAAAGCCTACGAGGATAATTTCAATTATGAATGGGATCATGATCTGGAACTGAACGCCAGTTATAATATCCTTATGGATGACAATGAAAATAACATAAGCGATGAAATCGCTGTAGGAACAAGCTTCAGGTCATTAAATGAATTCAAAGGAAGAATGTGCTTTATAGATACTCCCGGGGTGAATTCCTCACAGGACAAAGACCACAGGCAGATAACCGAAAATGCTATGAAAAATCTTAAATACGACAGGATACTGTATCTTATGAACGGTCAGAACATAGGCACAGATGACGACAGAAGATACCTTGGATATATCTGTGATAATTATAAAGGAGATATTATTTTTATCATAAATAAATTGGACACTTTCAGAAGCAAGGACGATTCGGTCACTGAAACAATAGGCAGAGTTAAAAAGGAACTTTCAGAAATAGGCTTCAAAAAGCCGGAAGTATATCCCGTTTCATCCTATGCAGGCTATCTGGCAAAGCTAAAGCTCTCAGGCAATGCTATAGCTATGGATGAAGAGGACGAATATGAATATGAGAGACTTAAACGTAAGCTTAGCAAAGCACAATTTAAATTCAATGAATATTATCCGGAAAATATAAGAGATATGTCCGAAAATATCGCACAAGGCGAGGATGAACAGCTTCTTCTTCATTCCGGTATATTATCACTCGAATGTTTACTATTCAATAAATAACACAGGAGGTATATTAACATGAGAGAAATATTTATCAAGTACAATCCATACAAGCTTGAAACAGAGGTACTGATCGATGGTAAAAGCCCCAGAGCTACCAGCAAACTTAACAAAGGCGAAGAAAGGCTTCAGGAATGGATAGAGGATCTGCCTGATATTCTTCAGACGGAGCTTAACACGAATTCATTCAAGCTTAAATTTCAAGGTACTGTCCTTGACTTTGAAGATGTGGCAGAAATGGCAGAGGCTGCAAAAAAGCAGGGTATAAATATTGAACTTGATCATATACCGGCAAAAGAAGTAAAGGATAAAGAACAGGCTATTGCAGAAATATTTGAAGAAATACAGAAGGGACCATATGATGAATTAAGACAGCCTGATGTAATAAAGGCATTTAACAATGCAAAAGGCAGCGACTTTGAGGTGAATGTTGTAGCAACAATGAGTGCCGGCAAGTCTACACTTATCAATTCTCTTCTTCAACAGAAGCTTATGCCTGCAAAACAGGAAGCATGCACCGCAACTATAACAGAAATCAAGGATAATGACAAAAATGTCTTTACCGCAAAGGCTTATGACAAAAACGGTGTATTGATACAAACACATCCTGAGCTTACATATGACATAATGAAAAGCCTTAATGATAATAAAGAAGTATCCAGGATAAGAGTAGAGGGAAACATCCCCTTTGTTACTGCCGAAGATGTTTCTCTTATATTAGTTGATACTCCGGGTCCAAATAACTCAAGAGATCCTGAACATAAGGCAGCCACCTACAGAATGCTTTCAGAATCTTCAAAAACAGTTGTACTCTATATAATGAATGCTACACAGCTTGCCGTAAACGATGATTACAATTTACTCACAACAGTTGCGGAAAGCATGAGTGTTGGCGGAAAACAGTCAAGAGACAGATTTATATTTGTCGTAAATAAACTAGATGATTTCAGAAAAGGTGAAGACAGCGTAGATGCAGCTATATCAAAGGTAAGAGATTATCTTAAAGATAACGGTATCGAAAATGCCAATATATTCCCCGCTTCTGCGCTGACTGCTCTGGATATAAGGACTATACTTGCTGAAAGCGAAGATGATGACGATGATGATGTTTACGCAGCAAAGGGTAAGGTAAGAAAATTCAACAAAAATGAAGAGCTGCATTTTGAAAAGTATGCTCCGCTCACACCATCTGTAAGAGGAACTATTGAAGCAATGCTGAGTAAAGCAAAGGAAGAAGACGATGTAAAAACACAGGCCCTCATACATTCCGGTATCATACCTATAGAGCAGGCTATCAAAATGTATGTCCGCAAATATGCCAAGACTGCCAAAATCAAAAATATAGTAGATACATTTGCAAAAAGGCTTGAAAGTGCGGGTTCATTTGAGAAAACAAAGCAGAACATTGCCGAAAATCAAGAAAAACATAATGAAATATTGGCAAATATCGACATGATCAAGCGTAAGCTCAACAGCGGCAATGAGGCTAAGAAATTCAAGGACGTTATAAGCAAAATAAATTATGACTCCGAAGCTGAAAAAATTGCAGACAATATCATAAGGAAGGCTCAAGACAGGATAACTTCTGAGAAAGAATCCATAAATAAAAAGTTAAGCAAAAGAGAAGCAAATGAAATGCTTTCTTCTTTCTCGAAAATCACCGAAAATTTGCAGGCGGAAGTACAGGTAAGTCTTCAGGATCTTTTGACTAAAAATATGATTAAAAACGCAGGAGAACTTCTGGAGCAATACAAAATAAAGCTTTCCGAACTTATGCAGGATATAGATATAGGCGATATAGCTCTGAATCCCTTTGAAATAATGCAGGGCGAAATAAAAACGAATGCAGATTCACTTATTAATTCCATGGTCAAAACGGAAAGAGTTCAGATCGGCAAGGAATGGGTGGAAAACACAAGCAAGAGATGGTGGAAGCCTTGGACATGGTTTCAGGAAAAAGGCCATTATGAAGCAGTATACGGTGACAAAGAATATGTTGAGGGAGATGCTCTTGCGGTTAAGTTCTTTTCACCTTTTGAAAAAAATCTATATTCCAATCGTGACAGCGCACTTAAGTATGCCAAACAACAGACAGAAGCAATAAAGTCTGAATTTGCAAAGAAATTTGATGAGCTGGACAGCATTCTCAAGATAAAGCTTAAGGAATTGGAGGACTATGCAACGGATAAGGAAAATGCTGAAAAACTCATAAAGGAAAGTCAGGATAGGCTCAAATGGCTTGAAAATATACAAAGCAAGGTAAACTCAATATTGGATATATAAGCGCTTTGATAATTTAATCAAACAGAAAGTAGAAAGTAAGCATAAAAACAACAAGGAGGTAATATATATGGCAATAATACCGGAATTCAAGGAAGAAGTCGACAATGGTGATAGACTGGGAACAAGAATAATGCTTAAAAATGTTATGCTTGATGACCCTTCTTTTGCTATGTTTGATGAAATGATACAGTATGCCGAGGAAAAGATCCCCGATCTTTATGACGAACACAACGGCGAAGAATTCAGCTACGATAAGACGCAGTACACAATTGATTATATGAATACACAATTTGTGGCGGTTGTGAATAATTTTTCAAAGGAAAGGATCGCTCTTCTCAGAGACGTGGTGCAGTATATTTATGCCGATGAAATAAAGAAAGAACAGCCTGTGGGAGCAAAGCAAACTTCAGGCAGCAGTACCCACAAAAATGGACAGAATACCCTTACAAAGAAACAGGTGGGCGCAGGCATAACAGCCGTAGGCGCAGTCACCGCCCTTGCAGGCATATGTCTGTCCGAGGGAAGGGTCGTAGTTGCCGGCGGTGTAATAGCTCTGGCAGGTATTGCTGTAATAATTACAGACAATTAAGAGGAGTGAAGTATAGTGGACGATATAGCTTTAAAAAAGCAAGAACAGGTATCCGTTCCCGAATACGGCAATATTCTTGCGGAATATAATAATGCTCTGACTATAGTGGACGATATAGTGCTGAAAAAGTATGTCGGCAATCTGAACAAGCTGGAAATAGTACCCCTTGAGGACAGCTTAATTGAAAACAATATACAAGATAATATAAGAATTTTTAAAATAAATGAAATGGTATATGAAAAAGACGAATTTTCTACCTATAAATTCGCAAGTGTTTTCAATACTATAGCTAATCTGAACTGTTCTGTTTTTCTCATACTCAACAGTGATGAAAAAAAGACAAACTTTTATATGGGTATAAGGATCGCCGACGATATGCATGAAGCATCTTATGTTGAACAGGCGGTCGAAAACGCACTTAAGGGACAATTTCCCGGCACCAAGACTGAAAAATGTGATTACGAGGCTATAAATGAGCTTATAAAAAAAATAAAGATAAAAAATATATCCTCCGTATCCTGTGTTGCCAATCCAAGAGAAAATATAACATCCGACAACAATTTTGTACAGGGCATAGAAAAGCTTGTACTTTCAATGCAGGGTCAAAAATATACAGCTATCATAATCGCTGATTCTACCAGTCACGAGCAGATGAACGAAATAAGAAAAGGCTACGAGACCGTGTATACTCAGCTTACTCCCTTTTCCAAAAGACAGATAAATTATGGAAATTCCAATTCGATAAGTTATTCGCGAAGCGAGAGCAAGGGCTCTTCTGTAGGACATTCGGATACCGAGGGAACCTCCGATTCTCGCAGTGAAACCGTTTCAAAAAGCGAAAGCAGCAGTCATTCTGTTTCAAGCGAAAACGCTGCGGGAAAAGCTATGAAGGGAGTTGCCGCAGCAGTAAACCTGGTCGGTGTTGCCTTGGCTGTTCCGTCGGGCGGTATGAGTCTTACGGCAGGTGCCTTAGTCGGCGGTACATTGGGCGCTATGGTAAATAACATTGGCGGTATTGTGTCAAAAACAAACTCAAGTTCGAATTCCGAAAGCACTACAAATTCTTATAGCGATACTCATTCTGTAAATCATAGCAGTACGGAATCCGTATCCGAAAATGAAAGCAGATCAAAAACTCAAGGCATTTCGGGAGGAACATCAAACGGCATAACCATTACCGCTGATAATAAGATCGTTTCTGACATTCTTTCAAGAATAGACAGACAGATAAAGAGAATGGATGAATTTGAAAGCCTTGGTATGTACCAATGTGCGGCATATTTTATGGCAGAGGACACAAGCACTGCCGAAATCGCCGCTTCCACTTATAAGGCGCTTATGAGCGGAACAAATACAGGCGTTGAAATATCCGCCATAAATTCTTGGCTGGAAAATCCCGACAAGAAAAGAGTAGAGATGCTGGGGAAATATGTGACCAATTTCATACATCCCGTTTTTAAATACAGCGGCGCTATGGGTAATATTGAAGTCACACCATGTTCATTTGTAAGCGGAAATGAGCTTGCACTCCACATGGGTCTGCCCAGACATTCCGTAAGCGGTCTACCCGTTATAAATCATGCCGATTTCGGAAAAGAAGTTGTAAAATACAGCGATATGAGTAAAAGCGGAAACACAATAAATCTTGGAAAAATATTCAATATGGGAAGCGTATATTCCAACAGTATAAGCCTGGATGTTGAAAGCTTATCCATGCACACATTTATAACAGGCTCTACAGGCTCGGGCAAAAGCAATACCATATATGAAATGCTTGGTCATCTTTTGGAAAAAGGCATTAATTTTATGGTGATAGAGCCCGCAAAGGGAGAATATAAAAACGTATTCGGCGGAAGGAAAAATGTATTTGTTTATGGCACTAATCCGAATTATACACCGCTTATAAAAATCAATCCTTTCAGATTTGCCAAGGGAATACATGTATATGAGCATATAGACAGACTCATTGAGATATTCAATGTATGCTGGCCTATGTATGCGGCTATGCCGGCAGTATTAAAAGAAGCAGTTCTGAAAGCATATGAGGACTGCGGATGGGATCTTACACTGTCCCAGAATCCCAAAGGCGATATTTATCCTAATTTTAAAGACCTTCTTGATGAGCTTACATATGTGATCAGGAATTCGGCATATTCGGAGGAGGTCAAAAGCAATTACATGGGCTCTCTCGTAACAAGAGTAAAGTCGCTCACAAACGGTCTGAACGGTCAGATATTTACATCCGATGAAATAGACAATCAGACTCTTTTTGATAAAAATGTGATCATCGATCTCAGCAGAGTAGGCTCAGCAGAAACCAAATCTCTTATAATGGGCATACTTATTATGCGTTTGGGTGAATACAGAATGTCCGATGCCTCAACTATGAATTCTCCTCTGCGTCATATTACCGTTCTGGAAGAAGCTCACAACATACTTAAAAAGACATCTACAGACCAGGATCCCGAAAATCCGAGCATCGGAGGGAAGTCAGTGGAGCTTTTATCAAACGCTATAGCTGAAATGAGAACATACGGCGAAGGTTTTATTATAGCGGATCAATCTCCGTCGGCAGTCGATGTGTCAGCCATAAGAAATACGAACACAAAGATAATAATGCGTCTTCCTGATGAAATTGACAGAAGAAGCGCAGGAAAAGCTGCGGCTCTCAACGATGCTCAGATAGATGAAATAGCCAAACTGCCCAAGGGAGTAGCAGTTATATATCAAAACGACTGGGTCGACCCTGTTCTCTGTAGGATCAATAAATTCAGCGAAAAGGAAATGCCTTATCAGCATATTAGGACAACGGGAAAAAACGTTGACGAAAAAAAGTTTAAAACAGAAGTTTTAAAGCTTTTGCTGAAAGACCGCTGTGTTGAAGCCGAGGAAGCAGACACCGATTTTATAATCAACAACATAAACAGAGTTGATATTTCGGAAGCTCTTAAATCTAAACTTAAGGATATAATTTACGAAAACAACATTGATATTTTCGAGGATGAAAAATTCGGCGAGCTTTCATCACTTGTTGCCGGCATTATGTCAGCACAGCCTGGTATAAAAGAAACGGCAGATAACGCAGAAAGCATTGAATATATACACGGTATTTTCTCAAATATGATATTGAATAACACGGAAAATATTTCGGATGAATTGAGGATTCTGACGATACAATGCTTTATGCGGGATATGGTAACAAATTCTCCCGAAAATAAAGTTTTATATTCCGATTGGAGAGAAAAATTTAAGGAAGGGAGGCTATTTTAAATGAAAGAAATATCGGAAGTCAGAAAAAATCCCGAAAGCAAAGCATTCCAATCAGCCAACACCGAAAGAAACAGGAATGCAAAATTAGATGATCTGGATAAATCCGTTACAAAGGAAGCCGATGCCGAAAGACGAAATGCTCGCAGCGAAGTCGATGATGTAGCCAAAAGAAACAAGTATAAAGAAGAAAAATTTGGAAACAGAAAAACTGTTGATGACGAGTATACCGGCAAAAGAATAAAGAGAGAAAACGTAAATATAGATCATGTAACTCCGATAGACACGATCAATAAGGCATATCCCGACCTTAAACCCGAACAAAGAAAAGAACTTGCCAATAATGAAAAAAATTTAGCCGTAACAAACGAGAAATTAAACAAAAGCAAGGGAAGTCTGTCCAATTCAGAGGTAATAGACAGGAATATTAAAAGAGGAGATAATATTTCTGTCGAACAGGCCGGCAGAATGTTGGATAAACAAATTGAAAGTGAAAAGTATATCAAACGTGAAGCAAAAAAAATGAAAATTCAGAATAACATTGAAGACACAAAAAAGAAAATTCAGAATCTTTTCAACAGTGATAAGTAATAACTTATTATTATATGAACGCAGAACGGAAATCCCTGTTTTATAATATCTGTACATACTAAATCCAAAGAAAGCTATGGACTTGCGATAATCCGCATAAATCCATAGCTTTCGGCGTTTTAACGAATTGCTTCTTATATTACCCGCTCCTTGGGGAGCGGAGGACACGGACACATTACTTGACATTTTAGACAAGAATGATGTAAAGGTTACATTTTTCCTCTGCGGTTACTGGGTGGACAAATATCCGGATGAGGTCAAAAAGATATACGAAAACGGACACGATGTGGGAAATCACAGCAATACACATCCGCACAGCTCGCAGTTGAGCTTGGAGGACAACAAAAAAAATATTATGGACTGTCACAACAAGCTAAAGGAGCTTTTGAATACAGACCCCATATTATACCGTCCACCGTTTGGCGAATACAATGACACGGTGCTTACGGCAGCGGAAGAATGCGGATATTATCCGATACAGTGGGATATCGACAGCTTAGACTGGAAAGAGCTGGGAGCCGAGCATGAGACAAATCAGGTGCTCAATCACAAGCATCTGGGAGACGGCTCTATAATACTTTTTCATAATGACGCAAAATATACTCCCGATGTGCTTGATACCATAATAAAGGGGCTTAAGGAGAAAGGCTATGAAATAGTGCCTGTAAGCGAGCTTATTTTGAGAGAAAACTATTACATAGACCACGAGGGAAGACAGCATACAAACAGTGAGGCTACTACCATACAAAATTAAAAATATATTGCCAAAATCGCTGACAGAATGTATAATTATATTAATAAGGTCTATATTTAAGGAGTGATACGAATGAAAAAAATTATTCTGGGAAGTACGGGCATAAGCTCTGTGCAGAACGGTTTTGGCGCCCTTCCCTTACAGCGCGATGACATCGATACTGCCGTAAAGATACTGCAAAGGGCGTATGAGGGAGGTATCACCTTTTTTGATACTGCAAGGGCTTATTCCGACAGCGAGGAAAAAATAGGTCTCGCTCTGTCGGATGTCAGAAAAAATATATTTATCGCCACCAAAACAATGGCAAAAAACACCGAAGACATGAAAAAACAGCTTGAGGAATCTCTTAAGCTGCTTAAGACCGACTATATAGATATTTACCAGTTTCACTGCGTTGACCGCTGTTATGCGCCCGACGACGGAACGGGAATGTATGAGCTTATGGAGGATTTCAAGCGTCAGGGGCTTATAAAGCACATCGGCATAACCGCTCACAAGATAGGTATAGCAGAAGAAATAATTAAATCCGGCTTGTATGAGACCTTGCAGTTTCCTTTCAGCTATCTTTCGGGAGAAAGAGAGCTTGCTCTTGCAGATAAGTGTAAAGAAAAAAATATGGGCTTTATAGCCATGAAAGCGCTTGCCGGAGGTATAATAACAAATTCTCAAATGGCATATGCCTTTATTGGTCAATATGACAATGTAATGCCTATATGGGGAATACAGCGTGAAAACGAGCTTGATGAATGGCTTTCTTACATGAATGACACTCCCGTAATGAATGAGGAAATAATGGAGGCTATAAACAAAGACAAGGCAGAGCTCAGCGGTAATTTCTGCCGCGGCTGCGGATACTGTATGCCCTGTCCCATGAATATACAGATAAACAACTGCGCCAGAATGTCGCTTATGCTCAGGAGAGCTCCGTCAAAGGCATGGCTCAATGAAACATGGCAGGAAAATATGAAGCAGATAGAAAAATGTATCAACTGTGGACAGTGTAAATCAAAATGTCCGTATGAACTGAACACTCCCGAGCTTCTTAAAGCTAATTATGAGGACTACAAGCAGGTGCTTGCGGGTAAAGTAAGGGTATAATAATTAAGCTCCCTCCATAAAATCGAGGGAGCATTTTTATATGTTTTTATGAAGTCATTATACTATACCAAAAAATGAGAGCAGGTCAAATTTGGTAAGCCATACGACCAAAAGCGCTATGAGAAAAATCACCGGTATACCCTTCCACATTATCTTGATATCGGCGGGACTCATCCTCATATGCAAAACGATGGATATGAGCAGATATATGAGCACTATGACTACGATGACGGGCAGACTGCAATTAAATAAGGCATATATAATAGCGCTGCTTGTGACGGCACCGCAGAGTATCGGCGCTATAGCTGACATTGAATCCTGTATGGCTCTTACAACGAAAAAGCCTCTGTTGCGATATTCTACGGAACCTAAAGAATCTCCGTCGGGTTTAAACAGTGATATTTTTTCTATTTTTGCGCCCGTCAGAAAAGCAAACAGCGCATGAGAAAGCTCATGATGCACCGTTCCCGGAAAGGTTATGTAATTGCAGAGTATATTTGTAAATTTGGCGCCAAGCAGTTTTTTTATTAAAAACTTGATACATCTGTTAAAATATTCCGCCACAATACCCAACAGCGGTATAGACGCCGTGATGAGCAAAGCTGTTACGATCATATCACACATCCTCCATTTTTTCATCAATACATATGTTCTTTTTCAAATAAATTATAGCATACATTGAAAAGAAATTAAATATATTTTTAAGAAATGAACAATTTTTAATTTTTCTGTATTCCAAAAAATCGTAATGTATTTATGATACTGTAAATATGTTGTAAATTGCGCCTCTCCACTTGACAAATACGACAAAATATGTTTAAATTACAAGGAGACTCAAATGCCGAAAAATACAACGATTTTACGCTTTTCGGCATAATTATTGTTTTAGACTGTGAGGTAATATTTATGCTTATTGTGCAAATATGTGTGGGAAGCTCTTGTTATCTTAAGGGCTCGCAGGAAATCGTTGAAAAATTTGAAAAGGCTGTGAAGGATCACAAGCTCGAAGACAAGGTAGTGCTTTCCGGCAGCTTCTGCACGGGCAGCTGCAACCGCGAGGGCGTTACAATACATATTGACGACAAGGTGTTCACAAAGATAAAGCCCGAAAATTTTGACACATTTTTTGAAGAAAATGTACTTTCTGTTGTAAGGTAGGAGATTATAAACATGGCTGAATGGCTCAAACTTAAAAAATCAAATTGTAAAAACTGCTACAAGTGTATTCGTCACTGTCCCGTAAAGTCAATACGCTTTTCGGCAGGACAAGCGCATATCGTAGGAAACGAGTGTATACTCTGCGGTCAATGCTTCGTGGTATGTCCTCAGAATGCAAAGGAAATAACGGACGAGACCGAAAAGGTAAGAGTAATGATAGAAAGCGGCGACAAGGTCGTTGCAAGCATTGCGCCCTCCTTTATTGCAAATTATGAAGGCGTAGGCATTGAGGGAATGCGTTCGGCGTTAAAAAAACTCGGTTTTTACGATGCCGAGGAAACGGCGCTCGGCGCTACCGTTGTAAAGAATGAATATCTCAGGATGCTGAGAGAGGACAACAGGGATATACTTATATCGTCCTGCTGTCATTCCGTCAATCTGCTTATTCAGAAGCATTTTCCATCGGCACTGCCCTACCTTGCAAACACTTTTTCGCCCATGCAGGCACACTGTACCGATATCAAAAAGCGTATACCCGACGCTAAAACGGTATTTATAGGTCCCTGTCTTTCAAAGAAGGACGAGGCTGATCACTACGGCGATATCGTTGACGCAGTTCTTACATTTGAGGAGCTTACAAGGTGGCTTGAAAGCAAGAATATTGAGCTTGAAAAGAACATGGACGATAACGAAAAGAGCAGAGCAAGACTTTTCCCCACAACAGGCGGCATTTTAAAGACCATGCGTGAGGAGGTCGAGGGCTATACATATATGGCTATAGACGGTACACAGAATTGTATAGCCGCTCTCAAGGACATAGAAAAAGGCAGTATACATAAGTGTTTCATTGAGATGTCGGCTTGCAGCGGCAGCTGTATTTCCGGTCCCGTTATGGAGAAATTCAATCTCTCTCCCGTGAGGGAATATAAGGCTGTGTCAAGCTATGCGGGCGAGGACGATTTTGAAGTGGAACAGCCCGGTTATGCCGAGATAGTAAAGAACTTTGAGCCAATAGACAAAAAGCTAAGTATGCCCACAGAGGAGGAAATCCGCGCCGTACTCAAAAATATGGGCAAGACCAAGCCCGAGGACGAGCTTAACTGCGGTTCATGCGGTTATGACACCTGCCGCGAAAAGGCAGTTGCAATATATCAGGGCAAGGCGGAAATATCCATGTGTCTGCCCTTCCTTAAAGAAAAGGCGGAGAGCTTCTCGGACAACATCGTAAACAACACTCCCAACGGTATTATAGTTGTGAACGAGCAGTTTGAAGTGCAACTCATAAATAAGTCCGCAAAAAAGATATTCAATGTCAGCTCCGTTTCGGATGTCCTTGGCGAGCCTATTATAAGGATAATGGATCCCATAGACTTTATAAATGTGCAGAATACGGGACAGCGTATAGAAAACAAGAGAATATATCTTGCGGAGTATGACAGATATGTGGAGGAAACGATAATAGCCGACAAGGAATATCACATTATGCTCTGCATATTGAGAGATGTAACAGACGAGGAAAAGAGCAACAAGCAGAAGGAAAAGATAAGCGTTCAGACAATAGAAGTCACCGACAAGGTGGTCGATAAGCAGATGCGTATAGTTCAGGAGATAGCTTCGCTTCTGGGCGAAACGGCAGCAGAGACCAAGATCGCTCTTACAAAGCTTAAGGAGATGATCTCAAATGAATGATCTTTGCGCTGATATTGGCTACAAAAGTATAAATCACTATGAGGAACAGCTCTGCGGCGATCATATAGATGTAGTAAACAATGATGACAATTCAGCC
Organism: uncultured Clostridia bacterium; assembly: GCA_947627425.1. Taxonomy (GTDB): domain Bacteria; phylum Bacillota; class Clostridia; order Lachnospirales; family CAG-274; genus Gallispira. The sequence goes on along the minus strand of CANQVZ010000021.1, from coordinate 21,410 downwards.
GTAATAGTGCTTGCCGACGGACTTGGCAGCGGTGTTAAAGCGAGTATACTTTCAACGCTTACCTCTAAAATAATATCTACTCTTATGGCTGCGGGACTTTCCATAGAGGACTGTGTTTCTACTGTTGCGGCTACACTTCCCGTATGCTCGCAAAGAGGAGTGGCATATTCCACATTCACAATAATACATCTTGTGGATAATGAATATGCGGAGATCATACAGTATGACAATCCGCAGGTATTTATACTGCGTGACGGCAAGAACTACAGCTATCCCCGCGAGGAGCTGAATATTGACGACAAAAGGATATATAAGGCAAAAATAAAGCTCCAAGAGGGCGATCTTTTCGTTGCCATGAGTGACGGTTGTCCTCATGCGGGCATAGGTCTTTCTTATAATTTCGGCTGGAAGCTCAAGGATATAATAGACTTTATGGAAACTATAGAGCCGGCAGGCTACAATGCCAAGACACTCGCCACAATACTTATAAACGAGTGCGAAAGGCTTTATGGCGGCAAGCCGGGCGACGATGCTTCGGCGTGCGTAATAAGAGTAAGGAAAAGAAATCCAATGAATATACTTTTCGGACCGCCATCCGACAGAAACGACTGTGGAAAGATGATGTCTCTTTTCTTCTCAAAGGCGGGCAAGCATATCATATGCGGCGGTACAACAGCCTCCATTGCTGCGAAATTCCTCGGTAAGGAGGTAAAAGCAACGCTGAGCTTTGAGAGCAACGGCGTTCCGCCCATATCGGTAATTGACGGCGTAGACCTTGTTACGGAGGGCGTTATAACCGTCAACAAAGTGCTTGAATATGCCAAAGACTTTTTGTCCGAAAACAAGGAATATGAGCATTGGGGATTTAGCCGTGACGGTGCGTCGCTTATTTCAAAGCTTCTCTTTGAAGAAGCCACGGATATCAATTTCTTTGTTGGCAGAGCTATCAATCCCGCTCATCAGAATCCCGAGCTGCCTATCAACTTCAATATAAAAATGAATCTTGTTCAAGAGCTTTCCGAGTGCTTAAGACAGATGGGCAAGCACATAAAGGTCAGCTATTTCTAGACGTTATATAATAAATGTTGGGGCTTAAGCGCCTCAGCATTTATTATATCAATAATGTATTTAATTCAAAATCATCTTGACTTTTGACGCACAAGGCGTTATAATATCAATGATATGCACCCATAGTTAAACGGATATAATAAGCCCCTCCTAAGGGTTAGTTCTGGGTTCGATTCCCGGTGGGTGTATACAAAAACGGAGTCCGTAACAGGCTCCGTTTTTTATATGTCAATATATTCGGTTTATTGTCTGTTGAAATAGTCTATGCCGTCGCTTGGATTGAAGTAAGTGCGGATATAGCCCTGTCCCGAAACAATAACAAATTCGTTTGTGGCCTCTATATAGTACACATCATCATTATCTTCCTTTTCAAGCTTATGAAGCGCCTTATCCGAGTTGACAACGGCGTTTGCTGCCTCGAGATATTCCTCTGCCGAGGAAAAACCCATTTCGACACCATGCTTTTCGTAGTGCTCGTTCAATTGCTTTTCGGTGCGGAAGGTATAATGCTTATTTTCATTATGATATACGGCGGAGGGACCGTCCTCCTGCTGTACTATTTCGGATACAATATCGGTCTCATTGCCCATTTTGTCACTTGTGGCATAGTCAAGTGCATAATAGCCCGCTATAAGTATTATTGCAATTATCAAGCCTATTATATGTCTTTTTTTCATAGCCTTTTCTATCCTTCCTACTCTATTATGACATAACCCGTTATCTCGGCACTATTTCCCAATATATCCTCTGCGTGATACTTCACTTCATACTTGCCCTTTGCCACGGGAGAAATATTATAAGCAAGAGTGTAATCAATGGGATTATTTGCCGTATCATAGGCGGTGACACCCTGTCTTATGACCTCCGCAAGCTTATAAGGCGTAAGCTTGTCCTCCGCTTTTATGCTCTTATAAAGCTGTTGATAGGTGAATTTGACGCCCTCGTTTTTCCACGGATTATTCGGGTTTGGATCTGTGGGATCCCAGTTTTTATATGTAGCGTTTTGACCAAGCTTTACAGCCTGTGGTCTTGGCAGAGGATCCGTGCCATTGTTTATTATTTTCACCTGTGTTCCTATGGGACAGTTATCATATATCCACTTGGCGTCTGCCGCAGTAAGTCTGACACAGCCCATGGATGCGGCGGTGCCAAGCTTGTTGTATTCCGCAGTTTTAAGCGTATCGGGGCTTGGCTTTGAGTAATAAACCGAATGAAAAAGTATATTGCCGTTTATTCTGGTGGCATATTGTCCATAGACATTGCCGAAGAGCGGACGCCAGACATACTTTGCTTTGGTATTGAAAACGCCTGCGGGAGTTGAATTGTTTGCGCCGACGGAGCATATCATAGCCTTGAAGGGTACATAACTGCCCTTTTCATCGCACTTGTAAACGATAACGCAATTTGTGGCTTTGTTGACCGTAATATTATATTTTGCATTTTCGCCCATTGCGCTGCCCGCATGGATAATGCAGAGTGAAAGTATAAAAATAAACAGTGTAATTTTTTTCATTGCTTTTCTCCGTAATATTCATAAAGGAACCGCAGACGCGGTTCCTTTGCGTGTTAATAAACTTATCAATAAAGCGGGTACTTTGAAACAAGAGCCTTTACTCTCTTTCTTGCCTCTTCCTTATTGCCCTCGTAGTCCTTTGCTATAAGAGTGATGATGTCGGCTATTTCAACCATATCCTCCTCTACCATTCCTCTGGTGGTAACGGCGGGAGTACCGAGCCTTATACCGCTTGCAATGCCCGGCTTTTCGGGATCGAAGGGTATAGCATTCTTGTTGCAGGTAACGCCAACCTCGTCAAGTCTTGCCTCAAGCTCCTTGCCCGTTATGTGCATAGGTCTTAAGTCAACAAGCATAAGATGATTGTCCGTACCGCCCGAAACAATATTGAAGCCGTTTTCAATAAGTCTTTCGCTCAATACCTTGGCATTCTTTACGACCTGCTTTGCATATTCCTTGAATTCTGGCTTTAAAGCCTCGCCGAAGCAGACTGCCTTTGCGGCTATGACATGCATAAGAGGACCACCCTGTATGCCGGGGAATATAGCCTTGTCTATAAGCTTTGCATTTTCTTCCTTACAGAGTATCATACCGCCTCTGGGACCTCTCAATGTCTTGTGAGTAGTGGTAGTAACGAAATCTGCATAGGGTACGGGACTGGGATGAAGTCCTGCCGCAACAAGACCCGCTATATGAGCCATATCTACCATGAGATATGCGCCAACCTCCTTTGCAATGTCGCTGAAGGTCTTAAAATCAATTATTCTTGAATAAGCGCTTGCGCCTGCTATTATAAGCTTGGGCTTATGCTCATGGGCAAGTCGTCTTACCTCGTCGTAGTCTATTGTGCCGTCTGATTCCTTAACGCCGTAGGGAATTATGTTGTACTGCTTACCGCTCATATTTACGGGAGAACCGTGTGTAAGGTGTCCACCGTGAGCAAGATTCATGCCCAGAACGGTATCACCGGGCTTAAGTACAGCAAAGAACACAGCCATATTTGCCTGTGCGCCCGAATGAGGCTGAACATTGGCGTGCTCCGCTCCGAAAAGCTTGCAGGCTCTGTCTCTTGCAATATTCTCGGCTATATCCACCTTGTCGCAGCCGCCGTAATATCTCTTGCCCGGGTAGCCCTCGGCATATTTATTTGTGAGGGGTGAACCCATTGCCGCCATAACAGCCTTTGAAACAAAGTTCTCCGAGGCTATAAGCTCGATGTTGTTACGCTGCCTTGTAAGCTCCGCGTCTATCGCTTCGGCGATATCGGGATCGGTATTTTTAATTTCGTCAAAATCATACATAGTGATTACCTCCAAATTTTATTACTATTTACATAGTATAACAATTTTAGCTCAATGTCAAATACTTTATGTCGTTTTCTTGGCATATCCCGTAAAATCTATGCCCAAAAATTCCAAAGTCCTCTTTGAGAAAAACTCGACTATCATATCCACGACCTCTGAGGGAGTAATGTCGGAGCTATTTACCCACCACCTTGCAAAAACCATGAAAAGATAGAAATATGCCTCCATAAGAAGCTCCGGAGTGAAGCTTGTGCCCGTTGTTTTCTCCGTTATGTGAGTTTTTGAAATTATGTCATAATAGAATTTTTCCTTAAGTCGGTTTGTAAAGTCACTGTTGGTATTGTCGCTTATAAGAGCGTTGAAATCTCTTTTGTACTCTCTGAATTTGTCAAGCAGATGCTCTATATATCGCCTCTGCATTCTGCCCTTCAATCTGGGTATGTCGTCAAGCGTGGGAGAAAGCACCTCCATAAATTCCTCAACTATCGTATTATAGAGTATCTCCTTTGTTTCATAGTGAATATAGAATGTCTTTCTGTTTATCTCCGCTCTTTTGGCAATGTCTGTAACGCTGACATTGGCATAGCCCTTTTCTTCTATGAGATCCAGAAAGGCATTTTTTATGGCGTTTTTGGTCTTTATGACCCTTAGGTCTGTTTTGTCCGACAAGGCTGTTACCTCCCTTCTTATGTAATTTTAACATAGTTTTCGGCAATTTTCAAGCATTTGTGTAATAAGCAACAAAACAGCAAAAATCGTGTATTATTATACAATGTGTATAATACTGACCATTGAATTTTACAAAAAAAGTAATAAAATATAAGGTAGAATAAAATTATCGGGAGGTTTTACATATATGAAAATGAAGGTGCTGCCCATAGCTGTGATAATGTGCATGGCGCTGGCTGTGAGCGGATGCGGAAAGGCAAATGACAGCGAAGAAAAGGAGGCTGCCGCAAAAATAGTGAAGGCGGAGCCTGTTGCCGAACAAAGCGTTATGTCGGGTTATAGCTACATAGGCATTGTAAAGGCAAAGGAAACTAAAAATTATTCATTCCTTGCGTCCGGAAAGATAGCCGAGATATGTGTTGAAAAGGGTCAGAAGTTCAATGCGGGCGATGTGCTTGCAAGGCTCGACACCACCTCTATGGAGTATCAGGCTTCAATAGGCGGCAACACAAGGGATCAGGCGCAGGCAACTCTTGACAAGACCATAAGCACATATGACACAAACATTGCAAATGCCAAGTCGCAGATAAGCTCTCTCGAAAAATCCATTGCTGCGGGAGAAAAAGGCATAGAAGCTCTCGAAACGGGACTTGACGCAGAGGAGGTCAATATAGAGGCGGGAAAAACTGCTCTTGACACTCTCGAAGGAGAGCTTGAAGCCGCAAGAGAAATTAATGCCGTGGGCGGTTATGCCGACAAGGACTTGGATTCGCTTGAAAGCACATTCAAAACGAAATCGGCAGAGCTTGAGGCGGCAAAGGCTACATACGAAGGACACAAAGCGGAGCTTGAAAGCAAGAAGGCGGAGCTTGACGCTGCAAAGGCGCAGAAAACAGAAGCTGAAAAGAGCCTTGCAAACTTAAACACATCAAAGTCAAAGGATGTTGAAGCCGCTCGCGCAGCACTTAAAAGCGCAGAAGCGTCAAACGCCATAACAGCCAAAAATATAAACGATGCCGTTATAAAGGCGGACAGCGACGGCTATGTGATGGAGCTTCCTTTCAAAGAGGGCGAAGTTATATCGGCAGGCTATCCCGTGGTTGTGGCAAAGAGCACGGATATAATTGTAACCGTAGGCGCAAGCGATGAGGAATACAAGAACATATCCGTGGGCGGAACAGCCATAATAAACGGCAGCGACAGAGGCACAATACAGACTATAGCGCAGTATCCCGACGAGCAGACAAGGACATACGCCGTGGATATAGGGCTTTCGGGTGACTATACCATAGGCGAGACCGTAGATGTTAAGATCGTCACAGGCAGCACGGCAGGCTGCTATGTACCTATAGACGCAGTGTTCAACTCGGACGGCGTGGACTATGTTTATGCCATAAACAGCGAAAACAGGATATATAAAAAGCAGGTGGTACTGGGCGATTTCAACGGAGACAAGGTAGAGATACAGATAGACGATCCTACGGCTGTAGTCGTGACGGAGGGAATAAAGAATCTCAGGGAAAACGACCTTGTGAAAACGGAGGGCTGAAAATATGAAAGGCAGTAATTTTTTTAAGGCTCTCATAGAAAGAAAATCACTTGTTATAATGATGATGCTCATGATATTCTGCGCAGGCGCATTTTCATACTACAAGATGCCTAAACAGCATTTCCCGAAGGTAGTGCTTCCCGTTGCAAGCGTTACGGTAATATATCCCGGAGCATCCGCAGAGGATATGGAGCAGCTTGTGTCGGAGAAAATCGAGCATGCGTGTATGGAGCTTGACGGCTTTGACAAATGTGACACAACGGCAGGCGACAGCTACAGCGTGACAAGCGTTAATTTAAGCATGGATCTTTCACAGGATGAGGTCGACGAGCAGTTTGACGAGCTGAGAAAGAAGCTTGACAACCTCAAGCCGGAGCTGCCCTCGGGAGTTTCATCTATTACGGTTGACGACGACATAATGGATACGGCAGGACTTATACTTGCCGTTACGGGCGACAACATCTCAAGCGACGAGCTTTCGGACAGAAGCAAAGAAATAAGCAATAAACTTAGGTTAATTGAGGGTATAAGGAAGGTAGATATCTACGGAGATGTACCCTCGCAGATAAAAATAAATGTAAACATAGAAAAGCTCAACGACATAGACGTGTCTCTGGCAGAGCTTGCGCAGCTTATAGAATATCACAACACCACGCTCCCCGCAGGCTCCGTTACGGCAGACGGCAACAGCATAAATGTAAACACATCGGGACAATTTGAAAGCATAGACGAAATAAAGAATATAATCGTCAGCACAAATGATGATTATATTATCACAAGGCTTTCCGACATAGCAGACATAACGACCGAGGTGCCCGACGACGAGGGATATTATATTTACAACAACAAGCGTTCAACTGTGCTTGCGGTATATTTTCAGGAGGGGCTCAATGTTGTGAGTGTAGGCGATGAGATAAACCGCACAATAGACGAATACAACGCTTCTCTCCCCGAGGGCATAACGGTAAACAAGGTATTTTTGCAGCCCGACGATGTTCAGGATTCCATAAACGACTTTGTTATAAACCTTATAGAGTCCATAGTGCTTGTAATAATAGTCATAATGATAGGTATGAATTTCAGAAATGCCTTGGTTGTTTCATTTGCAATTCCCCTGTCTATATTTGCAAGCTTCATATGCACATATATAATGGGCTTTGAAATACAATTCGTTTCTCTTGCCTCGCTCATAGTGGTGCTGGGTATGCTGGTAGACAACGCTGTGGTTGTAAGCGATGCCATACAGAAAAACATAGACAGCGGTATGGACAAAAAAGAGGCGGCGGCAAAGGGCGCGGCTTCGGTTGCCCTACCCGTATTCATATCCATGCTTACGGCGGTGCTTGCCTTCAGCTCCATACTTACGCTTCCCGGAGCATACAGACAGATAGCCATAACATTCCCGGTTGTTATAATATGCTGTCTTGTGGCTTCATATCTGGTGTCGATATGCGTTACTCCCGTTATGAGCTATTTCTTCCTTGACAAGACAAAGGAAAAGAAAAGCAGCAAAAAGCCCTTGTCGCAGAGAATATACGACAGTCTTTTCGAGCACGCATTCAAGCACAGAAGGACAACTATATTCTGCGCGGTTATATTTGCGCTTGTACTCCTTTCATCTGTATTTACGCTTGAAAAACAGATAGTACCTATGGCGGGCAAGGATATTATAACAATAGATGTGCAGTGCGACAACGAGGACAGCCTTGACAGGACAAGAGAGATAGTCAACAACATAGAGGCTGTGCTGGACGAACAGCCCGAAACTCAATATTATCTCAGCGGCGTTGGCGCAGTCATACCTAGATATGACTATTCCATATTGCCCAAGGGCGCGGGAGATAATGTCGGAGATATACTTATGAGGGCGGATTTCTCAAAGAGCGACAGATTCAAAAACGCAGGCGAGATGGTAGACTTCCTTCAGGACGAATTAAACAGCAGAGTCGGCGGAGCATCGATGCTTGTTGAAGAGCTGGGAATAATGACGCTCAATTCAAAGCCCGTTGAAATGAAGATATATTCGGACAACACTGATGACCTCAACACCGCCGCAGAGATGATAAACGATATGCTCACAAACATCGAGGGCACAAAGGGCGTAAGGAACAAGAACGAGCTTGCAACCTACAGCTACTATGTGAACATGGATTCACTCAAGCTCAACAGCCTGGGACTTACGGAGGCAGAGGCACAGAACGAACTGAATATAGCTCTCATGGGCAGAACGGTGTCAGCATACAGAAGCGGCAACAAGGAATATGACATTGTGCTGGATACAAATGTGGACTCCCGCGAGCAGATAAAGGAGCTCAAGGTGAAGTCCTCCATAACGGGAAACAAGCACAGCGTTTCTCAGTTTGCCGATGTTTCATTAAAGCCGCAGATAACCTCGCTTTCGCGTATAGACGGCAGACGAGGAAGGATAGTGGGCTGCTACAACAGTTCAAAGGTGAGCGATCTGGACATACAGACAGAGCTTGAAAAGCAGATAGAGGAAAATATCGACCAATTCCCCGAAAGCGTAACTATAGAAAAATCGGGCAAGAAAAAGATATTCTTCGAGGAAGTGCTTGCAAACATAGGCGTTGCGGCTCTTGTGGCAATTATATTCATACTTATAATACTGCTTATACAGTTCGGTTCATTCAGAAAGGTCGGTATAGTATTCATATCAATGCCCTTTGGACTGGCAGCAGGATTTACGGCACTTATGATAACGGGACAACCTCTGAGTCTGTTTGCGCTTATAGGCGCAGTCAGCCTGCTGGGCTGCGTGCTTGCAAACGCCATAGTGCTTATAGATTGCATAACAAATGAGGTCGACAAGGGACTTGACATCGAAACGGCGTGCAGAAGCGCGGGAGGTCAGAGGCTAAGACCTATAATGATGAGTACAATGACTACTGTGCTCGGACTTATGCCTCTTGCCCTTTTCGGCGACGCATTGTTCGTGCCCATGGCAGTGCTAATGCTTTTCGGTCTGCTCATAGCTATGATAGTAAATCTTGTGCTTGTGCCTATAGTTTATTATATAGTATATGGCAGGAAAGAAAGTAAGGTATAAATATTAACATAAAAAGGACAGCGTGATGCTGTCCTTTTTGGTGCCGATAAAATACTTATTGTATATGTTTATTTGCGGACGAGCAATGCTTACCTCTACAAGCTTCTATGTGAACTAATCACTCATAGGGGTGTGCATTATTTTTTTTAGAATATATCCGCAAGCTCGCTGAATTTGTGTATTATATAGTCATAGCCGTCGGGCTTGCCGAAGCCGTAGGCGGCGTATACAAAGGGTATACTCGCATCATCCGCAGACTGCTTATCGCCTTGCGTGTCGCCCACATACACGGAGCTTTTCAACTTATTCCTTTCAATAATAAGCCTATTGTTTTCACCCTTTGAAAGTCCCGTTTCTCCCGCGGAAAGATAGTCCGTGAAATATAAGCCCAAATTATGTCCCTTGAAAAAGCTTTCTATATAGCCCTCCTGACAGTTGCTCACCACAAAAAGGCGGTATTTATCGCTTAGATACTTCAAGGTTTCCTCCAGCTTGGGATATAAATTACCTCCGAACTTCGCCAGATATTCGCACTCCAGAGCGCAGCATTTGTCCATAAGCTCCACTCTAAGGTGTTCGGCAGTGTCGGGGAAAAGTTTTCTTCCTATGATATCAAGCTGTAAGCCCATGCAATGAGTAAGCTCCTCCACAGTTATAGGCTCGCGCTTGACCTGCGGATATTCATTGAGTATTATATTCCATGTTTTGCATATCATCTCCGTGGCATCCCAAAGCGTGCCGTCAAGATCAAAAATAAGGCTGTCAATCATAATGTTTTCTCCCGTGTAAATCGTATTTATAGCGCATCAAAGTCCGCCGACGGTAATATTTTTAACGGCAACGGACGGTGAGCCTATCGACGCGTAAAATTTGAGGTCATCTGCAATTGCAGTTATATTTTTAAGCATATCATAAAAATTTCCACCTATAGTTATCTGATCTACGGGCGTTGTCACATCGCCGTTTTCTATTCTGAAGCCCTCTGCGGCAAGCGAAAAATCTCCCGATATCCTGTCTGCTCCCGAATGAAGCCCCGCAACATCGGTTATGAATAATCCCTCGCCCGTTTCTTTTATTACCTCGTCAAGCGTTTTATTGCCCTTTTCAACGAAGAAATTTGTGGCTGAGGTCATAACTGCGCTTTTAAAGCCTGCTTTAAAGCCGTTGCCCGTAGAGCGCACATTGTCCTTTGCGGCAGATTTGAGATTATAGAGCAAGGTCCTGAGCACGCCGTTTTCTATAACATTCTTGCTGTAAGCCGCCGTTCCCTCGCTGTCAAAGGAACAGGAGGCAAATCCGCCTTCAATAAGAGGATCATCCCTTATTGTCAGAATGTCCGAGGCTATCTTTTCGCCCATTTTATCCTTAAGTATAGAAAAGCCCTTATGCACTTCCTCGGCATAAAACACGGGCAGGAAACAGCCTAAAATATCCGCAAAGACCTCATTCGAGAGTATGACCTTCATGCTCCCGCTTTTAACAGGTGTGCCGCCAAGGGCAGCTACCGCTTTTTTTGCCGCGGTAATGCCAAGCCTTGCGGGATCGAGCTTTTCAATATCATTGCCTACAAAAAGCTCATATTTGCTCTTTGTATTTTCGTTTTCCTCTGCCATTACCGAAACGCTTACCGATGCATAATTGCGTTTTTCGGAAAGCTCCAGTCCCCTTGTGTTGGCAATATACACACTTGTTTTGCCCGTGGATACCGCAGCTCTTTCGGGTCTTATCCTTTTGTCATATTCCAAAGCCGCGCGCTCTGCTTCAAGCGCCGTTTCAAGCTTTTGTTCCATGCTCAGAGCGTCAAGTGAAGCATTGTATATTTTAACACTGCTGTAGCTTTTACTGCCCTCGGATATAAATTCCTTATTGTCCGTGTCGGTTATATCCGCATTTGCCATAGCATTGTCAATAACGCTGTCAATGTCAATATCCGTTGTTTCGCTGAAATAATAACCCATTCTGCCGTTATATAAGCCTCTGAAACAAAAGCCTCCGCTTTGGCTGTTCTGATATTTTTCCGGCTTGCCCTTGTAAACGCTAACAGATGAGTGGGAATTTTCGCTGTAATACAGCTCACAGTCTTCAAAGCCCTTTTTGTGTGCTTTTTCAAAAAGCTGGTTTTTCAAAGCATCTATATCCATCATTCTCTGCCTCCCACCGTTATATTCTGCACTCTTATCATGGGCTGACCCACACACACGGGTACGCTGCCGCTGGACGCTCCGCACATACCCTCGGCAAGAGCCAAATTGTCGGATATCCTGTCAATATTGAGGAGCACCTCGCTGCCCTTGCCTATGAGCGTTGCCCCGCGCACAGGCTCGCATATTTTGCCGTTTCGCACCATATAAGCCTCGTTTACGGCAAAATTGAAATCACCGCTTGCGGGGTCTACGGATCCGCCGCCCATATACTTTGCATAAATGCCGTATTCCGTGTCGGCTATTATATCCTCTTTTTTGTCCGTTCCCGCCGCTATATATGTGTTTGTCATTCTGGAAACAGGCATATATTTATAGCTTTCACGCCTCGAAGAGCCCGTAGGCTTCATGCCTATAAGTCTGCCGTTGTATCTGTCCGTCATATAGCCCTTTAATATGCCGTTTTCTATGAGTATATTTTTTCTGCTTTTTACGCCCTCGTCATCTATATTTATACTTCCCCAGCTTCCGGGTATAGTGCCGTCGTCTATGGCTGTGAGCCTTTCACAGGCTATTTTCTGACCTATTTTGCCCGCAAATACCGATGCGTTCTTGCTTATTGCCGCAGCCTCAAGTCCATGACCGCAGGCCTCGTGGAATATTACTCCGCCGAAGCCGTTATCCATTATAACGGACATTTTGCCGCTCGGACAGTTGCTTGCCCCAAGCATGGTGACGGCAGAACGCGCAGCCTCCCCGGCTATAGCTTCTATGTTTATATTGTCATAAAACTCAATGCCCTTAAGCGCTCCGGGACCGAAATAGCCGGTCTGCTTTTCGCTGCCGTTTGAGGCGACTGCGGAAACGGCTATCCTTGTTCTCACTCTTTCGTCCTCTGCCCAAAGCCCCTCCGTATTTGCTATTATGACATTCTGACAGGAATCGGTATAGCCCATACGCGTCTGCGTTATAAGCTTATTATAGCCGTATGCCGCATTGCTGCCCGTTTTAAGCATATCCACGATATCGCTTTTTTTAACGGAATCGGGCATAACCGCAGGCGTATAGAGCTTATCATATTCCAAAGCGGAAAATACTATATTTTTAAGCCTTGTATTTCCATGTATGGCTTCTGCGCCCTCGGATGCAAGCTTTAAAAGATTGTCCTCCGACATATTGTTTGTATAGACATATACGGTCCTTTCCTTATTTATTATTCTTATACCGCAGCCTCTGTCAATGCCCGAATTGGCGCTTTCCACCTTTCCGTTGACAAGAGATACAGAATTTTTTGCATTGTTTTCAACAAAAAGCTCCGCAAACTCTGCTCCTCTGCCAACCGCGCAGAGAAGCACAGCCTCAGCCGTTTTTTTGCTTATCATGGCAAGCTCTCCTTTCAATACCGTATTTATATATTGTAACATCATTTAAAGAAATTTACAACCTGAACAATGAAAATATATCGTCTATACGCAGTATTTTATCGTCTATATATATTTTTCTGCCCTGTCTGTCAATTTTGAGCACTTCTCCCTCTGCGGAAACATATTTTCCTCTGTCAAAGTAAACCGCTCTTGCAATGTCGCCCTCCGAAAGCGTGCTTAATGTGCGGTCAAGCTCCGTCTTCATATCCTCGGAAAGCTCCCGCCTGGGAGAGTATTCGCTCTCTATCCTTCTTACAGCCTCGTCATAGCCCTTGAGCGCGGCGAATGACATAAACTGCTTTGCCCTTTCCGCCCTGTCCATTTTTTGTCTTTTCACCGCTTTTATGCCCTCCTATCTGTCCGTTTCTTTCGATCGCAGTGCCTGCCTCCTCCAGATTCATACCTCTTACGACGGCATTTTTGCCAAAACGGTTCTTAAGCTCCAGCACCGCATTCTGCACTGCTTTTTCCCGTTCTTTTTCGGCAAGTGACGAAAACAGGTCAAGCTGTCCTCCGTCAGCATCGTTTACTACCGAAAAGGCTATATTGAGCCTGCGTATCGGTATTTTTCTGTCCGCTATTCTGTCGTATAGCTTAAGCATTTCGGAGGCAAGCTTTTTTGCGGAAACATAAGCACTTCCAAGGGAGCACGAAATATTGTCGCCCTTTTTGGCTGCATATTTGGTATAGCCCAAGTACAGCGATATGCCCGTAGCCTTAAGTCCCTTTTTTGAAAGCTCCAGACAGAGATTTTCCGTCATTTCCTTTACTATAAGACGACAATCCTTATAGCTGTAATCTCTCGGCAGCACCTGTCCGCTTGTTATGGATCTGCTTGAAGGTCTGTAGTTTTTTATATCGGCTATAGTGGTTGGCTCTATGCCCCATGCATGGTCTATTATAAGCTCCGCGTCTATGCCGAATAGTTTATAGAGCATTTCCTCGTCCGCCAAGGCTATCTGTCCCATTGTAAGTATGCCGTTTCGCTCCAGTCTTTTTGCCGTACCCTTGCCTATACGCCAGAAGTCCGTAAGCGGTCTGTGGTCCCACAGCTCCAGTCTGTAGCTTTCCTCATCCAGTTCTCCTATATTGTCGGGAGAATGCTTTGCCGTTATATCAAGCGCTATTTTGGCAAGATAGAGATTTGTGCCTATGCCGCAGGTGGCGGTTATGCCCGTGGTTTTATATATATCGCCAATTATACGACGACTAAGTGCTCTTGCATCCATATGGTACATATCCATATAATCGGTGACATCCATAAACACCTCGTCTATGGAATAAATGTGTATGTCCTCCTTGGCAATATAGCTTAAATATATGGAGTATATCCTCACGGAATAATCTATATAGAGCTTCATTCTCGGTTCTGCCATGATATAGTCTATATCGGGCGGTATCTGGAACACTCTGCATCTGTTTTTTACGCCAAGCTTTTTCATAGCGGGCGACACGGCAAGGCATATGGTTTTCTCGCTGCGTTCGGGATCTGCCACTATCAAGTTTGTATCAAGGGGATCAAGTCCTCTCTCCACACACTCCACCGAGGCATAAAACGATTTAAGATCTATACATACATACTGCCTTTTCATGGCGCTCATCTCCTTTATTATATTGTATCGAAAATTTATTCGATTGTCAATAGAACAAATTTGCTAATTTATAGAAATAAAAATAGGAAATGCTTGTTCAGCATTTCCTCACAAGAGATATTATTTGAATGTCACGGCGTCATTTCCGCTTTTAGCTTGGGGCGTACAAAGGCAAAGAACACCACAAGAGTGAAAAGAGAGCCAAGCACATCGGAAATAGTGCCTGCATAGAATATGTTTTCAAGGTCTGTAACAAGAGGTAGTACAAATATACAGAGGGTGTAGAGAAGCTTTCTGAATACGGAAAGCGGAAAGGCATATTTTACCCTGCCCATAGCGGTAAGACCGTCCACAACGGCATACTGCACGGCAACGCCGAGCATACCGAAAGTGTATTTTGAAACGAAATCGGAGGCAAGGGCTATGCTTTCTCTGTCGGAAACAAAGAGCCTCACAAATATATAGGGCACCGTCTGTGAGCATATGAGAAGCACGCCTATATATGCCGCACACAACAGAAATACATATTTGAATACCTCCATTGCCTTTTTGAAATTTCCCGCGCCGTAGTGATAGCCGTAAAGAGTAGAACAGCCTGTGGTTATGCCTTGGGCGGGACAGAAAACTATCACCATAAAGCTTTGCACAACTGCGGCGCAGGCTATGTATTTATCGCCCATTATGCCGCCGTATTTTCTGAGGTTTATATTCAGAAGAATTATTATAAGATTGTCAAGTATTGTTATGAGAAAAGACATAGAGCCTATTGAAAGTATCTTGCCTATTACCTTAAGGCTGTAGTCTCCTATGCCTATATGTACGGGAATGCTTTTTCTTGCAAGGAACAAAAGCACAAAAAGCATTGACATGATCTGCGATATGACAGTCGCAAAAGCCGCTCCGGATATACCCATATCAAAAACGAATATAAAAAGAGGGTCAAGCACAAGATTTAAAAGCGCGCCCATGACTACCGACACCATGCCTGCCCTTGCATAGCCCTGTGCAAGTATAAATTGATTCATACCCATGGATATAAGAGATGCGCAGGTGCCCGAAACATATATTGTGAAATATGAGACGGCATAAGGATACATATTGTCGCTGCATCCCAGAAAATAGAGTATATCCCGCTTGAACAAAAGCAACAAAGCTGTCAGCAATACGCCGATTGCAATGAGCATGACAAGGGCGTTATTTATTGCCTGCGAGGCTGTCCTTCTGTCGCCCCTGCCCATGCTTATGCTCATGAGAGCGGAGCCTCCTATGCCCACCATGAACGAAAACGCGGTTATGGCTGTGACGGCAGGCGCGCATATGCCTATGCCCGCAAGAGCAAGCTCACCTACGCCCTCTATGTTGCCCACAAATATTCTGTCTGCGATGCTGTATAATATATTAAAAAGCTGCGCAAGCATGGCAGGCACACCCAGCCTTATGACAAGGCGTGATATGGGTATGGTATCAAATTCCTTTTCCATACAATTATCTCCGTGTTACTTGTAATTATTGAAAACAGCTGCCGCCTATGAACTCCCTTATAAGCGAATTGTCGGGTATATCCTGAGGATTTACCGCAAGAAAACCGTTCAGGAGATTGAGAAGCCTCTTTGCCTCGGTGTAACCGCTCTCGGATTTATCCATATTGAAAAGCAGAGGCTCGGCAAAAACCTTAAGCACGCCAAGCTCATATATAAGAGCCGAGTTGAAGGTGACATCCGCATTTTCCTGGAAGGGGAATATATTTTCCTCCTCGCCCTTGAGCACCTTATGCCACATACTTATGGTGTTTGACGCGGGGAAGCCTCTGAAGGCATTATCACGCACAATGCGCCTTATAAGCCTTGAATCGGTCGTGGATATTCTGTTGTGCTCATCAATATTGAGCTGTGTAAGAGCGCTTATATATATCTTGAATTTATCCTCCGCCGATATTCTGGGCGTAAGAGCATCGTTAAGACCGTGTATGCCCTCTATGACAAGCACATCGTCCGATTCAAGCTGTATTTTCCTGCCTGTTGACTTAGGCTCGCCCGTGAGAAAATCATATATGGGCGTTTCGACTTCCTCGCCCGCCTTAAGCCTTATAAGGTCGTCATTGAGTCTATCTATTTCAAGGGTATTTATATTTTCAAAATTCCTTGTGCCGTCCTCCTCAAAGGGTATTTCCTCCCTGGGCTTATAATAATCATCAAGGGATATGACATGAGGCTTTATGCCTATTACCTTAAGCTGAATACAGAGCCTCTTTGAAAATGTAGTCTTGCCCGAAGAGGAAGGACCTGCGATAAAGACAAGCTTTTTGCCGCTTTTTTGTATCTCGTCCGCAATGTTGGCAATTTTCTTTTCCTGTAGGGCTTCGGCAATGAGCATAAGCTCCTTTATCCTGCCGCTGCTTATGGCATCGTTAAGGCTGCCAAGCGCCGATACATTGAGTATTTCAGACCACTCGTTATATTCCTTGAATATGGCTGTGAGCTTTTTATAATCTCTGTGGGGGTTGAGAGTGCCGGGCTTATGGGGCGACTCAAACTGGAGCACAAAGCCGTCGCTGTGCTTTACAAGATTGAATATGCCTATATATTTTGTGGAAGGCACCATTGTACCATAGAGATAATCATAATAATCGTTGAGCTTATAGAGCGTTATGTTGTTGGCTCTTATATATTTAAGCTCATTATAACAATGCATGAGATTATTTGCCTTGAAAAGCTCCTCCGCCTCGGCAAAGGACACCTGCACCTTCTGTATCTCAAAATTGCTGTTTACTATATCCAGCATTTCCGTACGGATTTTAGAAAGCAGGCTGTCGGTTATTTCCGCGCCCTTTACCGTGCAGAAAATATTGTCGTTGATGGTGTGCTCTACCCACACAACGGCACCCGCACCCAAAATCTTTCTTACCGCAGCAAGCATTATAAATACGGCGCTGCGCTGATACACCCTAAAGCCGAGGCTTGAAGTGATGTCCAAAAATTCCACCGTGCAGTCGTCATCTATCCTATAAGCAAGATCTCTTTCTATGTTGTCCACTCTGGCAGAAAGAATATCATGCGGAAAGCTGCTTTTATATATCTTACTCAGTTCGGAAAGCGATGTGCCCTCGCCTACCTCCGTATCGGTTTTTGTATTAACTATTGTTACCTTGTAGCGTTTCATATAATACCTCCCTGTCAGACAATATTTAGAGTTTGTCCCTTTATATCCGATTTTATGAACCTTACTTCCTCAAAAGCCGAGGAAAGCAGCTCAAAGAGCGTCTGAACAACTATTACCTCCGTGAGATAATGAGTTGCATCTATAAGACATATATCCAGCTCCTCGGCATTCTGTGCGTCATGATAGCCCACATCGCCCGTTATATATGCGTCGGCGCCCATATTTTTGGCGCAAAGCAGGAAATCATAGTCCGCTCCCGCACCCGTGCAAAGAGCGACTTTTTTTATACCTCGCGCCATATCGCCGTTGACTGTGATATGCTCTGCACAAAGCTTATCTTTGACAAAAGCTATAAGCTCGGAAAAAGTCATTTTTTCCTTAAGCTCGCCTATCCTGCCCATGTAAGCGCCTTCGCCCATGGGCACAAGACCCTTTGTGTCCTTAAGCTCCAAAAGCTTGGCAAGAGTATAATTTGTGCCGTAGTCCGCTATGTCCAGATTGGTATGAGCGGAATACACGAGAATATCATTTTTTATTACCTTGGCTATCCTGCGGGAAAGCGGTCTTGAATAATCCAGGTTTTTAATGGGCTTAAAAATAAAGGGATGATGTGTTATTATCATATCCGCGCCCTTTGCTATGGCTTCATCTATTACATTTTCGGTGCAGTCAAGGGCAATGAGAACGGTATCTACGCTCTTGCCGGCATCACCCGACATTATACCCACATTGTCCCATTCGCAGCATAATTCCTTTGGCGCTGTTTGCTCCAATTTTTTAATTATTTCATTTGCCGTCACAGACATTTCATAGCCTCCTCACACATTTTTGCCTCGGCATAAAGCCTTTTATACGCTTCGTCGTCCTCTTTGCCGTTTGAACTGATATTTTCAAGTACATTCATTAATTTATTATATTTTGCATTTATATATTCCTTAAGCACGGGAGAGCCGTTATTAAGCGGTATTCTGCCGAACATATACTCAAGCTCGGTATATGCTTCATTGCCCTTTTCGCAGTCCATAAGGGTATAAAACTTTCCGCTGTCCTTAAAAATGCTTTCATCTGCTATTTTAAAGCCTATGGAATGTATAAAGCGCCTTACCTCCTCAATATCCCGCTGGGGCTGCAAAACAAGCTGTGAGGCTTTCAAAGCCGTATCTATACCCTTTTTGAGTATGCTTATCATAAGAAGTCCGCCCATGCCCGCAATGACAATAGCGTCGGGGCATTCATATTCATTTATGGCATCAAGTCCGTCGCCCTGCCTTACCTCAATTTGCTCCGTAAGACCATGTTCATTTACATTGAGTCTTGCCTTATTGCAGGAGCCTTCGCTTATGTCTGCGGCAACAGCTTTTTTTGCAATTCCGTTTTGAACGGCATAAATAGGTATGTAGGCATGGTCTGTGCCTATGTCGGCAAGATACTCGCATTTTTTTATACTGTCGGCTATACGCTTTAATCTGAAGGATAACATAAACTCACCATATGCTAAGTCAAAAACAAAACCTGCTAAAACGGGCGAGCAAAGCTCGCCCTTAAAAACTGCATTTTATATTATAAATAATCCTTAAGCTTCTTGCTCCTGCTGGGATGCCTGAGCTTTCTGAGAGCCTTTGCCTCTATCTGACGGATCCTCTCTCTGGTAACATTAAACTTGGCGCCTACCTCTTCAAGCGTCCTTGCCTTGCCGTCGTTAAGACCGAAGCGGAGCTTTAAAACTTCTCTTTCCCTCTCGGTGAGAGTGTTGAGCACCTGATCGAGCTGTGTCTTTAAAAGAGAGAATGCCGCCGCATCCGCGGGCGCCTGTATGTCCTCGTCGGGTATGAAATCGCCGAGGTGGCTGTCCTCCTCCTCGCCTATGGGCGTTTCAAGAGAAACAGGCTCTTGAGCTATCTTTCTTATCTCCCTTACCTTGTCTATGGACATCTGCATTCTTTCGGCAAGCTCCTGGTCGGTAGGTTCTTTGCCGTTTTCCTGGAGCATCTGCCTTGACACTCTTATGATCTTGTTTATATTTTCAACCATGTGCACGGGTATTCTGATAGTTCTGGCTTGGTCGGCAATAGCTCTTGTGATAGCCTGTCTTATCCACCATGTAGCATATGTGCTGAACTTGAAGCCCTTTCGGTGATCAAACTTTTCAACCGCCTTTGTAAGACCCAGATTGCCCTCCTGTATGAGGTCGAGGAATAACATACCTCTGCCGACATACTTCTTTGCTATGCTTACAACAAGCCTTAGATTGGCTTCGCAAAGGCGTTTTTTTGCCTCCTCATCGCCCTGCTCTATTCTCTCGGCAAGCTCTATCTCCTCTTCTGCCGAAAGAAGGGGCACTCTGCCTATTTCCTTGAGATACATTCTTACATGGTCGTCTATATTGATGTTGTCGGACACCGAAAGGTCAAGCTCTCTTTCATTTTCAAGTTCAATTTCGTCATCCGTATCGTCGACCTCAAGCTCCACGCCCACTATATCTATGCCCTGTGAGTCCAGATAGTCATATACCTTGTCGAACTGCTCGGGCTCAAGTCCCGCAGATGTAAGACTGTCCATCATCGTGTTGGCATTTATTGTGTTTTTATTTTTCTTGGCAATAGCTATAAGCTCCTTTAACTTACCCGCAAGAATTTCATCAAAATTAGCCTCAGAATTAGTCTTATCAATTGGTTTCATTTATATTTCCATCCTTTCTCACTTGTAACTATTTTAACCGTCAGATAATGATATATACAGTTTGCTGACATTTCTTTTCATTTCCAGAAGCTCCGGAAGCCTCGGATTGCTGTAATCATCATTTATAAGCTTGTCATAATATGCCTCCTTGACCTTTTTAACAAGGTCATTCAAAGCCTTTTCCATTTCGTCATCGGAATATGATATCTGCCTTACGAACAGCTCCGTTATCCTGCTCTGTTCCTCCACAGTTTCAAAATAGCCTATCACGCTTTCTCTGCTAACCGGCTTGTCCTGAGAGTAAAGGCGGTAAATATGACCAACCGTCTTGATATAAAATTCTTCGACAAATTCCTCCGCTTTTATATGCGGCAAAAGTAAATTGTAATATTTTCTGCCCGAAACAAGTATGCTTATGAGCGTTTTTCTGGCGTCGTCAACGCCGCTTCTGCCCGCAGTGCGCCTTACGCCCGGCATCCTCATGACGGGAACGCCCTTGTTTATGGCTGAGATCTCACTCTGTATGGCGGATATATCTATATCGGATATCCTTGCCACCTCTTTGAGATATGCGTTTGTTTCTATAGTGCTCTCAACGCCCGAAAGAAGCTTTGCTATATCCTTTGAGAACGATATCCTTTCATCCAGTATTTTGAGGTCGTATTTTTTCTGTATCTGTTTAGCTTGGAATATTATGTGATTTTCGGCGCTTTCAAGTAAGTTTCCGAACTCCGATGCGCCGAATTTCTTTATAAATTCGTCGGGGTCCTTAGCGTCATGCACCTGTAGGACCTTTATTTTAAGTCCTGCCTTTTCCATAACGGGTATGGCTCTCAAAACAGCCTTTACTCCCGCCTCGTCGCTGTCGAAAAGGAGAATAACGCTGTCGGCATGAGCCTTAAGCACTCTGGCGTGATTTTCGTTGAAAGCCGTACCGAGCGACGCCACCACATTCTTAAAGCCCGCCTGATATATGGCAATGGCATCCATATAGCCCTCTACAAGTATAAATTCTCTAAGCTTGGCATTTTTGGCGTTGTTGAGATTATAGAGGTTTCGGCTTTTATTGAAAATCTCCGTTTCGGGGGAATTGAGGTATTTGGGCTGACCGTCGCCCAATATCCTGCCTCCGAAGCCTATTATATTGCCATATATATCTATAATGGGGAACATAAGTCTGTTGAAAAACTTATCGTAAAATCCCGAATTATCCCTCTTGTAGCAAAGTCCGCTTTTGGTTATGAG
>CANQVZ010000020.1 GCA_947627425.1 uncultured Clostridia bacterium | reverse complement strand
GTTATTATTAAAAGGAGGAAATTTTAACGATGAAAAAACAACTTTTTAAAGCCTTGGCAGCTACCGCTATCGTGGGCACTGTTATGGCAATGAGCAGTGTGGTTGCCAGCGCGGCTGTGTACACACTTAATGCAAATGATTTAACTGCCGTTGAAATTACCAGCAAAACAACGGTCGGAACAGATGGGTTTTTTACACTTTTAGCGACAGATGCACAAAAAGATAATAAAAATTCCCAGAACTTTACAGTTGACAGCAATAAAAAAACAGGTCCTATAACTGGAACAAATTACACACAAAGATTAAAGTCAAATGGTGGCAGTGGCGCTGACTATAGACTTATACAATTTACACTTGAAAAAAAATCAGATATAGTAATTGAAGGTATGAGTGCAAAAAGCAGTGAAACCAGAAACCTGTTATATGTTAAAGATGGTGAATTTAGCTTAGAAGGAAATGTAGCCACAAATGCATTTAGTGCTGCCGGTGATAAGCTTTATGGCACAACTTTAAAGGATATGGAACCCGGAACATATTCATTTGGTTTTGATAACGGCTTCAACATTTATGGTATTGTTGTTACCGAAAAGGAAGCAACCGAAGAGTCTGAGCCTTTAAAGGATGGATTTACAAGCGTAGGTGACAGCGCCGTATATGTAGTAGGCGAGGATACATACATCATAGCTGCTGTTGATGAAGCCTTAATGGAAAATGATGAAGTAGAGATCAAGCTTAGTGAAGGAAGTTTCGACCCGGCTGCAACAACTGATACCGTATATCAGTCAGTTATGATAAATGGTGAAGATGTTGTAAATCAGCTGGATCCTACAAAATATTATTATGCAATCAAGGTTACAGGCAGCAAAGATGCCAGACTTGCAAACTTTACAGTAGAGTAATAGAGGGAGGTAAACATATCATGAAAATGTATACAAGACCGGAAATTCAGGTTGTTTCATGCAAGACAGAAACTATTATGTTATCAGGCATTGCATCAACAATAGGTAAGCAAAGCGAAGCTGATGGTAATATTAAGAGTTATAACGTTATTTTCTAAATAATAACAAATCAAACCCCGTGCGGTTCAATGAGCCGCACGGGGTTTTTAATGCATTGATATATTTTTTTACACCGTATAGAACACTATCTTTCCATTCTCTAAAAGTCTTTGCTCGGATTCCTCGGCAGTGATGACATTGTTTATTTCGGGCTTGAAGGTTATCTTATAGCCCTCCTCAAATGTACATTCCGCCGAGCCGTCGCTCAATATCTTGGCGTTGCCCTTTGTTATTATGCGCTTGCCGTCAGAGGCTATTATCTGATAGTCAAACGAAACCGCCGTGAGATTGCTTATAACAAGGCTCCTTGCCGAGGCGGAGGAACCGCTTGAATAAGTGCCTTCCTTGAATGTGGAAACAGCCTCCTTATCCTCGGTGTTTTCCTTCTTATAAACTCCCTTGCCGCTTACTACCACAAGTCCCTTTGCCTCGGTCACGGTTATATCGCCGTTTGATATATTGAACTTAAGTATATCCAGCTCAGAAGCATTGAAGGTCGCCTCGCTGTCCTTCACGGACGCCGTACCCTCTGCAGCTGTGCTGCCGTCAGCCTTCAAGAGCTTAAAGTCAAAGGAAATGTCGGTCGAATTTTTTATTTCAAGCGCCGTGGGGTCGTCGGGAGAGGTTTCCGCCGTAGGCTCCAATATAAATCTGCCGTCCGACCACGGATTTACATGGATCTCGGGAACAGCCTCTTCCCTGGAGGTCTTGATATCAGAGCTTTCCGAAACGGGCATACTTATGGAAGCCGTCTTTGTAACTGTGTCGAAATCCACCTTTGCGCCCAGATTTTCGGACACTGTTCTTATGGGAACATATGTAGTGCCGTTGTAAAGAATAGTCTGGCTGTTGACGGGCTTGTCGTTTACAACAAGCTTTATCCTGTCCAATATGACATCGATTTTGAGCGCTGCCTCGCCATAGGCAAGTATGGGAATTGAGACTGCAAGCGTGACCGCTGCGCCCGCAATAAAGCCCTTAATTGTTTTTTTCATAAATATCCTCCTTTTGTAATAAGAGGCTGTTTTGCAACAGCCTCCGGAAATTAAATATTAAAGTCTGAAATACTTTGCTGCATTATTATAGCAGATGTCCTCAACGAGCTTGCCTGCAAACTTGATATCGTCTGCATACTCGCCGTCCTCGATCCATTCGCCTATGATGTTGCAGAGTATTCTTCTGAAATATTCATGTCTGGGATATGAGAGGAAGCTTCTGGAATCCGTAAGCATACCGACAAATTTGCCGAGAACGCCAAGATTGCCGAGAGCCTTTATCTGCGCCTCCATACCGTCCTTGTTGTCATTGAACCACCAAGCTGTACCGAACTGTATCTTTGAAGCAGCCTCTGTGCCCTGGAAACAGCCTAAAATGGTACCGAACACCTGATTGTCAGCAGGGTTGCCCGCAAAGATGATGGTCTTGGGCAGGTTGTTGTTGTAGTCAAGCGCATCCAGAAGATTTGTAAGTCCCTCTGCCGATGACCAATCGGAGATACAGTCAAAGCCTGTGTCGGGACCCATCTTTTCAAACATCCTTGTGTTGTTGTCACGCTTGATGTTCATGTGCATTTCCATTGCCCAGTCTCTCTTGTGATATTCTGCGCCCAAGAAAAGCATAAGCTCTGTTCTGTACTTGTCGCAGTCTTCCTTTGAAGGCTTGCTGCCTGCAAGAGCGGAAGCAAGTATCTTGTCTATTTCGCCCTCGGATGCTCTTGAACAGGGAACATAAGTGAATGCATGATCCGAAGCCCTGCATCCAAGCTCATCAAAGAGATCCATTCTCTTTAAGAGAACCTCCTTAAGGTCTGCAAATGTCTTTATTTCCTTTCCGCCTACCTCGCCGAGAGTATTTATATAATCGGCAAATGTGGGAGCGTCGATATTGAGCGCCTTGTCGGGTCTCCAAGCGGGATATACCTTGAATCTTGTCTCCTCTGCGGCAAGCTTCTTGTGCCACTCAAGAGAATCTGCGGGATCGTCCGTAGTGTTGATGGCATTTACATTTGACTTAACTATGAGTTCTCTTACTCTGAATTCCGGCTTAGCAAGCATCTTGTTGATCTTGTCGTGAATTTCAACAGCGTTGTCCTTTGTGAGAGGCTCATGGATGCCGAAAAATCTCTGGAGCTCAAGGTGCGTCCAGTGATATAAGGGGTTGCCGATAGCATACTGTATGGTTTCCGCCCACTTTACAAATTTGTTGAGCTTATCGGCATTCTTTCCTGTGATCTCCTCTTCGGGAACGCCGAGAGATCTCATAGCTCTCCACTTGTAGTGGTCGCCGCCGAGCCATACATCGGAAATATCCTCAAAGTTCTTGTTCTCGTATATTTCCTGCGGGTTAAGGTGGCAATGGAAATCATATATAGGCTGATCCTTAGCATAGTCGTGGAAAAGCTTCTGCGCCGTCTTGTTTTTTAATAAGAAATTTTTGTCAATAAAGCCCATTGTTATTACCTCCGTTTTTGTTTATTTATATTCCTTCGGAGCAAAAGCCCCGTTAAATATTAAAGCGTTACGCCGTTTTTGAATATGGCGATCTCTCTGTAGCCGTTCACTTCATTCCTTGTCTTCTTTCTGTCCGAAGCAACATCGAGTATGAACTTGAAGAACTCCTCGGCATATTCATCCATCTGCTTGTCCTCTACCAGTCTGCCCGCATTCCAGTCGATCCAGTTGGGCTTCTTCTGAGCAAGGGCGGAGTTGGTGGATATCTTTATTGTGGGCACGGGTGAGCCTACGGGAGTACCTCTGCCTGTTGAGAAAAGAATGAGGTGACAGCCGCTTGCCATCATGCCGCTTATGGCAACTATGTCATTGCCGGGGCCTTGGAGAAGGCTAAGACCGTCCGCAACAGCCTTGTCGCCGTATTTGAGCACGCCCATAACATTTGAAGTGCCGCCCTTCTGAGTACAGCCGAGAGACTTGTCCTCAAGAGTTGTTATGCCGCCCTTTTTGTTGCCGGGAGAAGGATTTTCGCCCACGGGCTCGCCATGGCTTAGGAAATATTCCTTGAAATTATTTATAAGCTCTACGGTCTGTTCAAAGAGCTCGGGGGTCTTGCATCTGTCCATAAGCATTGTTTCTGCGCCGAACATCTCGGGAACCTCCGAAAGAACGGTCTTTCCGCCGTTGGCAACAACGATGTCGGAAATTCTGCCTATAAGCGGATTTGCGGTTATGCCCGAAAGTCCGTCGGAGCCGCCGCACTTAAGACCGATAACGAGCTTTGAAACGGGGCATTCCTCCTGCTTGAACTGCTCCGCATATTCCACAAGCTTTGCTATTTCCTCCATAGCCGCCTCTATTTCGTCCTCGTGGTCCTGAGTGATGAGGAACTTTACTCTGTCCTCGTCATAGTCGCCGAGAACCTTCTTGAATTCGTTGAGGTTGTTGTTTTCGCATCCGAGGCTGAGCACAAGCACGCCCGCTGCGTTGGGATGATTTACCATGCCCTTCAAGAGCTTCTGTGTGTTCTCGTGGTCCTCGCCGAGCTGTGAACAGCCGTAGGGATGAACAAAGTTGTAAATGCCGTCAACTCTGCCGCCGAATCTCTTGTTTGCCTCGGCAACTATGGCATTTGAAACGCCGTTTACACAGCCTACCGTATTGACTATCCATATTTCGTTTCTTATGCCGACTTCGCCGTTTTTACGCACATAGCCCATGAAGGTATCCTTCCTTGTGACGGGGATATCCTTGAGCTTGGGAGTGTAGGTGTATTCCAGCGTGGAGCTTAAGTTGGTCTTGATATTGTGAGTGTGTACCCACTGACCCGGCTTTATATCCGTTGTGGCATGGCCTATGGGATAGCCGTACTTGATTATGTTTTCACCCTCTTTAATGTCAACAAGGGACATCTTGTGTCCCCTGTCGATATTTTCAACTGCCTTTACTCCGAATATTTCTTCACCGGCAGCAATATTGCGAAGGGCTACAACAACATTATCATTATCATTAATTTTAATAGCGTTGTTTGTATTCATATTATCCTCCGTTGTTATTCAATTTATGCCAAAAGCTTCTTTACTTCCGATACAACACCGTCGTTGAGTATGTTGTATAAGTGGTCTGCCACTACCTCGGGGAAGTTTGCAAGTCCCGTGTTGAGGTCGCTGCCGAGCCAGAAGTCCTTGTTCGCGCATACCTTCTTTACAAGCTCGGATACGGCTGCCTTGTCGGTGATGTCAACGCCTGTCCATGCATTCTTATAGAATTCAAGAACGCCTGCGTCATCTCTGATGAGGTATTCCTCGTCGCCTCTGTGACCTACAAGAGCGCCGTCTCTTATCTCCGTGCCTCTGTAGAAGGCGATGTAAGCCGCAAATGAGAATGTAAGTATCTTGGGCAGAGCCTTCTTCTGCTCGTAGTATTCCTGAATGGTGTGGAGAACACGAGCCTCAAACTTGGATGTGGAGTTGAGCGATATGTCCATGAGCTTATGCTTTATAAACGGATTCTGGAATCTGTCGAACACAGCGTCCGCAAAGCTCTTGAGATCCTCGCGTGTAAGTCCGGGACCCTCTATGGCGGGGATGATCTCCTCGTCAAGAGCCTTCTCAAGATATGTGTAGAACATCTTGTCAGCCATCATTTCGCCCACTAAGTTGTAACCCGAAAGATAAGCGCCGAGTACGGAGCAGGTGTGAGCGCCGTTCAATATCCTGACCTTACGCTTCTTGTAGGGCTTAACATCGGGAGTGAATATGACCTTAAGTCCTGCTGCGGGGAAAGGAAGCTCCTTCTCAAGCTCTGCGGGACCCTCGATAACCCATGTGTGGAATATCTCCGATGTATCGATAGCATTGTCCTCATAGCCAAATTCCTCGCAAAGCTCCTTAGCCTCATCGCGGGGATAGCCTGTAACTATTCTGTCCACAAGTGTGCTTGTAAATACGCACGCATTCTCGATCCAGTTGATAAATTCGTCGCCGAGCTTCCAATTTTCGGCGTGCTTTAAAACATACTTCTTTAATGTCTTGCCGTTGTCGTCTATAAGCTCGCAGGGGATGAACACAAGACCCTTGTCCATAGCTCCGCCGAATGTCTTGAATCTTAAGTATAAGAAGTTGGCAACCTTAGCGGGGAATGAATCCTGAGGCTCTGTTGTGGTCATGGCCTCTTCCTTCCATGATATACCTGCCTCGGTAGTGTTGGACACAACAAATCTGAGCTCGGGATTCTTTGCGCACTCGTTGTATGTGTCAAGGTCAACATAGGGATTGATGCATCTGTTTACACAGGTGATAAGTCTCTTTGCCGCAACCTCCTTGCCGTCCTCGCGTCCTCTTGCGATGAGGGTGTAAAGACCCTCCTGCTCGTTTAATATGTTCCTTAAGAAATCTCCGCCGGGGATAGGCTGGATAAGTGTGATACCGCCCTCAAATAAACCCTGCGCATTTATTTCGTCAAACATATAGTCCACAAATGCACGAAGGAAGTTGCCCTCGCCAAACTGAATTATCTTCTCGCCGAGAGGGGCTTTAGTGCCGATAGCCAAGTCGTCATTGAACTTAAAGCCGTTTGTAAGTAATTTTCTGCTTAATTTCTCCATGAGATAAACCTCCATCTTTGTAATATTTTTACTTTAATTCCATTTTACTATAATTTTAACATAAAATCAATATTAATTTAATGAAATTGAAATAAAAAAAGAGAGGCAAAGCCGTGAGGCTTTATACAAAAAATCCGGGAAACGCAATGCGATCCCGGATCTACAATATTACTGCCTTATTATTGAAGTTTTGCGGTCAAAGGGTTTACTGAAGTCAATATCTCCGCTGTATTCATTGAGCTTTTCGCCGTCTATAAGGAACTGTACTCTGTTTACCGTGTCAAGCTCGGTGAGCGTATTTACTATAGAATAAATGGTTACCTCCTCGGTGATATTGTCCCTCTTTTTCATAAAGCCTCTTGAGAGATTGACATAGCAGGTGCCCTCCTCTGTCTTTATGTCGTTTATCTTTGTGTCGGACGGTATGGACGCCAACATATTGCTGCCGTCGGAATTATCCGGTCCTGCAATAAGCTGTTCCACAAGCTGATATTCAAGCGATTGGCTTTGCTTGACTTCTATGCCTCTTTGCTGACATTCAAGCCTCTTTCCGTCCTGAGAAGCAAAGTAAAGATATACCACCTGCCAATTTGTCTTTTCGGGATTTATGACGGGGTTATTGAGTACGACTTCTCTGTTGAAAACAGCTATATTTTCGTTGCTGCTGTCCATAAGGGGTATGCCGTCGACGGAAACGCACACATTGTTTATAAATTCCAGGTCCGTAAGAGTGTATACAAGCGAACCCATAGAAAGTATTTTAAGGTTGGCAGGCATTGAATCATAGCTTTTATCAAGGTCTATATATGCCGTCGTTTCGTTGTATCTCTTATCCTTAACCTTGAAATCGGCAGGGAGCGTAAGTCCCAGATTTGCATTTTTGGGTCCCGAAAAATATTCCTCCACAGCCGTGTTGAACATAAGCCTTCTGTCGCTCACGGAATTTATGGCTCTTTTTTCGACTTCGAGAGTGTTTGTATTCATATTGATATAGTAAAAATCAAATGAATCGGTGCCTTCCGCCATTTTTATATTTTTGGTATATGTGAATATCACAAAAACCACAACAACGACAAAAAGCACGGCAAGTCCGTAAATAACATATTTTTTGATGTTTTTCACAGGCTACACCTCTTTTCTTTCAAGCGGTATGCGCACTATAAAGGTCGAGCCCTTGTCCTCGCCGCTTATTATCTGCACGGAGCCGTTGTGGAGCATTATAACGGAGTGTGTTATGGCAAGTCCCAGTCCCGTTCCGCCCGTTTCTCTGTCGCGCGTCTTATCTACTCTGTAAAATCTGTCAAATACCTTGCTTTGCTCGTCCTCGGCTATGCCTATGCCCGAATCCTGAACGGTTATGAAGCAATCCTTGTTGTCCGCGTCAAGCGATACGCTCACACTTCCGCCGTCGGGGGTGTATTTTATGCCGTTATCCACAAGATTTGATATGGCAAGGCTCAGCTTTACCTCGTCGCCTTTCAGCACAACATCCTTTGCCGTATGGAACGAAAGATCTATATCCTTGTCGGCGGCAAGGGGCGAGAGGCGTTTTACTATATCTCTAAGCATTTTGTTCACATCCACATCGGCAACGGTAAGCTTTGCCTCGCTGGGATCGTTCCTCACAAGCGCCAGAAGATCGCTCACTATGTCGGTCATTCTGTCCACTTCCGATGTTATGTCCTGCAAGAATTCCTTATACATATCCTCGGGCACATTTTCCTGAAGAAGAAGCGACTCGCTTAAAACCTTTATGGAGCTCAGGGGCGTCTTAAGCTCGTGCGACACATTAGATACGAATTCCTGTCTGGACTGATCTACCTCCTCAAGACGCTTTGTCATTGTGTTGACTGCCTCGCCAAGCTCTGTAAATTCATTCTTGCCCTTTATCTCTATTCTTTGATGAAGCTGTCCCGCAGATATTCGCCTTATAGTGTCAAGTACATTTTTAATGGGTCCGAATATCATCTGCGACATAAATATGACAAGAGAAATAACTATTATAAGTATAAAAAGCGTTACGAGAAGCCATTGATTGGTGATCTCGCCTATGAGCTGATATACCTCCGAAAATGA
The DNA here is from genome assembly GCA_947627425.1 of uncultured Clostridia bacterium. Classification (GTDB taxonomy): domain Bacteria; phylum Bacillota; class Clostridia; order Lachnospirales; family CAG-274; genus Gallispira. The sequence goes on along the minus strand of CANQVZ010000020.1, from coordinate 26,714 downwards.
GGATATGACAAGAACTGCGCCTATTTTGCGGGAGTCGGCGCTCTCTATGTATGCCGAGGCGTATATGGCCTCCTCCTCGCTGCGCAGATTTGCTTCGTCACGGCCTGCAAGTGCCACCAGTATTTCTGGCACTATAAACATCCTGCCCACGACCATACCGTTCGTATCGGCAACGGCATAGCCTCTCTCATCCACAACTATGATACGGCAGTTTTCCTCAATGCTTCTCTGCTCTATATCCTGCGCAAGCTGAGACTGCTTTGATTTGTCGGTAAGATAGCCCGCCTTCTGAATATTGCCCGCGATGGTATTTGCCTGATAGAGCACTTCTCTTTCGTTTGTATCCTCAAAGTAATCCTGCAATGTCTTTGTGGTGTTAAACGAGAAAAAAAGCAGGGGCACTATACCTATGACCAGATATGTCATAAGAAGCTGAAATTTGATGCTTCTTACATCTATACCCTTTATCCAACTTAATATCCTACTGGAAATAGTAACCAACTCCCCACTTTGTATGGATGTACTGAGGATCGCTGGGATTTGACTCTATTTTTTCTCTGAGTCGCCTCACGTGCACATCCACCGAACGCGCGTCGCCGGGATAACCATAACCCCAGAGGGTGTTGAGAAGATTATCTCTGCTGTATACCTTGCCGGGATTTTTAACAAAAAGCTCCAGAAGGTCAAATTCCTTTGCCGTGAGCTTCTTTTCCTTGCCCGCAATAAAGCATCTCCTGCTTTCAAGGTCTATTTCGAGATCCTTTGCCTTCAATACGCTTGTCTTTGGCTCCTCCTTGGCAACGGAATGAACGCTTCGCCTTAATATAGCTTTTATCCTTGCTTTAAGCTCCAGTATGTTGAACGGCTTTGTTATATAGTCGTCTGCGCCGTACTCAAGCCCCATTATTTTGTCCATGTCCTCGCCCTTTGCGGTGACCATGATCACGGGTACATCTGAAAATTCCCTTATCATACGGCATACTTCAAGACCGTCTATCTTGGGCAGCATCACATCCAGCAATATAAGAGAATAGCTGTGTGATTTTGCGAGCTTATATGCCTCCTCGCCGTCATAAGCCGCGTCTACCTCCATTCCCTCCTGCTCAAGACTGAATTTTATTCCTTTTACAATAAGCTTTTCGTCGTCTACAACCAGAATTTTGTGTGCCATTTTTTTATCCCTCCAGCGTTATTTTATCCTTAAACTTTTCAATGGTTTTTATGCTTATTCCATCTATATCCGCAAGCTCCTCTATTGTTTTGAAGCCTCCGTGCACCTGCCTGTATTCCACTATCGCCCGAGCCTTCTTTTCACCTATGCCGTCCAATGCGCAAAGCTCATAGACATCGGCAGTATTTATATTTATAATATAGGGACTTTCATCCTCCGTTTCCTCATATTCGGGAGGACTTATGCCCGCATAGATATATGTTCTGTCCTGCATGAGCCTGTCGTGCACCGACAGATACCAAAGCCCCGACAAAGCTATAAATACTATAAAAAATATATAATATATTCTAAGCTTCATTACATTATTCCCCTCAAAAAATATGACAAAATTCAGCAAATTTTAATTTTTCCCTCTTGAATAAAAGTGCATTTTATATTATAATATAAGCACTTGATTTATTTGAACAGGGAGAAATGATATGTTGCATAAGCCTGCTAAATATAATTTTATCACATTTCTTTTAATTTTTACAGTATTTTTTTCAAATATTTCCTCTGAAATTTTTGCAGAGCCCGAAAGCGAAACTCAGCCCACAACTCAGGCGGCTCCGTCGATAGTTCATAACTATGCTTCGGACGGCAAGGAGCTTAGCCTGAATGCACGCGCGGCAATACTTATAGATGTGCCTACGGGCGCCGTGATATATGAAAAAAATGCGCACGAGAGACTTTTTCCCGCAAGTATAACAAAGATACTTACGGCTTATATCGCCTGCACACAGGGCAACCTTGACGATACCTTGACCGTGAGCCAAAGCGCTATCGACGGCATGGGACAGGGAGGCAGCAGCATAGGACTGGTTCCGGGCGAAAAAATAGGCTTCAGAGATGCCCTTTACGGCATACTTTTGGAATCCGCGAATGAAGCGTGTATGGCTGTTGCCGAGCATCTTTGCGGTTCCGCATCGGCCTTTGCAGCCAAGATGAACGAGACCGCAAAGGCTATTGGATGCACGGAGAGCAATTTCGTGAATCCTCACGGTTTTCATGATCCCAATCATTATACCACCTGTTATGACATGGCGCTCATTACCTCTCAGGCAATAAAAAATGAGGATTTCAGCTTTATATGGGGTACGGTATCGCATCAGATACCTGCCACAAACCTCAATCCGTCCAGATATCTCAATCACAAGGACAAAATGCTGCGGCCTACATCCAATTATTACTATCCCGACCTTATGGGCGGCAAAACAGGCTATACAGACGAGGCGGGCAACACGCTTGTGAGCTTTGCCGAAAAGGACGGAGCGGAGCTTATAGCCGTTGTTATGAAAGCAGATAGCTACGACAATTCCTACAATGACACAAAGACGCTCCTTGACTACGGCTTCAGCCTTTACAAGGGACGCGAGATAATATTCAGCGCAGGTGATTATTACACCACGGCGAAGGTCATACAGCCCTATAAGGACAAGGTGTATGAGCTGGGCACGGTGGGAATAAGCGCAGGCAGTGACATTTTTGCCGCTCTCCCATCATTTATAAATAAGGAAAGCATAACCATAAAACCCGAAATAGAGCCGGAAATGAAGGCTCCCGTCGCAATAGACGAGATAGTGGGCAAAATAAATGTATGCTACAACGACAAGGTGATCGAAACACTTGACGCCGTGGCAGTGACAAATGCTCCCGCACTCTCCGATAAGGAGCTTGCGCGCAGAGCGCTTAAGGACAACCTCAAAAAATATGTTTTGATACCATTTATGGGGCTTATAATAATATTCCTGCTGTTCCTTGCGGCACTCTTTATACAGTCCGTTGCGGGCGCGATAACGGGCAAAAGCAAGAAAAAGAAAAGGAAGAAAAAAAGAAGGAGACCGCCCGAAGGCGCTTCTCCCCAAAGACATGGCAAAAAACGCAGGAAAAAACGCCGTCCGCCACAGCGCAGAGAATAATAATTAAAAGCAGAATATCCGCAAATATTCTGCTTTTTTTGTGTCAATAAAGCAACAAGCTATAACCTTCTCCCGGGGAGATTTTTTAGCCGTCTATATCTTCTGCCCTACTCTATTTATTTTTACTGTATATATAGTTAAGCTTGGCGGCATGGTTCTGTTCATCGGTCATTATTTCCGTTATATAGTTTTTAAGCTGTTGATTTTCGAGAGCAAAAAGCAAAGGTCTGTAGCCCTCGGCGCTTTTTATCTCGCCCGATATGGCTGATTCTATATTTTTTATATAATCATCAGCAAGAGCAGGTTCGTCACTCGTTTTGGGCATATAGTCCTCCTCCGCAAGCTTATTGTACACATCCTCAAGCATCTTCATATGCTTTCTTTCATCAAGGCATATCTCGCCGAGCATTTTGCTGTCGTCAATATCCCTCACCGAAGCCGAAAGTGCGGAATAAAAATCGCCTACCTTCAATTCATCATCTATGGCGTCCTTTATAAGCTCCAAAACATACTTATTGGAATACATGGCAGTTCTCCTTAAAAAAAGCTTTATATAATGTATATGCGGCAAATAATCATTATGTGAATAAAAAAATGTCGAAAAAGAAGTGAAAAAAGAGCACAAAAAATATGGTAATTTTTGGCAAATATGTTATAATCATACTGTAAGATATGGTGTAAAACAATTTGTGCATAAACGGAGGCGATACAAATGACGGAAATCGAATACGGAAAAAGCGGCAGCATGATATATCTGCCCGTGGACAAAATACTGCCCAATCCCTATCAGACAAGGTCGGCAACAGATATGGGAGATCTGGAGGCGCTTGCGGCTTCAATAAGAAAATACGGCGTGCTGCAGCCTATAGGCGTGAGGCTTATAAACCACGGCATATACGAGCTTATATTCGGCGAAAGACGGCTGAGGGCGTGCAGAATGGCAGGCATATGCAGCATACCCGCAGTTGTGAGCGAGATAACGGACAGGGACGCTGCGGCGCTGACTATTGCGGAAAACATACACCGCAAGGAGCTGAATTACATTGAGATGGCGGAGGCTATGGATGTGCTGGGAAGGGGCTTCGGGTACAATACGGACGAAATGGCAGACATTATAAACATAGACAAGGACGAGACGGAGAGGTACAACAGGCTGAACGGCTTTTGCAGGGAGATAAAGACAATGCTTATACGGCACAAAATAAGCGAGGAGCAGGCAGAGCTGATACTCAAGGCGGAGGACAGCGATGTGCAGAAGGAGCTTGTAGAAAGGGTGAGCGAATACGGTATGAATTTGGAAAAGACGGCTATAATGGTGAACAGCGCTTTGAGGGAAAAAGGTATAGGAAAAACGGAGGAAAAGCACAGGAATATAAAAAAGAAGTTTTACGATTTGAGATTATTTACAAATACGCTCAAGCAGGCTGTGGATATTATTAACGAGGCGGGAATGGAGAGCAGTTATAATGTGGAGAGGGACGAGGATAGATATAGGATAAGTATTGATATTAATGTGTAGGGATATGCAGGGCGATATTCTTCCGCCCTGCTATAATGTCTTAAGCAGTGTATCCCCGCCCATCTTATCGATTCCGCCACTCGCTTAAATTATGCTCGTTTACGGAATGATAATGACGGGCTTTTGGATTTGGCAAAATGGTAAGCTAAGCAACCATCCTTGCCTGTAGGGGCGACTTGTAGTCGCCAGCGGGCGAACGCAGTTCGCCCCTACATTGAAGGTAGTGCAAAATGTAATATTTGGGGACCGGCTTCGCATTCAGCACTTTCAGCTTCACTGAAAGCCGACCTACGGTCGGGCGGATAAATCTTTCCGCTACAATGACAGTCCCCGCTTTCCCACAGCAGTTGGCGGAGGTTTTATTATCTATAGCGCAGATAATCCAAGAAGCGTTTTGTGGCGAGGGAGGCATTTTTTCTATTGCGGAGGGCAAGGCCTATATTGCGGTATGCGGGGATATCCAGCTCCTTTGCGACAATATTATAGGGCACGCGCTTCAGTATGAGGCGCGGAAGTATGCTTATGCCGAGTCCGCTCTCCACCATTGACATGATGGCATAGTCGTCCCATGTGGTGAAATGTACATCGGGCTTGAGGTTATTTTTTTCGAGCAGCTCGGATATCTCGGAGCGGGTGCCCTTCTCAAGGAGCATAAAAGGCTCATCGCCGAGAGCCGAAACGGGGAATTTGTCATGATCTGAATACTTGTGGTCGGGAGGCAGAACGGCAAGAAGGTCGTCCTTTTCAAGAAATATGACTTCAAAATCGGAACGCACAGGCAGGCAGAGAAAACCGCAGTCCACCCTGCCCTCGCTTATCCACCTTTCTATCTCGGTGTAGTCGCCCATGAGAAGCTCATAGTCAATGTTGGGATAGTCCTTCTGAAATTCCTTTATGATATTGGGCAGCCAATGTGTTGCAACGCTTGAAAACGTGCCTATGCGTATTATGCCGGAATCCAGTCCCTTGAGGCTTTCAGCCTCCATACGCAGATTTTCATACTCACGGCAGAGATTTTTGGCGCAGTTATAGAGCCTCAGTCCATCGCTTGTAAGTCTGACGCCTGCCCTGCCCCTTTCCAAAAGAACTATGTTCCATTCCTTTTCAAGATCGTTTATCATACGGCTGATGCCCGACTGCGAGTAATTGAGCACCTCGGACGCCTTTGTAAAGCTCCCGTAATCGACTGTTTTTACAAAAGCCATATATTTTTGCAAATTCATATCCATAATATCAGCTCCTATGCAATTTTGTTATATTTTATAAATAAAATATCCGATTTTGTTATCTTTAATGATATAATACTACAAAAAAGAAAAAATTGCAATAAAAATGCGAGGGCGATATATCACAAAAACTATACAAAATATTAATATTTTTATATGGTAATTATTATTGACTTTATGGATAAAGAGGTATAAAATAAATTTATCGATGGGGAATGACTTAAAAGGGGTGATTTCCCATTAATTTTTTGTCCGGAGGTTTTGCAAAATGACATTTATAAAAGAGCTTTTAGGCAGTGAATACGGTTATCTTGCCGTGCTGGCAATAATATTGCTTTCAACAAAGGTGCTGGGACTTGCATCAAGAAGGGTACATATGCCCGCGGTGGTGGGCGCTCTTTTGGCAGGCATAATATTGGGACCTTCCTGTCTGGGCGTTGTGAGCGAAACGGACTTCCTCAAAAAAACAGCCGAGATCGGCGTTATAATACTTATGTTCCTGTCGGGACTTGAAACCGACCTTGAAGAGCTTAAGGAAAACGGCATTGCCTCGTTTATAGTGGCTCTTATAGGCGTTATAGTTCCTCTTGCGGGAGGTACGGCGGCTTATATGCTCATAAATCCCGAGGGCGCGCCGAGCGTGGACTTTATGAAGGCTCTTTTTATGGGCGTGACGCTCACTGCCACCTCCGTAAGCATTACCGTGGAGACCTTAAGAGAGCTTGGAAAGCTTTCGGGCAGAATGGGTACTACGATACTCGGCGCTGCGGTAATAGACGACATAATAGGAATAATAGTGCTCACGGCAATAACGAGCATGAGCGGAGGCTCCGGAGTTTCACTTCCAGTTGTGCTTATAAAAATAACTCTGTTCTTTGCCTTTGTTATAATTGTGGCGCTTTTTGTATTCTCACTCAAAAAATTTATAAGCAATGTGAAAGCCAGAAGGCGTATATCTATATATGTACTTGCGTTTTGCTTTATATTGAGCTTCTGCGCAGAAAGATTTTTCGGCGTGGCAGACATAACGGGAGCATATTTCGCAGGCGTTATACTCTGCAACTTCGGCGTAAAGAACTACATAGACCAGAGGTTTGAGATACTCGGTTATCTGTTCTTCTCTCCCATATTCTTTGCAAGCATAGGACTTAAGACCAATCTGACGGAGCTGGCGGCAAATCCTACAATAATAGTATTTGCGGTGGTCCTGCTTGCCGTAGCAATAGCGTCAAAGATAGTGGGCTGCGGACTGGGTGCAAAGCTCTGTCGATTTGACAACAAGGAGGCGCTTACCATAGGTATAGGAATGGTATCGCGAGGCGAGGTTGCGCTTATCGTAGCGCAGAAGGGCGCCGACTGCGGTCTGCTGAATTCGGTTATGTTCCCTGCGGTAGTGTTTATGGTAATTGTTACTACGCTTATAACACCCGTGCTTCTGAAGGTGATGCTGGCGGAAAAGAAGACGGCGTAGGAAAATCTGAAAGCGGGACTTTATAGTCCTGCTTTTATTGTTTAATTGACAAAGGTATCAATATGGAGTATAATTTAATTATGTAAAATTATGTAAAAATGGGATAATTCCCGACAGCGCGCAATAAACTGTCGTTAAACAAAAGGGGGTCAAGGCTATGCGCGGCTTAAAAGTAAAGCGTCTGTTTGCTGCTATGTTTATATTTGTGCTCATTATGGGCTCATCTGCGGCGGAGGTATGCGCCGACAAGCAGACTGCATTAGACCTCACGAGCGAGGAAAGGGAATTTTTGACATCTCACGACACCTTGAGAGTGGGCTATGTTCAGGACAGAGTGCCCGTTTCATTCTCCGACGAAAACGGCGAACTGGCGGGAATATCGCGCTATATTTTCGACCGTGTGAGCGAGATATGCGGCGTAAAATTTGAATATATCCCCCTGCCCGCAGGCGATGTGACATACGACTATATAACCGAGCAGAAGCTGGATCTTGTGACAAGCGTTGAATACAACGAGGAAAATCAGAACGCAAGAGGCATACTCATAAGCAATCCCTATTTTTCAAGCAGAAAGGTGGTTGTGTCAAAGGGCGATCTGGATTTTCGATATGACGCAGACTTGTCCGTTGCCATATCCACAGGCTCGCAGACATTGAGAAAGGTGCTGGGCAAAACCTACCCCAATTTTGAGCTTAAGGATTACGGCTCTATACCCGAATGCTTCGACGCCGTTAAGACAGGCGATGCCGACCTGATGATACAAAATCAATATGTTGTGGAATATTGGTTTGCAAAGCCCAAGTATGAAAAGCTCAAGGTCATACCCGTGATAGGACTTGACGACAAGCTGTGCTTTTCAGCCGTTGTAGCAATAGACAGCACCGATGGAGGACTTTCAAAGCAGGACGGACTTACGCTCATAGACATATTGAACAAGGCTATAGCCTCCATGACGGAGGACGAGGTGAGTAACTATACCATTCAGGCGATAATGGAAACTCAGTATCAATATACCATAGAGGACTTCCTCAGCCGTTATCGCTATGCCGTGGGCATATTTATAGTTTCATTCATTGTGATAATGATACTTGCTATGCTGCTCATACGCCAGCGTCTGCGCTTTGCGGAGAGCAACGCCGAATCAAAGGCAAAGGAAGAATTCTTAAACACGATGAGCCACGAGATACGCACGCCTTTGAACGGACTTGTGGGACTTAACAGCCTTATGCAGCAAAATCTGGATGACAAGGTAAAGCTGGACGAATATCTGAGTCAGTCCACGGTAACGACAAAATATCTGCTTTCGCTTGTGAACGACATTTTGGACACTTCAAAGCTACAGGCAGAAAAGCTGGAGCTTGTGCTTCGTCCCATAACGCTGGGAAAAATGCTTGAGGATATAAATTCGCTCGTACAGAACAGCATGAGCGACAAGGGACTTAATTACAATGTTAAGGCGGACATAATATGCCCCGTTGTGATGGGTGACGAGGTGCGCATACAGCAGGTGCTTCTCAATCTTCTGGACAATGCGCGCAAATTCACTTCAAAGGGCGGATTTGTAGACCTTATATTAAGTCAGGAAATTCAAGACGACAACAAGGTTTTCACCACCGTGAAGGTAAAGGACACGGGAAAGGGAATGAGCGAGGAATTCCAAAAGCACATATTTGATGTGTTTGCTCAGGAGCGCGATACCGTATCAAAGGGCAATCAGGGCACGGGACTTGGACTTTCTATAAGTCAAAGGCTGGCTATGCTCATGGGCGGAAGTCTCACCTGCGAGAGCAAAAAGGGAAAAGGCAGCACATTTACATTTACATTCCTTGCGGACGCAGTAAATAAGCCCGAAAGCGATGCAAACAGCATTAAGGAGACGGGAAACGGACATCCGAGGATACTGGTGGCAGAGGATAACGAGCTGAACGGCGAGATAATAATAGAGCTTCTGCACGGCAGCGGATTTGAGGCGGAGCTTGCCGAAAACGGCAAAAAGGCATACGATATGTTCAAGGCGTCTGCGCCCGGAACATACGGAGTTATACTCATGGACATACTTATGCCCGTTATGAACGGCTTTGAGGCTACAAAGGCAATAAGAGAGCTTGACAGACCCGATGCAAAGACAGTGCGCATATTTGCCTGCACTGCAAATTCATTCTCTGAGGACAGGGAGCAGGCGCTTGAAAGCGGTATGGACGAGTTTATAACAAAGCCCGTGGATATAAACGAGCTTATAAGAAAGCTCACAAACAACTGAAATATTCGGGAAAATAACGGAAATAATATAAAAAACGGGAGGAATCATATATGCATAAAATAACATTGTTTTATCTTGAGGACTGCCCCTACTGCAAATATGCAAAGAGGGCTGTGAAGGAGCTGAACGCCGAAAACAAGGCGTATAATGCAGTCGATATAGACTGGGTGGAGGAAAGCAGGAAACCCGAAATATCGGAGCAATACGACTATTACTATGTGCCGACCATATTCTGCGGGAATGAAAAGCTCTACGAGGCAAGCCCCTCCGAAAAATACGAGGACTGCAAGAGAAATATAAAAAATGCGCTGGATAGGGTTATAAATGGTACAGTGTGAAAATAAATATTAAAAAATTTTGGATAAGCAAGACTTGCAAGCAAGTCTTGCACCCTACCACCATTTCGGCACAAAGCAAGCTTTGTTTGAAATGGTCCCCCTCCCCTAGAAGGGGAGGCAAGATCAATAAACTAAAAGCGGGAAATTTTGATTTCCCGCTTTTTTATATCAATAATTTGTGTCCTTTTCATAATATTCCGCATAAGCGTCCTGAAGCTTTTTGAGCGTGACGGGATCCTTGCCGCCTATGGGCTTGCCGTCAAGCTCATCCGCCTTTATACAAAGTCCGCCGGAGCTGCTTATTATAACCTCGTCGGCAGCCTTCAGCTCGTCCATTGTGAAGGGCGCCTCGGATGTGGGTATTCCGTTTTGCTCGGCAAGCATGAGAAGATGCTTTAGTGTTATGCCGGGAAGAATGAGGTTATCCCTGGGCGGAGTGCAGAGCACGCCGTCTTTTATTATGAGCACATTGCTGTGGGCGCACTCGGTAACGCGCTCGCCTCTGTGGAACACGGTTTCCTGACAGCCCGCCTCAATACAGCGCTGATAAGCTATAACGCTGGGTATTAGGTTGAGAGTTTTTATATTGCAATGCAGAAAACGCGTATCCTCCATTGAGATAAGCTTGAAAACACTGTCCATGGGTACAAGCTCACAGGGAACGGTGAATATCATAAGATTTGGCTTTACATTTTCTGGCGGAAAATTATGATTTCTGAAATATGTTCCTCTGGAGCACTGCCAATAGAGCATACCGTGGTCTTCCTCGTTGGCGTCAATACAGCTCTGCAAAGCGGCAGTGAGCGCCTCGCGCGCCATATCGAAGGGAATTTCAAGCATACGGCAGCTGTTGTAAAAACGATCCAGATGATCCTCTGCGGCAAAAATATGATTATGCGCAAAGGTCGTGGCATCATAGCAGCCGTCGCCGAAATACACGGCTCTGTCGAGCATGGGTATCTTCATCTGCTCAAGAGGACCTATCTTTCCATTGTAATAACCTACATATTTCATTTTTAAGCCTCCTCGCTTTCCTTATGCCTTATTATTTTGTAACCGCCTATTATGAGCGTAGGCAGGAGATAGAAAATTATGAAGCCGTAGGACAGGAGCGAATAGCCCTTCTCGATGAGTGTAACAACGCCTATTCTGGAGAGAAGGAGCGCAAGAGTAAGAGTTATGACCGTTATTATGCCTCTGCGCGCATCCGTGAGCTTTTCGTGTCCCTTTTCCTCAAGAGCCACATCAAATCTATCGATTATCATATGAATACAGCCCGTTGCGGTCTCAAGGAGGGTCCAGCCCATAACAACGCTGAAAAGCACAAGCAGAGGAGCGCCGCCCTTTGCCGCCTTTATCATTTCCATCCAAGGAGTGGTGACATCTGCGCCTACTATGGAGGTGTCGCCGTAGAAGCACATCATTGCGAGGTAGGACAAGAACCACGGAATTACCATGAGAATACCTGCCATAATGCCCGAAAGCACAGTTTCTCTGCGCTTTGTCTGCCTTGTGAGCGAGAACATTCCCATAGGTATGGCGTTTATGTTATAGGCAACATAGAGTATGCCCGTCCATACGCACAAGCCTATGCCGACCTTGCCTTCAACAGCGCTTGTATCGCCCGATGCAAAAACCTTGGGTATGTTGCTGCCGAACTTGAAAAGTACAATTAGCGTGAAAAGAATATAGCCTCCGTAGAGGAGAATAGTTCCTATTGTTTCAAATTTTTCTATTACTCTCTTGCCCTTGAAGTTGAGCAGACCGCACATGAGGACTATAACGACGGAGCCGAGTATATTGGGTAGGTTGACCTGCTCGAAAATACTGCCCGTTGCCGCTGCCATAACTGCTATAAGCATTATGGCAATGAGTATAGTCAATATATCCATGACAGGCCAGAGCGGTCCTATGACCTGCTTTATATAGTTTTTGTAGTCGTACACCTTGAATATACGGCAAATTTCAAAGGACAAAAATGCAAACAGCGCAAAGCCTATGCCTATTGTAAGACCCGATATCCAACCCATCGCACCGAACTTGGCGCCGTAGGAAAATATTTCGCGTCCCGTGGCGTAGCCGCCGCCTATGAGCACCGACTGGAGGAGCACGCCGGGAAGTATGTAACGCGTGTAAACGCTTACCTTTGAATTGTTTTGTTCTTTCATAAAAACACCTCACATTTCTATTTGCTTTAGGGCTTTAGCCGAAAAAAGCTTTTGTTTATTATAGCATATATGGAAAATAAAGTCAACCGGCGAGAAGAGATAAGGGAAGACTGCGGCGTTGAAAGGTGGAATTGAAAAACCCCTCGGAGTGGTCCGAGGGGAAATTACCTATGTACTTATTGCCTAGAATTTACCGTAGTGTTTGGCTATCTGTATCATAATTGTCCAATCCTTTTGATTTTAGGTAAGCTGACAGTTTTGTCAACTGCTCCGCCTCCAGTTCAGCTATAAAGGAATCCATGAAATCAAAGTTTATTTCTCCTTCTTTTGTAGGGAGATATATTGTATCATTTTCAACCCTACCATCCCAAGTCGCAAGATACTCTCTTGAGTATTTATAATATAATGTTTTCTCAATGACTGAAGCAAGAAATAAATTAATGTTATGTGTAGATTTATGTTTCTTTAATCTTATAAAATAACTTTCTGCTAAAATTCCTGTCTTTTCTCTTTGTGCATAAACCTTACCAGCCGCAATAGCACCATTATAAATTACAGAAATGACATTTTCGTATGTAGTAAACTCATTTTTACGACCCCAGTACATTATTCCATTATCACCAAATTTGCAATAAACAACCGGAGTATTAAATTCAGAATTTTTATATTTTCTAACCTTTTGTTTTTTTGCTTTTTTTACAGAAAGTTTTTCAAAAATATCTCCAAGTTTATACTCGCCCCATTCAACGCTGTACAACTTTTCAAGAGTATCAAACTTTTTAATCGACAATTTGTAATTATCTGATCCTTTTAATTTCAAATAAGCAGACAACTTTGCCAGTCGCTCTGCCTCCAGCTCCGCTATAAATGAATCCATAAAATCAAGGTTTATTGTACCATTTTGTCTTGGAAGTTTAATTTGAATTTCCTTTATTTTATTCCAAGTACACATATTATCATAATCAAATTTATGTTTAAGAAAACTGAGAGAACTAACTAAAAACAAACCTTGTCTATCATTCAAATTAAAGTGCGGTTTTAAAGAAAATACTCTTGCATGTGTTACCATTTTATAATAAAAGTTTCGATAAAATGCCAAGCCAAACATATCTACTGTAATAGTACCGCTATCAAATATTTTTGCGTTAACATCTGTTTTTCCAAGGATACCATTATTTGACACTCCTGATGTAATAACTAAATACCCTTTATTATTTATATGTTTTTTCTGTATATCAGTATCTCCATTACTACTATCAAACAAATCTTCTATTCTATACTCGCCCCACTCAACGCTTTTCAATTTTTCGTCAAGTGAGGCACTTATTTTCCCAAGCGTTCGTCCCCTGTTTCTTGATTTTTCAAGAGATCAGATACTTCCCAAGCAAAATAATCGCTGACGGTTTTCTTAAAATCATCAAGCGTAGGTTTTGTGTCAATAGGCGCAGCCTGATTCCAATCCGCGCCGTTATCCGGGTCTATTGTGCCCTCATAATATTCTTCCTCTGTATAGTAGTTCAGCTTTTTTGCGCCGAAGCGAACAAGGTCAACCAATTCATTATAACGCTCCTTTGCATGGTCTATATCTTTTAGATTTACACCTGGGTTTTTTGCTGAATTTCGTTTTGCTCTTTTATAGCCGTCAAATGAAAAATCAATAAACCTAACAGTATCATCCTTCTGGTGAGCCTCTCCCACATGGAACACATAAATATTTGTCTGTACAGTGGAATAACCTATAAACAGGTCACCCGGCATTTTTATGCTTGCAAGAAGCGTACTGTGTTTTAATATTCTTTTGTTATACTCGACAGCCTGCCTGTTTCCCCCATTTCCCGCAGAGCTTTGTATAATAACAGCAGCATAACCGCTATTCATCATGGACAAAGCCTTTTCTACAAAGACCATTCCATTGCCCGGTGCAGAATACGGCGGATTAAGAACAAAGGCATTGGCAGGGAATTTTGTATCTGTTTTGCCAAAACCATAGTTACCGTCAAACTCTTTCAGCGAATCCGCATTTATAATGTTTGAACTGCCGTCCCCCATCAAAATCATATTAAGGATAGCAAGCATATAAATTTCCGAAAGTATCTCTATACCCAAAAGCTGATTAGCCTTGATATTGGCAGATTTAAAAGCTAATTCATCCGGAGATTTGATTTTTTCTTTTGCATCCTTCAGCATTTCATTCATAGCAGCAACAAGAAGTCCCGCAGACCCCGTTGCAAAGTCCCACACATAGGAATCCATATTTACCCTCGCAAGACGAGCCAAAAGAGAAGCAACATAAGAGGGCGTCAGAACAACATCATTAAGCTTATCCTGAGAAAACCCAAGCCATCTGTACATTTCATTGAAAAGCTTACCCGTAAAGTCGGTGCTAAGACCTATTTTATAATATATCCCAAGGTCATCAATTATTTTTGTAAAAACACGCTTTAACTGGCTTTCGCCGTTTTCCACCTTGTTAATGTTGTCTGTGGTAAGCGTATTTTGTAAAGTTCTTACTATCAATTCACGCTTTTCTTTTGGAAGATCTTTTTCATTCAAAAAAGCCTTGATTTTCCTCAGAATAATATCGCCATCACGATTGCCGGCCTCTGAAGATGATTTTAATTCTGCCTTTTCAAGCGCCGCAACTTTTCCGGGGACTCCCAATGTTGCCATGATAGAAGCCGCAACAAGATAAACACAATCACTCTCACTTAGACCCCTTTCATTCTGATAAATATCATTATTAAGCTTTGTAAGGCTTGTTTCTATCTCCTGTTCACGGCTCTCTCTTAGTTTTTCAATTTCTTCGGGGCTTAACTGCAGCTGCTTTACCTTTTCAATGAAAGAATCAAAGTTTTCTTTTTTAAGGAACGAAAGGTCTGTATAATCATCAACCTTCTGACCGATTCCGAAATTGCTTTTGGAAACAAAATAAACGCCGATTTCATGTTGGAGTTTACCTGTAATATCTTTATATCCCGTCATTCCTATTGCTATAATATCGGTATAGCTTGTATACTGCAAAAGCGCGTTTGCATAATGAACTGCGCCGTTTACCGCATATTTTTTAATCACATTATAATTCGGAAGATTTTTTTTTGTTTTATTTGCAACCTTGCCATCCTCGAGTTTTACAAGTCTGTCCTCGTAACCCTTATATTCAATAAGAACGGGATAATTGACGAGATTTTTATCCTGCAGCAGCAGCTTTGCATCGGGTCTGTTGCCTCCGACCCCCCCCGCCTTGGAATAGTAATCATTGAGTGCTTGATCTATCTCGGAGTTTAGTGATTCTTGCTCCAATTTGTAATCAAGACCGTAAGACCTGAGCCAACCATTTGCTAAATCCGCAATATTAGGCTCAACAGATTTTTTTGCCATTTTTATTTCCTCCTTGCTGTCAATATTTCTATGTGTTTAATTTATTATATCATAAAAACAGAATTATTGAAAGATTATATTTTTTACTTGTTAGCATATGCCCCTGCGCTGCTTAAAAAATTATGCCAACAGCCAATCAATTATATTTAGCTGCCTTATACCCTCGTAGTTTGCTCCGTTGCCTATATCGTCAAGAGTTAACAGTGTTTTGGGGTAATTATCCTTTATCTCCTGTAATGGCGCCAATTCCCGCTCTAACGTCTTTTCATCAAGCACACTTGCGGAAACCTGATAATATTCCACTTCGTTCATATTTACGGCGACAAAATCCACTTCTTTTTCCGCCAGCTTGCCAATATTGACTCTGTTTTTTCGCCTTAAAAGCTCAAGATAAACCACATTTTCAAGAAGATGACCCAGATCACTTGCCGATTGACTTATTATATGATTTCTGATCCCACTGTCTACGAAATAATATTTACCGAGAGTCTTTAAAAACTGTCTGCCCTTTATATCATATCTTGATGCATTATAAAGAATATAGCTATCCGTCAAAGCTCTTAAATAGGCTTCAACCGTATTGGGCGAGATCCTTCTGCCGCTTGATATAAGAGTGTCGCTTATCTTCTTTACTGATATGGGACTTCCTATACTTGAGGCAACGGTTTTTAATATATTTTCCAACACGGATACATCATTTATTTTTTCTCTTATGGCAACATCTTTTATAAGAATGGTGTTGTAAATACCTTCAATGTATTGATCTATAACTCTCTCATCATTTCCCAGATACGCAACATAAGGAAATGAGCCGTATTTCAAATAACTGTCAAATATTTCCCTTTTGCTTTTGCCGCTTTCCTTTTTTGCTTCATAGTATTCCTTGAAGGAAAATGGCAGCATATCAATTTGAATATATCTTCCCGAAAGCAATGTTGCCAGCTCTCCCGACAGCAAATAAGCATTTGAGCCTGTAATATAGACGTCGCAGTTTTTCTTTATGAAAAGACTGTCTACCGCTTTTTCAAATTCACTGCATTTTTGGACTTCATCAATAAAAATGTAATTATTTTTGTCGGGAACCAGCTTTAAGGTTATATAGCTGTACAGCGCTTTATAATTAAGTAAATCTGCATTTTCAAGCTCTTCAAGATTGACCGATATAATCTGACTATCCTCCACACCCGTCTGCTTTAAATGGTCGATATACAGCTCAAGCAAGGTAGATTTTCCGCATCTTCTGACGCCGGTAATAACCTTGATGATCTGTTTATCTCTTAATGCTGTTAAATTATTCAAATATTCTTTTCGTCGGATCATTTCCACACCTCATTTCTTTAATTCAATATTAATAAAAAAATGTTGATTTGTCAATATTTTTTGCTCAATCCAGAAAAAACTTGCAAAAATATATATTTTATTTCTATATATACGTTGCGTGGAAATATATCGATATAAACATAAAAAATCCCCCGAAAACATCCGGGGGAAGTGAATACATATATGATTATCTCTTTGAGTACTAATTAAGTATTATTCTAATATTTACTATTGTTTAGTATTGTCTGCATAAACACTGATAAAATCAAGATTATTGTTGTTTATCGTTATTCAATTTTTTGTATCGTTTGAAAACAAATAAACATCAGGTAAACATCAAATAACACCTAACGACAATGCAGTTATATCAGCTAATTTTCTTTTAGATTCCATAAGAACATCTGCATATATATCAGCCGTAACATTTATAGAGGAGTGTCCAAGGTGTTCAGAAACAAGTTTTAAATCTGCACCGCCAAATAAAAGCAAAGTAGCGTTTGCGTGGCGTAAACCGTGAAGAGTAATATTGCAAAAATCGGTATCTTTAATAAATCTCTTAAAAGTTTTTAATAATTGTTGTCTATCTTTATAATTTCCCGTTTCAGAGGTAAAAACCATTTCGGGATGAGGATAATAAGCACTGCCGATTTTTGCAATTTTTTCCTGTTGCTTTTCTTTGTGTTCAAGCAAAACATTTTTCAGATAATCGCTCATAGCGATAGTACGAACTGAGGTTTTAGTTTTTGGTGTATCAATGAAATGTTTACCTCCCACATCAGCAAGGTTATACTTAATATATATCAAATTATTGTCAAAGTCAATATTTTCCCAAAATAAAGCTAATGCTTCAGAACTACGCATACCCGTAAAAAGCAAAGTTTTTATAATCACAGCAAATTCACTATAACCGCTTTCATCAAGCATTTTAAGCAATGTTCTTGTTTGCTCAAGTGTTATAACGGGTTTCTTTTCCTCAATCTCAAATTTCTTTGTTGGCAAAGTGATATTTTTACAAGGACTTTCTTTCAAATAGCCTTGCTTTACCGCAAAAGTAAATATAGATTGCAGAGTGGTATATATTTTATGGACGGTTGAGGGTTGAACATCTAAACTATTAAGCCACCGTGATATTATAGCGTTATTTATCTGTTTTAATCTTTGACTGCCAAATTCAGGCAAAAAACGACTTTTAATTGTAATTTGATAGTTATACAAAGTACAAGGTTTAAGTGCATTTTGAGCATATAATTCAATATATAATTTAGTTAATTCTGAAAATTTCATATTTTCATTTAGCATAGGTATATTTTTATATTGATTTTCAAACTCAATAGCAGCCCGTTCAGCAAGTTTAACGGCCTTTTTTTCTGTAACGCCTTCAGGCGGTTTAAAGGTTCTTGTTTTTCTAATCTGCTTGCCGTTAGAATCATATCCGCAAGAGATAATCAACTGAAAACTTTTACCTCTTTTCTTGATTGTTGCCATATATATTCCTCCCTATAATATCAACTTCAAGAACTTTCAGTAACTGTACTATAAGTAATGAAACCATTGTAGCGTCTTTATCATATGCTGGTAAACATTTTTTAGAGTATAGTTCTTTTATAAAAAACATAAATTCATCATCTTCAAATATAGGACTATAAATGTTATAACCAAGTAAAGTATAACCATATCTTTTAATATTATCTATTGCCTTATCAGAAATCCCTAAAGCCTTAGAAATCTCATAATATGAGATATTTCTTGCTTTAGAATTGACTAAACCTAACAAATAATCAGTAGATACATCAAAATAATTTGCTATTGCTTTTAGTTTATCGCAATTTGGAATTATAGTCCCGTCTGCGTATTGAGAAATAGCCTGCCTTGAAGTGCCAGTTGCTTTACTCAATTCTATTTGTGTAACCTTATTTTCTTGTAATAACTCTCTTATCCTTTTAGCAGGATATGAGTCATAATTTTTGTTATCCTTTTCATAAACATCTTTTTTGTTATTCACTTGTTTTTTGCCTCCTATCATACTTTTACTACAACTTGACTTAATAATAAACTACTTTCAATGTTATATTTTCTTGCGTTTTTTTCACCTCTCTTTATAGTTAAAGACAATTTTACTTGCGCTTATAAATTTTATAAAGTTAATACTTGACAAACAGATATGATATGATACAATATAAGTATATAATAATTATGTATGTATAGTTTAGATATTTGCTATATTTAGAAATTTGCTTGCGTTTATAAATTTAATGGAATATCTAATTGACATACTATAATAATATAATACAATACCATTAGAAATAAGTCAATAAGTAATATTAACTTATTAAAAAATTTTTTTGAAAGGAGAAGTTATATATGACAGAAAAAATTTTTTTAACTATTAGACAGGTTGCAAAAACGGGTTTAATAAGCGAAAATGCTTTACGCAGACTTGTTAAAGAGGACAAAGCTCCCTTTATAAAGAGCGGGAACCGTTATCTTATCAATTACCCTTTATTAAAAGAGCAACTCTTTAATCTTAATAGCATTGACGGTGAAAAAATAGACAATGCGGTATAATATCAATCAAATAATACGGGATATAGAAAAATACACGAATAATGCTCCAAAATATTCGTGGGGAATCAGTGTTGTTATATCGGGTGTAAAGACTAACGACATAAAAGCTATTGCAAAGTGGCTTAGCAGATATACGGCTAAATACACCGATATTTCAGCTTATACGGTATATTCTGAAGTTGAATCAAAGGGTTGTATAAAGCGTTATAGACATAACAAAAAAAGAGGTAGACCCGCAGTTGAAATCATAGGCACAATGAGTATTCCTCATATGCACTCTGCTATTATTTCTACAACAGGGGAAACCGCAAATAGAAAAGTGAGTGGAGATATTAAATCTTATTTCAATAAACGCAAAAAGCGTTATCCGTACTTAAAACAACATAAGACAAAAGCGTTGTCTGAAGTGAGCGGTTATATTAGATATATGAATAAGCAAGCCTCAGAACAGCATATGTGTGGAACTTTTGATTTTGAATATTTTTTAAATCCACTTTGTGATGAGAATTTCAAAGACAAAATGGGGTTATAAAAAGTGCTTTAAACGCACTTATAATGCTAGTTTTAACAAATTTATAAAAAGCAGGGTTGTATTATATTATATATATATATATAATAGCTTATATAGCAAACTGGAGGCGAGTATATGAATTTAAAAGAATTAAGGCAAGAGGAATACGCTTTTATAGCGTATGAACACTTAAAAGCGTCTTTAGCTTTTTCAAATCAATCTATAATCAAAGTTATACGCATAGATAATCTAAAATTATCCAAGTTTATAATTATAAAACAAAACAATATTGAGAGAAACGGAATAAAAGCAATATCGAGCAAACAATTCAATATCCCTATTGAGGACGCAGTATTTTTTACAAGTTGGCTTTCAATAGATTTTCCAAATATAGACTTTGAAAAAATTAAGGCGGTGAGCTAATGAGAAAAAAAGTAACAGATGAGCAAATACTTTCTGCAATACTTATTTCCCCGTCTGCCACAGAGGCAGCCAAACAACTTAAAATAACCAAACAAACACTTTGTTACAGGTTAAAAAAAGGTGGACTACAAGAAAAGCTAAATAGAATCCGTCAAGATATTTTAGATACAACATTGACAAATCTTTTAAACAATTCATCAAAGGCAGCCAATACTTTATCAGAGCTTTTAGAAAGCGAAAACGAAATGACAAAGCTAACGGCAGCCAAAACAATATTAGCCTTTTGTGAAAGGTTTATAGACAAAAAGGATATACTTAACAGGCTTGAAACACTTGAAAAGCAAATGGAAAATAACTAAAAGTTTAATAGTTTTTAATAGAATTTAACAACGAGGTGATTATTATATCAAGTATCAAAACAATAGAGGTTCGGTTAAAGAACCTTGAAAAAAAGGCAACGCCAAAAAAGTTTGAATTAAAAATAACTCTTTTAGACGAAAACGATAAAATTTTCTGGGTTATTCATAATATCTATGACGGAAAAAACATAAGAAAAATAAAAGAAAGGTGATATAATTATGACAAACACATACATAGAGCAAATTAAAGACATAGTAAAATCATTTTATAATTACTGTTCAGAACAGGAAAAACAAATAAAGACAAATAACTCTTACTATTCATCTGAAATAGCTGAACAAAGAAACAAAGAGCTATTAAACGAACGCACAGAAAAACTTACACAAAACAAGCAGTTAATAAAGGGTATATTTGACAAAGTAAAAGGCTTTCTTAGTTGTGCAAATTATCTTGATAGTGCAAGCATAACATCTGATATACAGATTTTATCAAATCCCATATTAAAGCCTACACCCGAACAGTTAGCAGGGTTAGTTGAAAAATATAAAAATTCTCAAAACTATACTATGTTATCTGCAATAGATAATTTTATTAAGCAAGAGGGCATAGACAACAAAGGTATAAATAAATATGCTTTTATAGAAGTACCAAAGCCTAAAGAGCAACTTGAAATATATTTAATGTTTGCTAAAGACGCATTAGAAATGCTTGATAGAACATCTGTTGATTTTAAAAACAGTGATTTATATGTATCATCTTTTGGAGATGAGAACTTTCCTCCCACAGCCGAGCTAATAAATAAAATAGGCAGAGGAACGGAACTAGCAAAATTACAAAGAGCCGATATACCGTTATCAATACAACATACTTTTGACAGTATCAATCTTAATATATAAGCTCATTTAATGATTATAGCATACTAGCAAAAAATACCTCTAAAAATGCACAGAAACGCCGTATAAGCGATTTTAAAGCTATTTAGTGTATATTACACTTTAAAAGCTAAAAACGCAATACAGGGCGTTTCTGTTGATTTTAAAGGCATATGTATATTTTAGCCTTATACTGTCATAAATTTATAATATGATTGATTAGTATATCTATCATAATTGCAAAAATAGCGATTTTTTAAGCAATAAACATCAAATAAACATCAAATTTGAGATAAAAGCAAAGAAAAACCGCATAAATACACGGTTTTTCCTTTAAGATAATTATCTCTTTGAGAACTGGGGAGCGCGACGAGCTGCCTTTAAGCCGTACTTCTTTCTTTCCTTCATTCTGGGGTCTCTTGTTAAGAAGCCTGCCTGCTTTAAAGGAAGTCTGAAGTCATCGTCAGCCTCGAGCAATGCTCTTGAGATGCCGTGTCTTATTGCGCCTGCCTGACCTGTGGTGCCGCCGCCATGAACATTTACAAGTACATCAAACTTAGTTGTTGTGCCTGTGGTCTCAAGGGGCTGTCTTACGATGAGCTTTAATGTTTCAAGACCAAAGTATTCCTCTATGTCCTTTTTGTTTATTGTAATCTTTCCTGTACCGGGAACAAGATAAACTCTTGCAACAGAGCTTTTTCTTCTGCCTGTACCGTAATATCTAGCGTCTGCCATGATTAAACCTCCTTAAATCAATACTTAAGCTCTAATACTTCGGGCTTCTGAGCCTCGTGCTTATGCTCTGCGCCTGCGTAAACGTGTAACTTCTTGAGCATATCCTTGCCAAGAGTGTTCTTGGGGAGCATACCCTTAACGGCGTGCTTGATAACCTGCTCGGGCTTCTTCTGCATCATTTCCTTTAAGTTAGTCTCCTTGAAGCCTCCTGTGTAATCGGAATGTCTCCTATAGAGCTTCTGATCGAGCTTCTTGCCTGTAACGGCGATCTTATCGGCATTGATAACGATAACATAATCGCCTGTGTCAAGATGAGGTGTATATATGGGCTTATTCTTGCCCTTAAGAACGGCTGCCACCTGTGATGCAAGACGACCGAGTGTCTGACCTTCCGCATCAACAACATACCATTTTCTTTCTATTTCAGCTTTTTTAGCTATAAATGTTGTTCTCATTAGAAAATCTCCTTACATTAAATAAACTACTTCATTTTCAGAAAACCGTCATCACTCCAAAATGTCCGAAAAAAGAGCTTTGACAACAAAATACCGACCAAATGCGGGGCTAGCACAGTCAGCCAATATTCAAACATAGTTATTTTACTATATATGCGCGGGGTTGTCAAGAAATTTTTTGATAAAACATTGAATTTTTTATAAAAATTTACATCAAAGACATTATTCCAAGTCGTTTTTGCTCTTGACAAGCCTTTCAAGCTCATCTACGAGGAAATAAAGCTTCTGCACATTGTTTTCAAGTATGTAATAATGCCTTATGTAGGCTATGCTCATTATCACAAATATCAAAGTGAGTATACCCAAGGGTATTGAAAAGCACACATTTATATAAAGCACGCAGCCCATGGCTATGAGCGAAAAGGCGACCGTAACTATAAGATGAATAAGCCTTTCGTGCTGAAAACGGGCAAGCCAGCTTTTTATGTAATCTATGTTTTCGGACGCTCTTTCGCTGTCCTTTGAGTCGGCTATCTCACGGGCAAGCGCCGTTATTTTCAATATTGTTTTCTCCATTTTGAAAGCCCCCTTTATAAAGCGTTCCGCTAAAATAATTTTACTATAAAAGAGGCTTGTTTTCAACTAAAAAAATGAGAACGGCTTTGTGGAGTTGAAATGGCGCGTTTTGTGTGGTATAATGAATCGAAATGTAAAAACAAATAAGAGAGGAAAACAGAAAAATGGTACATACAATGAGCCTTATGCCCTCCCCATTCAATATGATACGCAGCGGAAATAAGACGATCGAATTGCGTTTATACGACAGCAAAAGGCGAAAAATCAAAGCGGGAGATACTATCATATTCAAAAACAGCGACGAGCCTCTCGAAACGATCGAAGTGAAGGTAGTTGAGCTGTATATTTTTGATTCCTTTAAAGCTCTGTACCGTGAGCTGCCTCTTTTGAAATGCGGGTATACAAAAGAAGATATTGATACGGCATCTCCCGATGATATGGATAAATACTATACAAAAGAAGAGCAGGAAAAATACGGTGTAGTTGGGATAGAGATAGCTTTGCAGGGACAAATTGGGATTTAACGGAGAATAATATGAACAATATATGGTCGGAAAATGTGCAGGGGATCAATACGAGGAGTAAAAAGATAGCTTCCTGTTTAATAACGGATTTTATTAATTCAAATAAACATTGCCTATCCCAATAGTGTAAGCTGTTGGGATATTTTTATGAAAACGGTTATCAACAAAAATATTGACTAACGATAACAAATATGTTATCATAAAATAGAAAGAGGGTGAGTTGATATTGTTTGAAGTATTATTCTATTATGATAGGCATGGAAAATCCGAAATTGTAGATTATCTTGATGAGTTGCAGACAAAAGCCAAAACAAGCAAAACCGACAGAATCAACAGAGAAAAAATACTTACATACATAGGCGCTTTAGAGCGCTATGGAACAAGACTGGGCAAGCCTTATGTGAAGCATATTGAAAATGATATATGGGAATTGAGACCGTTAAGCAACAGAATATTTTTCTTTTATTGGAAAGATAATAAATTTGTTTTACTTCACTTTTTTATAAAGAAATCGCAAAAAACACCGCCAAAGGAAATATCCAAGGCAAAAAATAATCTTAAAGATTTTTTGGAAAGGAATGAAGATATATGAAAAATGTAAAGTCTTTTTCTGAATACATGAATGATGAAGAAAGAGTATCCTCTGCCGAGAAAGAAAAAATTAATTTTGAAATAGAATTGATAGGAAAAATAATAGAAGCAAGAGAGGAAAAGGGATTATCTCAAAGAGAATTGGCAGAAATAAGCGGTGTAAAACAACCTGCAATAGCAAGGCTCGAAAGCATGAAAACAACACCGCAGATAGATACCTTGTTCAGAATACTTAATCCCCTGGGATATACTATTTCTATTGTGCCTCTTAATACAAAAAAATAAAATGTAATTTGAAAATACCCGACAAGGATATACTCCTTATCGGGTATTTTACGATTGATTTCGGTGTGTTATTATTGCTTTCCCGCTTTGAGCTTTTCGAGCAGTTTTTCTGCGGTTTCGCCCGTGAGGGGATCTATGGCGTAGGGATTTATTGCGCAGAGGGGTTCAAGCACAAAGGCACGGTTATGCATATCTATATGCGGTATTATGAGCTTATCGTCATATATAACTCTGTCGCCGTAAAAAATTATGTCTATATCGAGAGTTCTGGGACCCCAGCGCGCTTCTCTTTTTCTGCCCGCTTCAGCCTCTATGCCGTTTATAACTTCAAGCAGCTTATGAGGCGAATAAAGCGTATTTGCCTCTATGCAGGCATTTAAAAAGCTGTCCTGATTTTCATTGCCGTAGGGCTCCGTTTCTATATATCCTGATGTCCTTACAAGCCTTATGCCCTCATCGGCTGAAAGCCTTTCAACGGCAAAGTCCATATTTGCCCTTTTATCCCCCATGTTGGAGCCTATAGAAAGATATATCCTTTCCCATCTCTTTTCAGCGGTAACGCCCACTGTTTCAAGGGGAAGTCCTATGGGTGCGGACGGCTTTTCGACCGTAACAACGGCGGCGTTTATGTCAAATGTCGTGAGCAGCTTGAAGGCAAGCCTGTCGGCAAGGGTCTCTATAAGCTTGAATGTATTGTCCCTCACAAAAGCCGTAATAAGCTCGGCTGCCTGCGCATAGTTCACCGCCTGCTTTATGTCGTCGCTTTCGGATACTCTTTCAAAGGAGGTCTCAAGCTCACAGCTTACGAAAAAGCGCTGACCGAGTACGTTTTCCTCCTTCAAAACTCCGTGTCTGCCAAAGCAGTCCAGCTTTTTTATTATCACCTTGCCCATTTCTACCACCTGCCTATTATTTTTTCAGCCATAAGAACGGCTCTTTTGTTTTCCTTTATATCGTGTACTCTCACAAAGAGCGCGCCCTTAAGCGCCGCAATAACGCTGAGCGCAAGCGTGCCCTCCAGTCTTTCCTCAACGGGAAGGTCGAGAGTAAGACCTATGACGGACTTTCTTGAAGCGCCCAAAAGGAGAGGACAGCCCAGCTTATCCAAAATATGCATATTTTTTATTATTTCTATATTCTGTTCATAGCTCTTGGCAAAGCCCACTCCGGGATCTATAATTATATTTGCCCTATCTATGCCGTGCTCCTCGGCGATTTTAATGCTTTCGCTCAAATCGGAGAACACATCGTTCAAAAAGTCGGAATACACCGCCTCTTTTCGGTTGTGCATAAGACAGCAGGGGACATTGTGTTTTGCCGCGGTTTCAGCCATTTTGCCGTCATATTTAAAGCCCCATATGTCGTTTACCATATCGGCACCCGCACTAAGAGCCGCCTCCGCAACACTGTGCTTATAGGTATCTATGGAAACGGGGATATCAAAGCTTTGCTTTATTTTTTCAATAACGGGCGCTGTCCTTGAAATTTCCTCGTCATCACTTACGGCAATATAGCCGGGGCGTGTGGACTCACCTCCCACATCTATGATATCCGCGCCCTCGTCAAGCATTTTTTCGGCATGCCAAAGAGCGCCGTCAAGGCTGTTATGCCTGCCCCCGTCGCTGAAGCTGTCGGGAGTTACATTCAATATGCCCATAATATATGTTCTTTCCCGAAATTCCCTATTGCCTATTTTCATAGCTCCTCCTAGTAGGTTATGTCCTTGTTTCGGCTTTCCTCCTGCCAATAGCATTCTCCCCTTGCGGAGCAGTCAAAGCAGAGCCTTGAAAGCTTGTCCGCCCTGCCTATGACATCGCTGAGGGTTTTAAGCTCCGTCGGCGCGGAGCCGTGAGAAAGTATGGCTGAGGTTATCTCGTATATCTCGGCTATGCCGTAGCCGCAGGCGGAGAGTATCTTCTCTGCGGGCGCAACGCTGTCCTGTCTGTGTGTGCTGTCGCTGTCCGATCTGCCTATGTCGTGCAGAAGCGCCGCAGCGTATATGATGTCC
>CANQVZ010000019.1 GCA_947627425.1 uncultured Clostridia bacterium | reverse complement strand
CCAGCGCCCCGACAGAGGCGAGCGTCCCGAGAGAGAACGCAGAGAGCACCCCGACAGAGGCGAGCGTCCCGACAGAGAGCGCAGAGAGCGCCCCGACAGAGGCGAAAGACCCGAAAGAAAGTTTGACATCCGCATGGATAAGGACGATGACGAGAGAAGCGAGAGACGCTTTGAGAGCAGAAAAAAGAGGTCTGATTCTCCCTCCGGCGAAAGGATAGAAAATAAGCACGACAACAAAAAGTACGAGCAGAAGCTTGAAAAGAGGCGTGATAAGAATAACGCCGACGAGCTTGACAGGTATTCCGACGAGGATACCATGCCAACCGGTAAGAAGAAAAATAAGTCCAAGAAATCAAAGACAAAGAATGCTCCCGCACCCGCTCCCGTTAAAGAGGAGCCAAAGGTAGAGGAGGAAATACTTGAAATACAGATCTCCGATACCGTAACCGTAAAGGAGCTTGCCGAAAAGATAAAGAAGCCGTCCTCGGCTATAATAATGGAGCTTATGAAAATGGGCGTTATGGCTACCGCCAATCAGGATATCGACTTTGAAACAGCCGAAAAGGTATGTGAGAACTTCGATGTCATAGTTGAAAAGGCGGAGGAGATAGACCTCTTTGAGGAGGCATTCAGAGAAGAAGTGGATGCGGAGGAGGACCTTAAGGAAAGACCTCCCGTTGTAGTTGTTATGGGTCATGTAGACCACGGCAAAACGTCACTTCTCGACTCCATAAGACATTCTCATGTTACCGCTAAGGAGGCAGGAGGTATAACACAGCACATAGGTGCCTATACTGTATCTGTAAACGGTAAGCCCATAACCTTCCTTGACACTCCGGGTCATGAAGCCTTCACAGCCATGAGAATGAGAGGCGCGCAGGTCACGGATATAGCTATACTTGTGGTCGCTGCGGATGACGGCGTTATGCCTCAGACCATAGAGGCGATCAACCATGCTAAGGCAGCGGGCGTTGAAATAATAGTAGCCATAAACAAGATAGATAAGCCCGGCGCAAATCCCGAAAGAGTAAAGCAGGAGCTTGTGGAATACGGTCTTGTAGCCGAGGACTGGGGCGGAGAGACTATCTGTGTGCCCGTATCGGCTGTAAGCAAGGAGGGCATCGACTCACTTCTTGAAATGATAATTCTTGTTGCCGAGATGAAGGAGCTTAAAGCCAATCCCGACAAGAGGGCAAGAGGAAACATCATAGAGGCTCAGCTCGACAAGGGCAGGGGTGCAGTTGCCACCGTGCTTGTTCAGAGCGGTACTCTCAATGTGGGCGATCCCGTTGTCGCAGGCTCATCCTATGGCAGGATAAGGGCTATGATGAACGACAAGGGACAGAAGGTCAAGAAGGCAGGTCCCTCTATGCCCGTTGAGATATTGGGTCTTAACGAGGTGCCTATGGCGGGCGATATGTTCTATGTTGCCGAAAACGAAAAGAAGGCAAGACAGGTCGCAGAGTCCGTCATTGCAAAGGGCAGGGAGGAGCTTATAAAGGATACTCCCCAGAAGGTCAGCCTTGACGACCTGTTCAATCAGATACAGAGCGGTAATGTCAAGGAGCTTAACATAGTCATAAAGGCGGATGTGCAAGGCTCGGTAGAGGCTGTAAAGCAGAGTCTTGAAAAACTTTCAAATGACGAGGTAAGAATAAGGACAATACACGGAGGCGTAGGCGCCGTGACCGAGTCCGATGTTATGCTTGCCAGCGCTTCAAATGCCATAATAATAGGCTTCAATGTAAGACCCGAAACCTCCGCAAAGAATGTTGCCGAGGATCAGAAGGTGGATATAAGGCTCTACAGAGTAATATATAACGCCATAGAGGATATAACCGCGGCTATGAAGGGTATGCTTGACCCCGTATACGAAGAAAAGATAGTCGGTCATGCCGAGATAAGACAGCTTTTCAAGGCAAGCGGCGTGGGTACAATAGGCGGAGCCTATGTTACGGACGGTAAGTTTGTGCGCAACGCTAAGGTAAGGATAGTAAGAGACGGCATAGTCGTATATGACGGTGAGCTTGCTACCTTAAGAAGATTCAAGGACGATGTAAAGGAAGTAAACGCAGGCTATGAATGCGGTCTCCTGTTCAATAAGTTCAACGATATCAAGGAGGGCGACATTGTAGAGGCCTTTGTAATGGAGGAGATCAATCGTCAATGAAAACAAACAACAGAATGATCCGTATAAATGACGAGATCAAAAAAGAGCTTTCCGAAATAATAAGAGCCGACCTCAAGGACCCCAGAGTGGGCGTCATAACCTCGGTCATAAAGACGGAAACGACTACGGATCTTAAATACTGCAAGGTCTATGTGAGCATATTGGGAGATGATGAAAAAAAACGGGAGGTAATGTCCGTTTTAAAGGGCGCTGCGGGCTTTATGCGTTCTCTTATAGCAAAGCGCATAAATCTGAGGATAACCCCGGAGCTTAATTTCATACTCGATGACTCTCTGGACTACAGCTTTAAGATTGACAAAATTTTGAAGGAGATCAATAAAGGAGAATAAGGAGGCGGTCGTGTGTACGAAAACACGATTTCAGAGGATATAAAGAATATAAATACCATATATATCACCGGGCATATCAACCCCGATGGCGATTGCATAGGCTCTACCTTTGGCTTTGCCCTCGCTATGGCGAGCATAGGCAAAGCTCCTGTGATACTTCTGGGGGACTATGCGGATAGATTTAATACCCTTAAGGGCTGCGAATATTTGTATAAGGGCGACTATTCCACGCTTGAGCCTGAAATAATGTTTTCCATCGACTGCGGCAGCAAGGACAGATTAGGCGAAGCTGAGGCGGTATTTGACAGGGCGAAATATACCTACAATATCGACCACCATATGAGCAATACCGCTTTTGCCGATGTCAATATAGTGAACGCCTCCGCCTCATCCTCGTGCGAGGTGATATACGAGCTTATAAGTCCCTTTATAAAGCTCGATAAGGACATAGCGCAGGCGCTTTACACGGGAATATTGACCGATACGGGCGGTTTTATGCACAATTCCACAGCCGAGAGAACTCACGAGATAGCGGGAAAGCTGGTTTCATTGGGAGCCGACACTCCCGTGCTTCACAGCAGATTTATGCATGAGCACAGCTTGGGCGAGGCAAAAATACTTGCCCGCTCCATTGAAAAAATGCAGCTGCAAGACGGCATAGCGTACACGGCAATATCCGCGGAGGATATGAAAAAATGTGGCGTAAACGCTAAGGAGCTGGACGCGATAGTGAGCTATCTCATGAATACGGAGGGCGCAAGGGCTGCCGTGTTTGCCTGCGAAAGAGGCGATATAGTAAAGCTCAGCTTCCGTTCAAAGAGCGTAAATGTAGGCGAGCTTGCCAAGTCCCTCGGCGGCGGCGGACATAAGCTTGCGGCAGGCGCAGGCGTAGAGGGAGATTTGGAGACCGTGCTTGAAAATGCGGTGTCCGAGCTTAAAAAATTGATGTAAAATGGATATCATAGGCGTAATAAATATATACAAGGAAAGAGGCTATACCTCTCACGATGTCGTGAATATAGTGCGCAAGGCTCTGGGAAGGATAAAGACGGGGCATACGGGAACACTCGACCCCTATGCCGAGGGCGTTCTCCCCATATGTGTGGGAAAGGCAACAAAGCTTGCGGACTATATATCGGCTGATATAAAGGAATACAAGACGGAGCTTACTCTCGGCATCACTACCGATACCGAGGATATAACGGGCAGTGTGCTTGAAGAAAAAAGCGTGGATGTGACAAATGAGGATATCATATCCGCCATACTTTCGTTCAAGGGCGAATACAGCCAGATACCGCCCATGTACTCCGCCATAAAGATAAACGGCAAAAAATTATATGAACTTGCCAGAGAGGGCAAACAGGCGGAACGCAGGGCAAGAGATATAACCATATACGATATAAGAGATATAAAGCCTCTCGGCGGCGGCAGATATGAGTTTTATGTGCTCTGCTCAAAGGGTACATACATAAGGTCGCTTTGCAGGGATATAGGCGAAAAGCTGGGCTGCGGCGGCTGTATGTCCGCTCTCACAAGGACGAGGAGCGGAAGCTTTATCATAGAGGACAGCATAAGGCTTGACGAGCTTAAAAGGCTTTTGTCCGAAAACAGGCTCAGCGATGTTCTCATACCGCCCGAAAAGGTGCTCAAGGACTACAAATGTGTTCATATAAGCCCTTCGGCGTCAAAATATGCCGAAAACGGCAATAAAATAAGTCTTTCATATATAAAGGAAAAGGATTTGAATATAGGGGAAAAGGTCACGGCGTTTTATGCGGACGGTCTCATCGGCATATACGAGGTGACGGAGGGCTTTATAAAGCCCGTTACAATGTTGATTTAAGGTGAGTTTATGAAGGTCATAGATACAACTGAATTTAAAATTAAAGAGCCTTCGGCGGTCACGTTGGGCAATTTTGACGGCATCCACCTGGGACATCAGGAGCTTATACGCACCGTTTTGGACTATTCCGAGCGCTTCAGGCTGAAAAGCATAGTTTTTTCCTTCAGTCCGCATCCCGTTGCCTTTTTCGGCAGACAGGGCGAATTCAAGACTATGTTTTCTGCGGATGAAAAGAAGCATATACTTGAAAGTCTGGGCGTTGACATACTTGTGCGCTATCCCTTCGATGCGGCTTTTGCGGCTATGGAGCCGTACAAATTTATGGATCTTCTTGTTGCCAAGACAAACTGTCTTGTGCTCGTTGTGGGCGAGAACTATTGCTTCGGCAAGGACAGGAAGGGCAATATAGACACCCTTAAGGAGCTGGGCGCGGAAAGAGGTGTAAAGGTGATAGGCATACCCCGCGTCAAGATAGATGATGTGCGGGTGAGCAGCACCAGGATAAGAGGGCTTATTGCCGAGGGAGATATGGAATATGCGGCAAGACTTCTGAATAAGCCGTATTTTGTCATAGGCGAGGTACAGCACGGGGAGAGCAGGGGAAAGAATGTACTGCATTTTCCCACTATCAATATGACCCCGCCCGTCAAAAAGCTTCTCCCGCCCGACGGCGTTTATTTTTCAAGAACTCTCATAGACGGCAGGCTTTACGACAGTATGTCAAACATAGGCGTAAATCCCACGTTCAACGGCGAGGCAAAAAAGATAGAGACCAATATTTTCAATTTTGACAGCGAGATATACGGCAAAACAGCCGTTGTCGGCTTTTATAAAAGGATAAGGAACGAAAAGAGGTTCGACAGCCCTCAGGAGCTTGCGGCACAGCTTGAAAAGGACAAGAACGAATGTCTTAATTATGCGGCGCAAGGCTATCTGAGCAAATACAGACTGTGAGGGACTCAAGAGTGAAAACCGATGAAAAAATACAGAGTATAGATATTATAAGAGTTATTTCCATGTTTTGTGTCATATTCCTGCACTGCGCCTCAAACAGGCTCAGAGTGAATATGTACACTCCCGGCTGGCATATCGCAAACGCTCTTACTGCGCTTGCGGGCAGCGGCGTACCGCTGTTCTTTATGATATCCGGCGCGCTCATACTTGGCAGCAAAAACACATTAAGCGTTTCCTATACGCTCAAAAACCGTGTTTTAAGGCTCATTGTTCCGCTTTTTGTGTGGTCTGCCATAGCCATTGCCGTAAACCTATACACCGACAGCACAACGGGCGTGTCCTTGGGGAATATCTGCGGCAGGCTCATACATTTTTTGAATAAACCCTTGGCTGTGCATATGTGGTTTATGTATTATCTCATACCCATGTATCTCATTTCGCCCGCGCTCAAGCTGTTTATGGACAATGCGGAGGAAAAAACCATACTCTATATACTTTTGCTTTGGCTCTTGCAGATGCTTTCATTGACTCTCGGCGGAGTTTTGAGAGAGGAAAGCCACAAGGCGCTCGCGGGCGTGAGCTTTATAAACAACATCGGATTTATAAGCGGTTATCTCGGCTATTTTATGCTGGGCAGCTACATCATGAAAAGCGGACTTAAGCTGAATCCCGTACTGCTTGTCATTATCATTGCTTCGACGGTGGTATTCATATGCGCGGGTACGGAATATGTAAGCCGTTTCAACGACTTCTATACCGAGACCTTCAAGTCCTACAGAAGCATATTCATAGTGATACTTTCATCCTGTGTCTTTATGCTCTTAAAGGATGCTCATATCAAAAACAGCGGGCTTTCAAGGCTTGTTTCGGCGCTCTCGGCGGTTTCCTACGGGGTCTATCTTTCGCACAACTGCATAATAGATGTGCTCAACAGGTGGGGACTTAAAAACCACAGTCTTATGCAGCTCGCTCTGTGCTTTGTCATAACCTCCGCAGCCTCCGTGCTTATCATAGGCGTTATGAGCCGTATAAAATATGTTTCATACATATTTGCGGGCATTAAAAAAAGCAAAAAAAGTTAAAATTATACCAAAAAACACTTGCATTTTATATTG
This sequence comes from uncultured Clostridia bacterium, assembly GCA_947627425.1. GTDB lineage: Bacteria > Bacillota > Clostridia > Lachnospirales > CAG-274 > Gallispira. The sequence continues at coordinate 34,105 of CANQVZ010000019.1, read as the reverse complement.
CTTTGTGTTATCATATCATTTGTATGTATTTATCCTATGTTCGGATATCGGACTCTCCGACCGTATCTTAACATAAGGAGTTTATTTTAAAAGGAGGAAAACAAAATGGATAAGAAAGCGATTATTGCTAAGTACGGCAGAAATGAAGCCGATACGGGTTCACCCGAAGTTCAGGTAGCCTTACTTACAGAAAGGATCAATCACCTTACCGAGCACTTAAAGGAGCACAAGAAGGACCATCATTCCAGAAGAGGTCTTCTCAAGATGGTTGGTAAGAGAAAGGGTCTTTTAAACTATATCAAGTCTAAGGACGTTGTTGCTTATCGTGAACTTATTGCTTCATTAGGCTTAAGAAAGTAATTTATGACAAAGCGTGGCGTTTAGCCGCGCTTTTTGTTGTATCATTGTTTATGTTTATTACGGTGAACGGGTAATATTTTTAGTTTAAAAATGTATTTAGTCCATAAATATGTTTTTAAGCTAAAAATTGCCTGCATTCACCTTGATAAAATATTTATTAAGGAGGAAAAATTTATGAGCAAGATTTACAAAATGGATCTGGCAGGCAGAGAGCTTTCCGTTGAAATAGGCAAAGTTGCCGAGCTTGCCAATGGCGAATGTATCGTAAGATACGGCGACACTGTTGTGCTTGTCACCGCTACGGCTTCGGAGAAGCCCAGGGCAGGCATCGACTTCTTCCCTCTTTCTATCGACTATGAGGAGAAAATGTACTCCGTGGGCAAGATACCCGGAGGCTTTACAAGGCGTGAGGGCAGACCCTCGGAGCACGCTATACTTACCGCAAGAGTTATAGACAGACCCATACGTCCCCTTTTCCCCAAGGATTACAGGAATGATGTGTCTATAAACGCTCTTGTTATGTCCGTTGACCAGGACTGCGCGCCGGAGATATGCGCCATGATAGGCTCATCCATAGCGCTTTCAATTTCGGACATACCCTTCTACGGTCCCACAGGCTCCGTATCCGTAGGTATGGTAGACGGACAGTATGTCATCAATCCCACGGCAGAGCAGAGAGCCAAGAGCAGAATGAATCTTACCGTTGCTTCCACAAAGGAAAAGGTAATGATGATAGAGGCGGGCGCAGAAGAAGTGACTGATGATGAAATGTTTGACGCCATCATGTTCGGTCATGAGCAGAACATAGAAATATGCAAGTTCATAGACGGTATCGTTGCCGAGTGCGGCAGACCTAAGCACAGCTATGAGGAGCATATAGTAGACCATGATTTCTACGAGGCTATTAAGGAGCTTATAGGCGACTCCAGAATGGAGGATGCTGTTTTCACCGACATGAAGCAGGTGAGAGATGAAAAGATAGCCGAGATAGAAGCAGAGGTATGCGAGAAGCTCTTTGAGCGCTTCGGAGACGGCGACGAGGAAGAATTTGCCGTTGCTGTGGGCGAGGCTATATATAAGTACGAGAAAGAAACCGTAAGAAGAATGATATTAAGAGAGCACAAGAGACCCGATGGCAGAGCGCTTGAGGAAATAAGACCTCTTTCAGCAGAGGTGGACGTGCTCCCCAGAACACACGGCTCCGGACTTTTCAAGAGAGGTCAGACGCAGGTGCTCACAGTCACCACTCTCGGCGCTATGTCCGATGTGCAGAAGCTTGACGGACTTGACGATTCCGAGACCAGCAAGAGATATATACATCACTACAACTTCCCCGGCTTTTCGGTAGGCGAGGCAAAGCCCTCCAGAAGTCCCGGCAGGAGAGAGATAGGCCACGGCGCTTTGGCTGAAAGAGCGCTTCTCCCCGTTATACCGAGCGAGGAGGAATTCCCCTACGCTATAAGACTTGTGTCCGAGGTATTGAGCTCAAACGGCTCCACATCTCAGGGCAGCGTTTGTGGTTCCACACTTTCGCTCATGGCTGCGGGCGTACCCATAAAGAGACCCGTTGCAGGTATCTCCTGCGGTCTTGTCACGGGCGAGACTGATGACGACTTCATACTCCTTACCGATATACAGGGTATCGAGGATTTCTTCGGCGATATGGACTTCAAGGTTGCGGGTACTCACGAGGGTATCACGGCAATACAGATGGATATGAAGATACAGGGTCTTACTCCCGCCATCATAAAGGGCGCAATAGAGAGGACTCATAAGGCAAGAAATTATATCCTTGACGAGGTTATGCTCAAGGCTATACCCGAACCCAGAAAAGAGCTTTCAAAGTATGCTCCTAAGATCGACTTCATACAGATTGATCCCGAAAAGATTGGCGAGGTAATCGGCTCAAAGGGTAAGGTCGTAAACAAGATAAAGGAAGAATCGGGCGTTGAGACCATAGATATCGAGGAGGACGGCAGAATTTTTGTTGCCTCTCCCGATGCCGAGGCAATCAAGAAGGCCATAGACATGATAAAGATAATAGCTATGGATCCCGAGGTAGGTCAGGTCTACACAGGTACTGTTACAAGAATAATGACATTCGGCGCATTTGTAGAGATAGCTCCCGAAAAGGAGGGTCTTGTACACATATCAAAGCTTGCTCACGAGAGAGTGAATAAGGTAGAGGATGTCGTTAAGGTAGGCGATGTAATAGATGTAAAGGTCACAGAGATAGACCAGCAGGGCAGGATAAACCTTTCCAGAAAGGCTTGTCTGCCAAGACCCGAAAGAAAAGAAGCGCCTAAGACAGAGGACTGATACTTAATTTTTCTCCCCTTTAATATGAGGGGAGAAATTTTTTTATAAAAAAATAATTTTTTTTATAAAAACCCCTTGACAAAAATTATGATATAGGTTATTATATATACAAGAGATAACTTAAAAGTTATAACTTAATAAAAATGAAAGGAGACGATTCCAACAAAAACTTAAATTTCGCCTTATAATTTAAAAGCTGTAGCATTTACAAAAGTATTCAAAAAAATAATAAAGCATATAAAGACCTTAAGAAAAAAATGTGTAGAAAAAAATAAGCATAAAACCGATACAGCAACAATTATAACGGCAAGGACTTGTTTACATAGATGTTACATCAAAATGATTTGTAAATTTTGAAGCTGTAAAATAAACGGTAAAAAAACATAACCGCCAATAAATTTTGACACTTGATATTTATAAATCACAATTTAAAACAGAATATCGAAAAAAATCAAAAAAAAATAATCAAAAAAAGAAAAGAGAAATAATAAAATGATTTTGGATGATTCAATAAGATGAGCTTGTTATCTGATATAATAACGGATAACAAGCTTTTTCTTTGTATATATTTTGAATAAAACTATTGAAAAAATTGCCTTTAGGGTGTATCATATATATAAAAAACGACAGGAGGATATATCAATGATTTCCGAAAAAATGAAAGTGCTCGTAAAAAACGGCTCCGCTATAAGAGCCATGTTTGAAGAGGGCAAAATAATGGCAGCCAAGTACGGCAAAGAAAATATATATGACTTTTCTCTGGGCAATCCTTCCATTGTTCCGCCTGCGTGCGTGAGAGAGGCAATAGTAGACCTTGCCGAGAACGAACCCGAAATGGAGCTTCACGGCTATCCCAACAATGCGGGCTTCGAGGATGTAAGACAGGCTGTTGCCGACTATACAAACAAGAGCTTCGGCACACATCTTGACGCCTCAAACATAATAATGACGGTCGGCGCTGCGGGCGGTATAAATGTCACATTAAAGGCTATCATAAATCCCGGCGACGAGGTAATGGTCATCGCGCCTTATTTCGGCGAGTATGACAACTATATCAGCAACTTTGACGGTGTTAAGGTCATGGTAAATGCCGACCTTGAAAGATTTTCGATCAATTTTGAGGACTTTGAAAGCAAGGTATCTCCCAAGACAAGATGCGTCATCATCAATACGCCCAACAACCCCACGGGCGCCGTTTATACCGAGGACGACATCAAAAAGCTTGCCGATATACTCAACAGAAAGCAGGCTGAATACGGCACATCCATTTATCTTTTCAGCGACGAGCCTTACAGAGAGATAGCGTTTGGCGGAGTAGACATACCGTATATCGTAAATTACTATAAGAATACTGTTGTGGGCTATTCCTATTCAAAGAGCCTCTCACTTCCCGGCGAAAGAATAGGCTATCTTGTTGTGCCGAGCGAGCTGGACGACTTCCAGGAGGTGCTTGACGCAATGGTGGTTGCCAACAGAATACTGGGCTTTGTAAACGCTCCTACACTCATGCAGAAGGTAGTCAAGAAGGTAATAGGCTCCACCTCCGACCTTTCCGTATATGAGCAAAACAAGGACATACTCTATAAGGCGCTCACGGACATAGGCTATGAATGTGTAGAGCCAAAGGGTACATTCTATATGTTCCCGAAGGCGCTCATACCCGACGACAAGGAATTCTGCAAGAAGGCAAAGGAATTCAGGCTTATAATAGTTCCCGGCTCCAACTTTGCCTGCCCCGGCTATTTCAGGATAGCCTACTGCGTAGACAAGAAGACTGTTGAAAACTCTATACAGAGCTTCAAGGATCTATATGAATTTTATAAAAAATAAATGAACACATCTCTCCCTTAAAACGGGAGAGATTATTTTTTTACAGAAAACATAGAGCTTTTGAACCGTATTTCAATTAAAAATACATATGATAATGCGGTTTTGCAAATACTGTATATGTATTTTGCATAATTTGATTTATGCCATATGGAAAAAATTGTAATATATTGATAAATATTAAAAATTTACTTATAATTTAAAAAAAATTGTTTAAAGATTTTTCGTTTTGTGATATAATAAAAAACGGTGAAATGTTATAAATTAACTGTCGGAAAAGCTTGTTATATTTATAACATATAGATTTGCAGAGCGCCACAGCTCTGTACACAACTAAAGTCTTATAATATTTTTTCTTTTAAGGAGGAAACAAAAATGGTTAAAGTTGCTATCAATGGTTTTGGTCGTATAGGCAGACTTGCTTTCAGACAGATGTTTGCGGCAGACGGCTATGAGATCGTAGCTATCAATGACTTAACTGCTCCCAGAGTTCTTGCTCACTTATTAAAGTATGATTCAACTCAGGGCAGATTCAACGGCACAGTAGAGGCTAAGGAGTCTTCTATCGTTGTTAACGGTCAGGAAATCGAGATCTACAAGGAAGCAGACGCTTCTAAGCTCCCCTGGGGTCAGCTTGATGTAGATGTTGTACTTGAGTGTACAGGCTTCTATACATCTAAGGAAAAGGCATCAGCTCACATCACAGCAGGCGCTAAGAAGGTCGTTATCTCTGCTCCCGCAGGCAACGATCTTCCCACTATCGTATTCAGCGTAAACGAGGATAAGCTCACTGCAAGCGACACTATCATTTCTGCCGCTTCTTGTACAACTAACTGCCTTGCTCCTATGGCAAAGGCTCTTAACGACTATGCTCCTATCCAGGCAGGCATCATGTCAACTATCCACGCTTACACAGGCGATCAGATGACACTTGACGGTCCTCAGAGAAAGGGCGACTTAAGAAGATCACGTGCTGCAGCAGTTAATATCGTTCCCAACTCAACAGGCGCTGCAAAGGCTATCGGTCTTGTTATCCCCGAGCTTAACGGCAAGCTTATCGGTTCAGCTCAGAGAGTTCCCGTACCCACAGGCTCAACCACTATCCTTACAGCTGTTGTAAAGGGCAAGGATGTAACAGTTGAGGGCATCAACGCCGCTATGAAGGCTGCTTCATCAGATTCCTTCGGTTACAATGAGGACGAGATCGTTTCATCCGATATCATCGGTATCACTTATGGTTCATTATTCGACGCAACTCAGACAATGGTAAACAAGGTTGCAGATGATCTCTATGAGGTACAGGTAGTATCATGGTATGATAACGAAAACTCATACACAAGCCAGATGGTAAGAACTATCAAGTATTTTGCTGAATTGGCATAATCAAACAGGCTGCACTTATTTTTATAAAAGCCGTTGCGGATATTTTATCCGCGGCGGCTTTTTTGCTGTTATAAAGCCTCTGACTATTCATAGGCTTTTTATATAAAAATGACTGCCGAGCACTCAAGCTCAAAGCAGTCATTATATCTGGTAGTTATAGCCCTCGGGCAGTCTGTACTCCGTAGGCGTCATATTATACTTTTTTTTGAAAAGCCGTGAAAAATAGCCTATATCTCTATAGTCCAGTCTTTCGGCTATCTCCGTTATTTTAAGCTCCGTTTCCTTTAAAAGCCACGCGGCTCGTTTAAGCTTTACATTTGTGAGATATTCCACAAAGCGTATACCCGTCTGCGCCGCAAATATCGTACTCAGATACGAACTGTTTATGTAAAACTCCGCGGAAATTCTCTTTTGTCGCAGGTCATTTTCGGGGTTATTGAGTATGTAAAGTATGACCTCCTGTATTTTTGCATTTGCCGCATTTGGACAAAGAGAACAATATGTCTCAAAAAGTGCGCATATTATAGAATAATATTTCTTTTTATAGGTTTCCTTATCGCTTTCCGATATACCGTCAAAGCTGTAAAAATATTTTTCACTTATATACAGATCAAGCCATTCATTTTGTCGGAATATCTCATCCGATACCTTTTTTACTATTTTTCTCGCCTTTTTGTCCGCTGCAAGCTTATCCGCATTTTCGCTGTATATATTGTCCATTATGCCCGAAATGTAGGTATATATTTCCTTGTCCCTGTTTTCAAAAAAGGCTGTTATCTCGTCCGTGTAATACAACGCCTCAGCTTCGCTTTCAAAGCCCTCGTTCTTTATCCTGCTGAACATGGCAAAAAATAAGCTTTCTTCAAAGGGCATAACATAGTAATCGAATGCTCCGAGTATAATACCCTGTCTTGCATAGTTAAAATCGGGAAATTCGCTGCAAAGCACCACATGGCTGCACAGTCCCTCCTTTTCGGCACATCTTAAAAGCTGCAAGCCGTCCATTCCCGTTATCCTTATTTCGGTTATCACAAGGTCGTAATGGTTTTTCTTCATTTTTGTATATGCCGTTATGCCGTCATTTACTATGTCCGTAATTTCAAAACCGGAAGACTCTCCCCATATATGAAGCCTTTGTACAGCGTCGGATAATTCATAGCTGTCAAATACAAGCATTGTCCTATACATTGGTTTTCTCCCTTTCAATAGCCGAAGTTTTCATTTACATAGTCAAGAGCCTGTTTGAAATCCTCTGTAATGTCGTCTATATCCTCTATTCCCACACTTACTCTTATAAGGTCGTCATAAACTCCCGCCTTCTCCTGCTCTGCTTTTTTGCTGTGAGCATAAATGGTTGAAGCGGGGTGTATAACAAGAGTTTTGGTATCTCCTATATTGGTGATATTCACGGCATATTTAAGTCTGTTTATAAAGGCAAATGCTCTTTCCTTTGTGTAAAGCCTCAGAGTAAGTATACCTCCGCCCTTTTCGCCGAGCACCCTCTTTGCGGTGTCATAGTAAGGACTTGATTTAAGGATAGGATAATTTACTTCCCTTATACCCTCTGCGTGCTCCAGACTTTGGGCAAGCTTAAGGGCATTACGGCAATGCCTTTCCATTCTGAGGCTGAGAGTTTCAAGCCCCAGTGAATTATAATAGGCATTCATAGGACTTAAGCAGCAGCCCATATTTCTGAATGTATCGTTTCTGAGCTTAGCGGTATAGGCAAACCTCCCAAGCCTTATATACTCCTTCATTATGGGATATTTTTCCTCTGTCCATTTGAAGTTTCCGCTGTCCGTGATTATACCGCTTATGGAATTACTGTTTCCGTTTATATATTTTGAGGCGGAATTTATGATAATATCCGCTCCCAGCTCAATACCCTTCACAATATATGTGGTAGCCGTGGTGTTGTCCAGCACAAAGGGAATACCGAAGCTGTGTATGAGACTTGCCGCCTCTTTTATATCGGTAACATCAAGGCGTGGATTGCCTATGGTTTCCGCAAATACAAGCTTTGTATGTTCATTTACATTTCTTTCAAGCTCCTCTTTTGTAATATCCTCCACATATCGGGTCTTTATACCCAGATTTTCAAGGTCATTGAAAAGATCCAGTGTGCCGCCGAAGACCGAGGATTTTGAAATTATTTCATCACCCGATGACAGTATATTCAAAAAAGCCGCCGTTATGGCTGCCATTCCCGATGAAGTCGCAACAGAGGCTATGCCGCCCTCCAGATAGGTTATCCTGTTTTCAAAGGACGCAACGGTAGGATTGCTTATTCTCGTATAGGCAAAGCCCGACGCCCTATTATTGAATATATCATCTGTTTTTTCTGCGGTATTCTGTCCGAAGGCGCTTGACTGATATATAGGTACAAGTGTTGCTCCCGTATTGTTATCTCCCTTAAAATTGCCATGGAGCAGCGCCGTATCGTATTTCATTGTATCCACTCCTTATAAAGCTCCGTCACATTCGGCTTGTTCATAATCTATAAGCTTAAGTATAGTGGGATCATCTCCACATATGGGACAATCCTTTACTTTTTGCGGAAGCTTTATTTTTCTGAATTCCATACTGAGGGCGTCGTAGGTCAGCAGACTGCCTGTCAGAAGCTTGCCTACGCCCAGTATGTATTTTATTGCTTCCATTGCCTGCAGGCTTCCTATTACGCCTCCCATAGCTCCTATAACTCCCGCCTGCTTGCATGTGGGAACGGCATCCTTCGGAGGCGGCTGTTTGAATATACAGCGATAGCATGGACCTTCTCCCGGGACATATGTCATCAGCTGTCCTTGAAAGCGTATTATGCCCGCGTGTGAAAAAGGCTTTTTCGACATTACACAGGCATCGTTTATAAGAAATTTGGCAGGGAAATTGTCTGTGCCGTCTATTATGAAATCGTAGTCCTTTATAAGCTCTGTAATGTTGTCGGCGCTTACGAATGTACGATATGTATTTACTTTAACATCGGGATTCATTGCCTCCATTGTTTCCTTGGCAGAAATGACCTTTGCCTTGCCTACATCCTTTGTTGCGTGTATTATCTGTCTTTGGAGATTGGATAGGTCTACCTCATCTGCATCGGCTATGCCTATTGTTCCTACGCCTGCCGCCGCAAGATACATAGCCGCAGGCGCTCCCAAGCCTCCTGCGCCTATTATGAGCACGCTTGCGTCAAGGAGCTTTTTCTGTCCCTTTACGCCTACTTCCTTAAGTATTATATGCCTTGAATATCTTTCTATCTGTTCATTTGTAAAAGCCATTATATGCATCCTCCGCCCATGAAATAAAGAAATTCAATTACATCTCCGTCCTTAAGCTCGGTTTTTTCAAATTCATGATAGCCGAGGAGCTCATCATTTACGGATGCCGTCACATATTCGGGCATTTCCACATTTTCCGCACCCACAAGCTCCAAAAGAGTGGTGCCGTCCTTATATTCCTTTAATTCTCCGCTTACCGTTACCTTCATATTATTCATCGCCTTTCTCCACTATCAGATCATATGTGCCGTCGTCATTCTTATTGAGCTTCAATACCTTATGTCCCTCCTCCTTCATGGAACGGGGAACATTCTGCACAGGCTCTCCTCCGTTCATATGAATGGAAAGCACCTGTCCCGGCTCAAGCTCCTCTATGGCGACCTTTGCCTTTACAAATGTAACGGGACAGACCACATCCGTTATATCTGTGTATTCATCTATCTTAATATCAGCCATTATAAGCCTCCTCAATTATTTTTCTGAATATATCTTCGCCTATCCTCTCTATCGTAAAGCGAAATCTCTCGCCCGGCTTGGCATATTCGCCAAAGAATGCCACAGCAGCATCTATCACTCTGAAAAGCGTCTTTTTATCATGTATTATGGGTATGATTTCCTCGCCCTTATGTATTCTGTTGCCGAAAAGACCGCCGAATGAAAGAATATACCCCTCGTTGTTTTCCCATGCATCGGCAGGACAGGCTTTTGTACAGCGTCCGCAGTAATTGCATTTGCTTTCGTCGAGTATGAGCCTTTCACCCTCAAATGAAATAGCCTTTGTACGGCATATATTTTCGCATACGCCGCACCTTATACACTTATCCTCTATCCACTTTACTTCTATACCGCCCTTTATGCCGATATCGTTTTCCTCCGCCTTAAGGCAGTTATTCTGACAGCCTGTAACGCCGAACTTAAATTTATGCGGCAGATCCTTTGCAAAAAATCTTTCGCTCAGCTCCTGCGCAAGAGCGTAAGTATCTATACAACCGCTCGGACAAATTGCCTTGCCCTGACAGGATGTGACTGTCCTTACTCTCGGACCGCATACGCCCGGCTCGCAGTCGCCCTTTGCAAGAGCGGCTTTTACATCTTCAATATCGTCAAGCTTTATGAACGGTATCTCAACGCCCTGTCGGGAGGTCAGGTGAACATAGCCTTCGCCGTATTTTTCAGCGACCTCGGCTATAACGGAAAGCTGCTTGGCATCAAGATGACCGCCTACCACCTTAAGACGAAGAGAAAAACAATTCTTTTGCTTCTGACGCATAAATCCGCCCTTTTTCAATGTTGCATAATCTACTTCCATGTATAAACCTCCTAAATATATTCTATTTCTTCCTCCGAAGCTACATTGTCAACTATCCTGAAGGATTTCAGAACAGGCTCATTTTCGTTCATAAGTGAAATTATCATATAGCTTGCCTCGCTGTCATAGGCAAGTCGTTTGTCCTCCTCCGATGGTCTGGAAGGACTTTCGGGGTGGGAATGAAAATTGCCGAGAGGAACTATATCCTTTTCTCTCATATCCTTTACAGCCTTAAGCTGTTCTTTTGGGTCCATTGTAAAGTGCTCGTTTGAATGGTCAATATTTTCCAATATGTATATTTCCTTTACCTCTCTTACATTGCCGTCCTTAGTGCCGCCCATGAGCCCGCATATTTCTTCGGGTCTTCCTTTAAGAGCGGCGTCCGATATGATACCATAGAATTTTTTTGGCAGGCGTATCATATCAACGCCTCCTTTAAAAGGGCTTCAATATCCGTCTTTGAGGCAATGCCTCTTATTCTTTTCACTTCGCTGCCGTTTTTGAAAAGCAATATGGTAGGCGAGGTCATTACATTGTATTTTTCGGCAATATCAAAGTTGAAATTTACATTCAGCTTTTTAAAATCCACATCGGCATATTCCTCCTCCAGCTCGGCGAATATCGGGGACATTCGCTTGCAGGGAATACAGCTGTCTGAATAAAATTCCAGAAGCACCGTTTTATCCGAATTTATGACCTCATTATTGAAGCTCTCGGAAGTTACTGTTTTCATAATATCTTTCCTTTCATAGTATTTATATCGTTTTTATATGAAATATATGGTAACATAGACAAAAATTATTGTCAATATGAATTTTTTTGGATTTAGGGGAATTTTTTTATATACAAAAGCCAACTGCGATTTCATCGGCACGCTAAAAGGGGAGAGTAAGCTCTCCCCTTTATCATAGCTTTTTATCAAGCCAGACCCACAGCTTGAACATAATAATTCCCCATACCACAAACAGAAATGAAAGGAACGGTATTCCGAAGGGACTGTCATAGGAATCTGTAAGAAAATAATGCTTCCAGTTGGGTATGTCCGTAAAGTAGTATTGTCCCGAGCCCACATCAAGACCGTCTATAAGTCCCGTGCCGTTTTTCATAATAAATACTGCACCAACGGCAGAGGCTATAAAAAGCAATACGCAAAATATTGTAATTATCTTATTAAGCTTCATATCATCAGCCTCCTAATTTAATACGGGAACGGGGAAGAATGTACCGCTTAAAAGTATCCACACTGCCGCAAATGTAAGCACGATATTGAAAAGCTGACCTACAACATAGAGCGTAACAGGCTTGCCGCCCGCAAATTGTTCCTTAAGCTCTCCGAAGTTGGTTTCAAGTCCAATGCTTGTGAAGGCGAGGGCAAATGCCCATGTTCTGAACTGTCCCAAATTTGATATGATAGTGCTTGTTGCTTCCGCGCCAAATAAATTCTGCGCTATAAATGAAGTAAATACCGATGCTGCAAGGAATCCCAAAATAAATTTAGGGAAACGGTACCATATTTCACCTATGCCTACGGAGCTTTTGCTTTCCTTCTTTTCGGATGCGGTGAAGAATATAGCCACGGCAAAGGCAACGAAGCCTATAAGTATATTCTGTATCATCTTGACAAGTGTTGCCGAGGTTTGTCCCAGCTCTCCGAGAGCTGCTCCCGCAAGAGCAACGGCGCCTGTTGAATCTATTGTGCCGCCTATCCATGCACCGCCCATAAGCTCATTAAGTCCTGTCAGCTTAATGAAAATAGGGAACGCTATCATCATTATGACGGTAAATATAAGTGAAATACCTACGGCAAATGTCAGGTCTGTTTTTTTAGCCTTGCTTGCCGCCGCCACGGCTATTGCAGCGGAAGTACCGCAGACGGAGGTTGCCGTAGCTATTGTTATTACAAGAGATTTATTCTTTATCTTGAGCACTCTTGTGCCTAAGAACCACATAAATATTATAACGATGGGCGTTACTATCCACGCAATTCCCAGTCCATAAAGTCCGAATTTTCTTATGTTTGAGAAAAGCACCTCCGCGCCGAAGGTCACAAGTCCCGCCTTTATGTAAAACTCGGTCTGTAATGCAGGCTTAAGCCATTTCGGCGTCTTTATGGTGTTTGCAATTACAAGACCTATCAAAAGCGCCCAGAATGCAAATTCCAAATACCTGTTAAAAATAACCTGCGCCGATATTATCCTTACAACAGTAGTTATAACGAAAAGTCCCAAAAAGGCAGGAATAAATTTCTGTATACTTTTCTTCTGCAAAACTGCGCCTGCGCCAAAAAGCAATGCAAATATAACAAATGTAAGTATAAGATTGGGTATAGTTCCTTCCTTAAATATATCGAGAAAGGCTGCCTCTCCCTTGCCCCATGTTGCAAACTTGGCTGCCTGAAGGTCATAGGCTCCGCTTGCTATTCCTATCGTGACTGCCGCAATAAATATAAAGCCTATCCATATTGCAAGCCAGTCCTCTTTCCTTAGTAGATCGCTGAGCTTGGATTTTTCCGTTGTTACAATTTCTGTATTTTTGTCTGACATGATTTATCACTCCTTAATTTTATTCTATATTTAAAACAGCCGTGTTTTTTACGCATACATCAACATCGCATTATGATTTTCTCCTTTCATATAGGTTTTGTATGAATTTATGAAACAGTATAGAACAGTTGGCGTATTTAGTCAATATTTCAATATATGAAAAAATTTTATTTTTTTTCATATATGCTCGGAAAAGTATGCTGTTTAATAATATCTGTTTATTTTATTTTTTTTGAAATTACATATTGACAAACTAATATTACAGTTGTAATATATAGATGTACTACAGCTGTAATATTAAATAAATTTAAGGAGTGATATTATGAAAAAATTAAAAACAATGCTTTTAACGCTTGCTTTAATGTTTGCTGCCGCTGCCTGTGCCGACAGCGGTAAAAGCGTTATATCCGTCGATTACGGCTCGTATTTCGGCGATATAGACGGCTGTGCGGTGTTCTATGATTCCGCCGAAAATAAAACGGAAGTGTACAACAGTGAAATGGCAAATACAAGGTTTTCTCCCAATTCCACATTTAAGATAATAGCAACGCTTGAAGGTCTTAAATACGGCGTTTTGAAGGACGAAAACTCTCATATGCACTACAACGGCGGAGAATATCCCTTTGAAAGCTGGGAAAGAGATATTGACCTTAAAGACGCTTTCAAGGAATCCTGCGTGTGGTATTTCAGACAGGTCATAGACGGAGTAGGGCAGGAGAATATGCAGACAGACCTCGAAAATTTGGGCTACGGCAACTGTGATGTAAGCCTATGGCAGGGAAACGGCGAAGCTCCCACTCCCGATACCAACGGATTTTGGCTGGGCTCATCTCTTGAAATATCTCCCGTTGAAATGACGCATATCATTGCCGATATATTCGAGGGCAGAACGGACTATGAAAGCTCCCATATAGACATACTTAAAGACATAATGCAGAGCGAAGTACAAAATATTTACGGCAAAACAGGCGCGGGCAGAGATAATTCCGCATGGTATTCGGGCTTTTACGAAAATAACGGCAAAAAAATATATTTCGCCGTTCACATGGAGGGCAAAGACATACCCACTGCGGGAGCGGATGCCAAGGATGCCGCCTTCAAAATAATAGACTATAGACTTTCTTCTGTTGACAAGTAAGAGGAATATTGTTATAATTATATTACATTTGTAATATAAGAGGTGATAGGCTTGATAAAAATATCCGATGCAGAGCTTGAAATAATGCAGGTCATATGGGACAAAAGCCCCATAAGCACAAATGAGATCGTCGAAGTCATGGCGCACAAAAAAAGCTGGAATATGCGCACTGTGCACACGCTCATATCAAGGCTTGAGAAAAAGGGCGCCATAGAGCACAAAAAGGAAGGAAGGCTCTATATTTATTCTCCCTTGGTTAAAAGGCAGGATTATATCGCATCCGAAAGCAGGTCTTTTGCCCGCCGTTTTTATAACGGAACGGTAGGCAAAATGGTAATGAGCTTCATAGATGCGGATGTCCTTTCCGATGAAGAAATAGCGGAGCTTAAGAAAATGCTTGACGAAAGGGAAAAGAAATGATATATCATTTTTTGATGTCAAATGTAATTATATCCTTTTTTATAATCCTTATAGCCTTGTTAAGACATTTCATGCACATACCGCCCAAATACGGCAGGCTCATGTGGATAATGTGCCTTTTTCTCATGGCTGCGGTTTTTATTCCGCACATAGACATATCCCTTCCGACCTCTGCGGGCATATCACGGCATATGACGGCTTCGGGCTTCGTTGCCGCTCCTTCTGGTTCGGAGCTATATGTGTCCTCATACAGCCTTGACTTCGTATATTATATATGGCTCATAGGCGTATTTGCAGGCTTTATACTGCTTTTTTCGGCAGTGCTCATGCTTATATTTATGCCCAAGACGCCCGTCAAAAGCGATGTATTTGAAGCGCTTTGCGCCAAACTGGATGTAAAAGCCTCGCTTTTTATATCATCCAATATCGGCTCTCCCGTTTCATTCGGCATTTTAAGCCCCAAGGTGGTTTTGCCCGAGAGGGACTACAGCGCCGAGGCTCTGGAATTTATATATATTCATGAGCTTTATCATCATAAAAATAGGGATATGTTTATAAATCTCATTATGAATATAATGTCCGTTATTTTTTGGTTTAATCCTTTTGTGCATATTATGTCCGGACTTTTGAGACTGGATACGGAAATGTACTGTGATGACTGCGTGCGCTTGGAAAGCGGCGACAGCATAGCCTATGGCAGAACGCTTTTGCGTATGGCAGAGCATAGACAAGGCTTTATGACGGAGCATTTTTCCGATCGCGCAAAGCTTAAAAGAAGACTTGAGGCGATATCTGAACCCCGCAGCAATGATTGTAAAAAATATAGACCATTATTGTTTTTCACGGCTTTTGTCATTTTCTGCGCCGGTATAAGTATAAATGCCCACGGAGGCGTTATAAGCCGCGTATCTCTACCCGCAGGCTGCGAAAATATTGAGCTTGACGGATATTTTGGTGACAAAAAGGGATGCTTTGTGCTTTTTGACAGCTCCGATAAAAACTATTACATATATAATGCCGCCGAAGCCGTAAGGAGAAGCTCTCCCGATTCCACATACAAAATAGCTATCGCTTTAAATGCGCTTGAAAACAATGTCATTTCAGCCGAGAGCAATACACTTGGATCCCATGAGGAGGAATATCCCTTCCCGGAGTGGTACGGGCGACACGACCTTTCTTCGGCAATGCTTAACAGCGTCAATTGGTATTTTCAGACGCTTGACGCCAACATAAGCGACAGAGCAAGGCGAAATTTCTTGAATAATACAAGCTACGGCAACCGCATTACGGGCTGGAGCAAAAAAAGCTATTGGCTTGAAAATTCGCTTGAAATATCTCCTCTGGAGCAGACGAATTTTATAAAGGGCGTTTATTATAATTCTTTTGATTTTGACGAAAACAGTGTAAATACCGTGCTTAATGCCATAAATCTCGGCGATGGGCTTTACGGCAAGACGGGCACGGGAAATGTGCGGGGCAAAAATATACGGGGCTGGTTTGTGGGCATAGCCGAGCTCAGCGACAGAACACTGTTCTTTGCTCTTGAAATGACGGGCGAGGGCGCAGACGGTATAACGGCACGCAGCACAGCCTTAAATATACTCAACGACAAATTCATAAAATAAACATTAAATGATATATGCAGGCATTTTTGTATAAATAATGCAGAAATATTACTTTTTTATTATTTTTGCCTCTTGCTTATGGAAAAAATGCCTGTATTATTGTATACTATAATCTGAGGTGATTTGTTTTGAAAAGAACGTTGCGCGCGCTTTTTTGTTCAATTGCGCTTGTTCTGTGCTTCACGGCGCAGGCCAGGGCGGAGGATATAAAAGTGGCGCTTGAAAAGAGCTTTAAAAATGTCGGCTCTCTTGCCATTGGCGAAAGCACAATAGGCGTGGGAATAGGCGACAATATGAAATATACGATAAATGGCACGGCGTTTGCCGTCAGTCCCGTAGGCGGGGAATACTATGCCTCCGACAAAACTTATGACAGCTTTGACGAAGCTCACGCGGCTTTGGCGGATTATGCGGGACACAGCTGTATAACAGCGCTCACCGATAACGGCTGGATGATATACATAAGGACGGACGAAACGCCCCTTCAGCTCAATAAGATACATACCGGAAGCTTTTGCGTGGGTTTTGCCGAAAACGGCGCTTATAAATTTATTGTTGACGGCAGCTCTCCCGCAAGGGTAAATACCCCTTCTGGAACAATCGGTCTGGGCACTAAGCGCTACAGAGATGACATAGAGCTTTACAGACAGGGCAATGCCATTACAGCCATAAATGTCATAGATGCCGAAAAGTATCTTTACGGCGTTATAAATTCCGAAATGCCCGCAAGCTGGAGCGCAGAGGCGCAGAAGGCGCAGGCGGTCGCAGCCAGAACATATATGAAAAGAAATCTTAAAAAGCATGAATATGCCGATTTGTGCGACGGCACTCACTGCCAGGATTACAACGGCACCGAAAAGGAAATGGAGGCGGGAATAGCCGCCGTTGATGCCACAAAGGGACTTTGCATATATTATGACAATACCCTCATAGACGCGGTGTATTTTTCGTCGGACGGCGGAGCGCTTTTGAACAGCGCCGATGTTTGGGGAGGAGACACGCCCTATTTAAAAGCCAAGGCGGATACATATGAAAAGGAATATCGCGAGTGGACAAGGGAATATACATATAATGAGCTTACAAATATTTGCTCCGCAAACGGCTACGGCATAGGTAATGTAGTGAGCGTAAATGCGGAGTATGACGCAAACGGAGCTGTCTTAAAGCTCACCTTTTCGGGCTCTCAGGGCAGCAAGACCATAACGGGAAATGGCATAAGGACTGCATTTTCTCCCGGCAAGGAGGGCAGCCTCCCCTCCAGGAACTTTGTCCTTACGGGCGGAGCGCAGACCACCGTTACGGGTGCGCCCATATATGTTGTGGGCACAGACGGCAGTATACATTCCGCAGGCGATAAAATAATAGCGGGCAATTCGGAGGGTAAAACAGGCTCTGTCGGCTCAAGCTTTTACGCTCAGGGGGCAGGCGGCTCCGTAAGAAAGGATGCTCCCGTCACCATCACCACGGGCAAGGCGGGTACGGTCACTCTCGATGGAAAGGGCTTTGGTCACGGCACGGGCATGAGCCAATACGGCGCTAAGTCCATGGCGGAGTCGGGCTTTACATTCAAGGATATACTCAAATTTTACTACACGGGAGTAGAAATAAAGTAAGGACGGTAAAATATGTTAAAAAGTGATTTTTATTTTGATCTGCCCGAAAGCCTCATTGCGCAGACGCCCCTCAAAAAGAGAGACGAATCAAGGCTTATGGTGCTTGATAAGAACACGGGGGAAATAGAACACAGGGTTTTTAAGGATATACTTTCACTTGTAAATAAAGGCGACTGCCTTGTTATAAACGAAACAAAGGTGCTCCCCGCCAGACTTATGGGCGCAAGAAAGGACACGGGTACGGGCGTTGAGATACTTCTTTTGAAAAGGCTTGACGACAGCAGATGGGAGACGCTTGCCTATCCCGGCAAAAAGGCAAGACCGGGACACAGAATAGTATTCGGCGGCGGTCTGCTTGAAGCCGAGGTCGAGAAGGTCCTTGACGACGGCAACAGGATAGTAAAATTCACATATGAGGGCATATTTGAGGAAATACTCGATAAGCTGGGCGAAATGCCTCTCCCTCCGTATATAAAGGAAAAGTTGGAGGATAAGAACAGATATCAGACAGTCTATGCCAAAAACGAAGGCTCTGCGGCAGCGCCAACGGCGGGACTTCACTTTACCCCCGAGCTTCTTTCGGAGCTTGAAAAAAAGGGCGTAAAGATTGCAAAACTCACTCTCCATGTGGGCTTGGGCACTTTCCGTCCCGTCAAGACGGAGGATATAAACGACCACAAAATGCATTCCGAGTTTTACATGATAGATGATGAAAATGCGGATATAATAAACAGCGCAAGGGCAAACGGAGGCAAGATAATAGCCGTAGGCACCACAAGCACAAGAACGCTTGAATCCGTTGCCGATGAAAACGGATATATAAAGGCGCAGAGCGGCTGGACGGATATTTTCATATATCCCGGCTATAGGTTCAAAATAATAGACGCGCTCATAACCAACTTTCATCTGCCCGAGTCCACGCTTATTATGCTTGTGAGCGCTCTTGCGGGCAGAGAAAATGTTTTGAACGCCTATAAATGCGCCGTTGAGAATAAATACAGATTTTTCTCCTTCGGCGATG
Organism: uncultured Clostridia bacterium; assembly: GCA_947627425.1. GTDB lineage: Bacteria > Bacillota > Clostridia > Lachnospirales > CAG-274 > Gallispira. The sequence goes on along the minus strand of CANQVZ010000019.1, from coordinate 15,275 downwards.
CAATGTATATAAGAGGTTGATGTCAATGGATCTATTCGAGTTTCAGGCAGAAAACAATTTAAAAAAGGAAAGTCCTCTTGCTTCAAGGATAAGACCCCGCACCTTGGAGGAGTTTGTGGGACAGGAGCATATTGCGGGCAAAAACACCTTGCTCTACAGAGCCATAAAGGCTGATAAGCTTTCGTCCATAATATTTTACGGACCTCCCGGCACGGGCAAGACGACTCTAGCGAGAGTTATTGCCAACACCACAAAGAGCGAATTTATGCAGATAAACGCTACCACTGCGGGCAAGAAGGATATCACCGATACCATAGACAGGGCAAAAACGCTTTTGGGTGGCTACAACAGGCGTTCCATACTCTTTATAGACGAGATACACCGCTTCAATAAGGTGCAGCAGGACACGCTTCTTCCCTATGTGGAGGATGGCACTATAATACTCATAGGCGCCACTACCGAAAATCCCTACTTTGAGGTGAACAAGGCTCTTGTGTCCAGAAGTATAATATTTGAGCTTAAGCACCTTACAAAGGACAATATAAAGACTATACTCAAAAGAGCGTTGGAGGACAACGAAAGAGGCTTGGGCAGCTATAACGCAGCCATTGATGATGATGCGCTCGATTTCCTTTCGGACGCCTCAAACGGCGATGCCAGAATAGCGCTTAACGCCGTCGAGCTTGCCGTTCTCACCACGGAGAGAAACTCCGAGGGCGTAATACATATAGATATGGAAACGGCGCAGCAGTGCATACAAAAACGCGCCGTAAATTATGAGAGAGACGGCGACAATCACTACGATACCATTTCCGCCTTCATAAAGAGCATGAGGGGCTCAGATCCCGACGCAGCTGTATATTATCTTGCCAAAATGCTCTATGCGGGCGAGGATCCGCGCTTTATAGCAAGGCGTATACTCATATGCGCCTCCGAGGATGTGGGCAATGCCAATCCCATGGCAGTCGTTGTGGCGGCGGCAGCAGCACAGGCGGTAGACTATCTTGGACTTCCGGAGTGCCGTATCAACCTCACGCAGGCGGCAGCATATGTAGCCTGTTCGCCCAAGAGCAATTCCGCTGTCATGGCTATAGACAAGGCAATGGCGGATGTCAGCAAAATACAGACCTCGGGCGTTCCCGATCATTTGAAGGATACTCACTATTCGGGCGCAGGCGAATTGGGACACGGCATAGGCTATAAATATGCGCATGACTTCAAGAACCACTATGTTAAACAACAGTACCTTCCGGATGAGCTTGTGGATAAGGTATATTATGAGCTGAGCGACAACGGACAGGAGGCAAAGCTCAAAAAATGGCTCGATTTTATAAAGGAGAACGCAGATGAATAAATACCTGTTGACTATAATACTTTCGGCTGTACTCATATTTCAGCTGGCTTATTTCGATATACCCACCGCCGAGGCGGAAACATCAAATACACCCGCCGTTGTCACGGATAACGGCAGAATGTCGGGCATATGGGTGTCCACAACCTTAAATCTGGACTATCCCTCAAAGCGCACGACCGATTCCGCATTTCTTAAAAGCGAGGCGGACAAAATAATAGATAACTGCGCAGACATGGGCATCACCGATATATTCTTTCAGGTAAGACCTGCCTGCGACGCTTTTTATAAGTCCGATATATATTGCTGGAGCCATTGGCTTACAGGCTCGCAGGGCACAGCGCCCTCGGACGGCTTCGACCCTCTTGCATATTGGATAAGCAGGGCGCACAGCAAGGGCATGAGGCTCCACGCATGGGTAAATCCATACAGAGTTACAAACGAAACAACTTTATCTCTTGACAGCCTTGCCTATTCCAACCCCGCAAGACAGCACCCCGAATGGGTAGTGCCCTTTGAGGGCAAGCTCTATTTTGACCCCGCAATACCCGAGGTACAAGAGCTTGTTATAAAAGGTGTTGAGGAGATAATACAAAATTATGACATAGACGGCATACACCTTGACGATTATTTCTATCCGGGACAGGGCTTTGATGACAGCAAGAGCTATGCCCTTTATGCAAACGGCACCGCAAAGGACGAGTGGCGCAGAAACAATGTAAACACTCTTGTCAAGGCGCTGCACGACAGAATAAAGGCTCTTGATACTTCCGTTGAGTTCGGCATAAGTCCCGTTGGCGTATGGGCAAACAAAAAAAATAATCCCCTCGGCAGCAATACATACGGCAGCGAGTCCTATTATAAGAACTATGCCGACAGCAGAAAGTGGGCGCTCGAGGGCTGGGTAGATTACATAGCCCCGCAGATTTACTGGCAGATAGGCAATGAGACCATTGACTATAAGGAGGCTGTAAACTGGTGGGTGCAGACGCTTAATAATTGCAATACAAAGCTTTACATAGGCCTTGCCGATTATAAATGCGACGGCGTTTCCGCTTCAAGTCCGTGGTATTCCGGCAAGGCAGTACAACAACAGCTGGATTATGACAAGAGCTTTGACAAGATATCGGGCGAGATACATTTCAGATATAAATTTGTGAATGAGCTTTCGTGCTTAAAGAATATATTAAAGACAGAGAACGGCATTTTGTCCGCTCCCGCCGCTGCGGAGACACAGGCTGAGGCTACAACTCTTGCACCCGTAACTTCGGCGCCCGCAACACAGGCACCCGTTACGCAAGCGCCCGCAGCACAGGCACCCACAACAACGGCGCCCGTTACGCAGGCTCCCGCAAAGCTTGTAAACAACACTGACGATATTCAGGTATATGTGGACGGCAACATAGTCAGCTTCGACACAAAGCCCGTCATACAAAACAGCCGTACGCTTGTGCCGTTCAGAGCCGTTTTTGAGGCTTTGGGAGCCGATGTCAGCTGGAATAACGACACTCAGCAGGTGAGGGCAAAAAAGGACAATACCGAAATTTCTTTTGTAATTGGCGAAAAAGTCTTGCTAATTGACCAAAAAGATACTATAATTATGGAAGTAAGACCTCAGATAATATCAGGCAGGAGCATGGTACCCTTGAGGGCTGTGTCCGAGGCGCTCAATGCGGAGGTCAACTGGGACAATGACGAAAGAATAATTACTATAAATACAAAATAAGGAGGTTATTATGATAGTATTTTTTCATGACCTTATCAGAACGTTGATATTGGGTATAGTAGAGGGTATAACGGAGTGGCTCCCCATAAGCAGCACGGGACACCTTATAATAGTTGAGGAGCTTATAGGCTATATCTCAAGCGACAGATTTATGGAGATGTTCGATGTTGTTATACAGCTCGGCGCCATACTTGCCGTAGTTGTGATATATTTCAACAAGCTCAATCCCTTCGGCAGGAAAAAAACGCAGAACGAAAAAATGGATACCATAAATCTCTGGTTAAAGGTTATCATTGCCTGCATACCCGCCGCCGTGATAGGTCTGCTCTTTGACGACCTGCTCGATACATACCTTTTCAATCCCTATGTTGTGTCGGTTGCGCTCATTGTTTACGGTGTAGCGTTCATAGTAATCGAAAACCACAGAAGAAAGGAAGACATAAAGCATAAAAATCTGGATAAGCTCCCCTTAAAGACTGCCGTAGGCATAGGTCTTTTCCAGATACTTGCGCTAGTTCCGGGTACCTCCCGTTCAGGCTCCACTATAATCGGCGGTCTTCTTTTGGGCACTTCAAGATATGTTGCAACGGAATTTACATTCTTCCTTGCGATCCCCATAATGTTCGGCGCCAGCTTCTTAAAGCTCTTTAAGTTCGGTTTCCCCTCGTTCTATGAGCTTGTTATGCTTATCGTGGGCATGGGAGTTTCGTTCGTGGTCTCCGTGCTTGCCATAAAGTTCCTTTTGAGCTATATCAAGAGAAACAGCTTCAAGATATTCGGCTATTACAGAATAGCTCTCGGACTTCTTGTACTTGTTTACTTTGCATTTATGAGATAATATTTTATATAGTATATTTTCCGCCTGTTCATTCCGACAGGCGGTTTTTTGTGCCCAAAATGCTTTGTTATAACAAAATTATACTGTCGGCTGTATAAAATTGCGTTATATACTAAAAATATATAGAGGTGATTTTTATGTCCTATGATGATTACAAGAAATATGTAGAAGATAAATTCAAAGACTGGGGAGATATAGTAAAGCGCGAATTTCCCGTCGGCGCAAAGCGCAACATAAAGGTATTTATTGCCTATATCGACGATATGGTCAACAGAAATATGCTGGAGGAGCAGGTCATAAAAAATCTTATGGTAAATGTCCGCATAGCTCCGCCCAACAGAGATGTGGACTATTCCGATCCCTATGATCTGCTTGTGAACGGCGGAGTTACCACAGCCGATGTAAAGACAGCCAAAAGCATTGACGAGGCCATACTTGAGGTCATGAGCGGAAATACTCTCCTGCTCATTGAAAACAGCGAGGATATACTTGTCATTTCCTCAAAAGGTTTTCCCAAAAGGGGAGTGGACAAGCCCGAAACCGAGATAGCCGTTCAGGGACCGCAGGAGGCCTTTTCGGAGTCCATAAGGACAAATACCGCGCTCATAAGACGTAGGATAAGGAGCACAAGCTTGAAGTGCGTACAGAAAAAAGCGGGCAAAATAAGTCAAACAGACATTGCCCTCATGTATATGGAGGGCATAGCGGATGATAAGCTCGTGGACAAAATAAAGAATATGCTTGACAATATTGATGTCGATATGATATATGACAGCGGTTATCTGGAACAGCTTATGGAGGAAAGCGCCATATCTCCTTTTCCTCAGATACAGCTCACCGAAAGACCCGACAAGACCGCATCGGGACTTATAGAGGGCAGAATAGCTCTCGTTGTGGACACAAGCCCCTTTGTGATACTTCTGCCTGCCGTGCTTTCAAGCTTCTATCAGGCGTCCGAGGACTACTATCAGCGCTGGGAGATAATGTCGTTTATAAGGATCATCCGCTATATAGCGGGCTTTATTGCATTCACTCTGCCGGGCTTCTATATCGCCGCAACGCTTTATTCTCCGTCCATGCTGCCCACAGAGCTTGTGCTAGCTATGGCAGGCGCAAGACAGAAAGTGCCTCTGCCCACAGTCGTAGAAATAGTTATACTGGAGCTTATATTTGAGGCGTTAAGAGAGGCGGGCACCAGAATACCCGCATCCATAGGCAGTACGCTCGGTATAGTCGGCGGTATAATTATAGGTCAGGCGGCAGTGGATGCCAATCTCGTCAGTCCCATGGCAGTCATAATAATATCCATAACGGCTATATGCAGCTTCGCCATACCCAATCTGGCGCTTGTTTCGGCTTATCGTATCACAAAATATTTCATAATACTGACTTCCGCGCTTGCGGGTATGTTCGGCTTTATTGCAGGCGTTATGATAGTCATTTTGCACCTTGCGGGCTTGAAAAGCTTTGGTGTCAGCTATATTGCGCCCTTCAGCGGAGTCAAGGAAAGCAGATACAAAAAAGCAAGAGATACGGTATTCAGATTTCCCTACAAGGGCAATATGAAGGAGCGTTTTTATAAAAAGCTTGAGGAGGATACAGATGAATAACAAAATTTCAGCCTCTCAGCTCAGAGCAATAATAATAACATCGGCTCTAGGCATGGAGATACTAATACTTCCCATTGTTGTAAAAAGCCTTCAGGAGCTTATCATAATACTTGCGTCGGGCTTTTTGTTCGGTATAGTGCCGCTTTTTTCGGATATAAGCATAAATGACAGCCGTATACTCTGCATAATATATTCGGTCAAAAATATACTTGTTTCAGCGCTCATGGCAAAAATAATGTCCGATGTCATAGGCAATGTCCTGCATAATGACATAGGCGAGATAAGGACGCTGTTATTCATAGCGCTCACCGCGGGTTACTGCGCCTATAAGGGCTTTGAGCCCATGGCAAGGACAGCGCAGATGTTCTTTTGGTTCATAGTTATAGGCACTCTCTATGTCTATCTTATGTCAGTTCCCGATATACGCCTTAACAACATATCTCTGTCCTATGACATAAGGAGAGCCGCGTCAAGTCTTCTTATGGGACTTGTAATAAACACGGGAGAAATAATAGTCCTCACAAAGCACTATGCCGAGGGCAGCAAAAAGACAACGCTTGTAAGCGTTATATTGAGCCTTCTTCTCTCACTTTTCATTTGCTTCACGGTCATGGGAAGGCTCGGCACAAGAGGCATGGAAAACACGGCATATCCGCTTTTTGAGATAATGTATGCCGCCGACCTTCCGGGTATGTTCATAAAGCGTCAGGAGGCGATATTCATATCGCTGTGGCTTGTAAGCTCTTTTTTGTCGCTCTTTGTGTATGTCACCACTGCCGCCGATTATATGTCAAAGCTTGATATAAAAAGGAATACGGCTGTGCTGTGGCTTATTGTCCTTGTGTTCCTGCTTTCATTTTTTTACGACGGCAGTACGGCGCCCGTTGCAGCCTATTGTATGCTTCAGGTCATAGGAGGCATATTAACGGTGCTCATAATACCTTTAATTTATATTTTCGGGAGGAAAAAACGGTGAAAAAAATAATTTCTGTTGCTTTTGCTTTATTGCTTCTTACGGGCTGCGCCAATTCGAGAGAGCTTGAAAACAGGGACTTTGTGATGGCTGCGGGAATAGAGGAGGACAACGGCTATAAGCTCACTCTTGCGGTAGCCAAGCCCTCTGCCGAAAGCGACAGCTCCGAGGAAAAGGAGGATATATTCGAGGGCAGGGGAAAGACCGTTGCCGAGGCGCTCGAAAATATAAACAACAAGACAAAGGGCAATATATATATGGGGCACAACAGAGTTATAGTGCTCTCCGACAGCATAAAAAACTACGGCGATATAGTGGACTATTTCCGCAGCAATATAGACATAAGCAGAGACACCATAATGGTAAAAGCCGATAAGCCCTCCGAGATCATAAGAGCCAAAAACAACGACGAAAATTTTTCGGGCTATATATACGACTATTTCAAATATAAAAATAAAATAGATTTAAACAAATTTATGGACTATTACAATAACAGCACCTACACCGAGCTTCCCGCCGTGAGCTTTGCCGAGGACAAAATAACGGTCGATATGGGTGGAGCCGTGCAGAATAAAAGCGCATAAAAGGCGGTAAATATATAAAAAACCTCCGCATCACTGCGGAGTTTTTTTATTAAAAAGTGATTATCACTGTTGATTTAAAGCTCTTTATGGGGTATACTAATATAAGCGATATTTACACGGGGAGATAGAATTATGTCAAAGACAAAGGACAAGGATATAAAGACAAATGCCATGAGAATACTTGAGAGGAACAATATCCCCTTCGAAATAAACACATACGAGTGCGATGAATTTACCGATGGCTTGAGCGTTGCCGAGCAGAACGGGCAGGATCCCGAAATGTCATACAAAACTCTTGTTACGGAGGGCAAAAGCAAAAGCTATTATGTTTTTGTGATACCCATAGCCGAGGAGCTTGACCTCAAAAAGGCGGCTTCTGCGGTGGGCGAAAAATCCGTAGAAATGATACACGTAAAGGATATAAACAAAATAACGGGCTACATAAGAGGGGGCTGCACGCCTCTTGACATGAAGAAAAAATATGTCACCGTCATAGACAGCAGCGCTAAAAATTGGGATAAGATAATAATAAGCGGAGGTCGCATAGGCTCGCAGATAATACTTTCGCCATACGATCTGGCAAAGGCGGCCGAAGCCGATTTTCGTGAAATTACAAAGCAGCGGGAGGAATAGACAATGGAGCTTGCCATAATAGCTTTTCGCAAAATGCTCGTCATGTTTATGATACTCATTGTGGGCGTCATAGCCTACAAGACAAAGCTTGTTACAAAGGAGGGCAACACAACTCTTTCCAATGTGCTTTTACTGCTTGTCAATCCCTTTGTCATATTCATGAGCTTTCAGATGGACTTTACAAAAGAGCTTTTTATAAGGCTCTGGCTTTCTATACTTTTTGCGGTCATATGCCATACGGTGGGGATCATAGTTTCCCGCATTGCCATAGGAAAGGATATAAAGGACTTTGAAATAGAGAGGATAGCAGCCATTTATTCCAACTGCGGCTTTATAGGCATACCCATAATAACAGCGCTTTTCGGTCAGGAGGGCGCCTTTTACCTTGCATCTTATATAGCCGTTTTCAACATACTTCTGTGGACGCAGGGCTATATGCTCATCACGGGACAGAAGGACAAAAAAATGATATTGAAGGGCATAATGTCGCCCTGCGTGATAGCAGCAGTTCTGGGTATTATATGCTTCAGCCTTAAAATAAAGCTCTTTGCAGAGGCGGCAGAGGCGTTCAATCACATCTCCGCAATGAATACGCCTCTTGCCATGCTAGTTGCGGGCGTTACTATGGCGCAGTCGGATATACTTAAAGCCATAAGATACAAGCGCCTTTATTACATCTGCTTTTTAAAGCTCTTGGTAATACCGCTTATTTCGGCTGTTATATTAAAGCTTTTCAGAGCCGACAACATACTCACAATGACATCCATTGTTGAAGTTGCTTGTCCCTCGGCGGCATCCGGCACAATGTTTGCTCTCAGGTATAAAAGAAATGCGGTCTACGCTTCGGAAATATATGTGGTGTCCACCTTGCTTTCAGCTCTTAGCCTGCCTCTTGTCATAATGATATCGGAAGCAATACATTTTTAGCTATGTATTGAAGTTAAGTATAAAAATATTTTCCAAAAAAATGTGTAAAAATTTCCTATCTTATTGACTTTATGTTACAACTGTGTTACAATGATTTTAGGCGTATAAGCTACGAAAAAAAGAAAGGATGGTATTTTAAAATGAATGATGTATTAAAAAAATTGAGCGCAATTGGTATTGTACCCGTTGTAGTTATCAATGATGCAGAAAAGGCAGTACCTTTAGCAAAGGCACTGGTTGAGGGCGGTATCCCCTGCGCAGAGGTTACTTTCAGAACTGCCGCTGCTGAAGAAGCTATCAAGAGAATGGCAAAGGAAGTTCCCGAGCTTATTGTAGGTGCAGGCACTGTGCTTACAAAGGACCAGGCAGACAGAGCCATTGCCGCAGGTTCACAGTTTCTCGTATCTCCCGGCTTAGATCCCGAGATTGTTAAGTATTGCAACGAGAAGGGCTATCTCATTACTCCCGGTACAGCTAATCCTTCAGATCTTAACCATGCCGTTAATCTCGGTCTTGAGGTCGTTAAGTTCTTCCCGGCAGAAGCCGCAGGCGGACTTAAGATGATAAAGAGTATGGCTGCCGCTTACACAGGCCTTAAGTTTATGCCTACCGGCGGTATCAATGCAGCCAACTTAAACAGCTACCTTGAGTATGAGAAGATCGTATGCTGCGGCGGCAGCTGGATGGTTCCCGGCAAGCTCATCGACGAGGGCAAGTTTGACGAGATCGTTGCTCTTTGTAAAGAAGCTGTTTCCACAATGCTCGGTCTTGAGGTCGTTCATGTTGGCATCAACACTCCCGACGAGGCAGCAGCTCTTGCAATCGCAGAAAGACTCAACAAGCTTTTCAACTTCCCGATCAAGAACGGCAACTCTGCTGTTTTCGCTTCAAGCGGTATCGAGGTAAGAAAGCAGATGTTCTTGGGCAAGAACGGACATATTGCGATCGCTACCAACTATATGGACAGAGCTATCCACTATATCGAGGCTATGGGCGGCGAGTTCGATTATGACACAGCTGTTGTAAAGAACGGCAAGACCACAGCTATCTACTTAAAGGAAGAATTCGGCGGCTTTGCTATCCACCTTGTTCAGAAATAATATTCAAACATTTAAAAGCCATGTGAGCTATGCTCATATGGCTTTTTTTTGCGTTAATGTAAATTATTATAAAAAAACTGCACACCGATATCCGCAGATATTCAGCCGCAGGCTTTTATTTCAACAAAAAAATCGGGGTGACAGGATTTGAACCTGCGACCTCAGCGTCCCGAACGCTGCGCGCTACCAAACTACGCTACACCCCGACAACATATAACAATACTATTATACTCATATTATGGCGCTTCGTCAAGAAAAATTTTTGATATTATACAAAATATTTGCCTTTATAATATTATGGGAGAACACCTTATAAGCGTTCTCCCATTGCCTTAATTAAAATCCCAGGCTTTCGCCTATTATTATTACCTTTATTCTGTCCTTTACCCTTGAAAATCTGGTGTGTACAAACTGACAGCATACCGTATCAACACTAAGACAGTCCATACATTTTCCCGTCTTGAGGCAGGGAGTGTTGCATTCAAATCTCATGGCATTAGGCACAGACGCTTTGTTTCTTGCTCTTTCAAGCGCCGCCTCGTATGTGGAGCATATCTTGTTTATGCCCGCAAGCACTATCACATTTTTAGGTCCGTATATGAGAGCGGCGACTCTGTTGCCGTTGCCGTCTATATTTATAAGTTGGCCGTCGGCAGTCATGGCATTTGTGCTCATGAGGAAATAGTCTGCGCTTAAAGCCTTGTGAGCTATTTCCTCCATTCCCTCTTTGTCCTTTGCGTCGCTTCTGTCAAGGCAATTATAGTTGCCCGCTTTGAGCTTATCTATAAGTCTGGTCTCCGAAAGAGTTGCCGAACCGCCCCAGCTTATAACGCTTCCCTCCGGTATGAGGGAGAGGGCAAGCTTAACGGCATCCTCCTTTGTTTCGGCATAATAGCCCTTCATATTTCTCTTTTCAAGTCCCGCTATAGCCTGCTCGGCAAGCGTTTTGTTATATCTTTCCACAGGTGTCAAAGTCATTACCTCCCTTTATTCATTCAAACCGTGCATACCCTTTAAAAGGTCTTCGAGCTTGTCTCTTTCTCTTATGAGCTTAACACTGCCGTCCTCTCTTATGAGCACCTCAGCGGGGCGAAGCCTGTTGTTGTAGTTGGATGCCATGCAGTAGCCGTAAGCTCCCGCGTCGAGAATACCTATGGTATCGCCTACATGCATTTCGGGGCATATCCTGTGCTTTGCTATTATGTCGCCTGATTCGCATATATTTCCCACTACGGTTATGTCCTCCGTTTTGTCGCTGTCATTATATACCTCTATGTCGTGGTGAGAGTCGTACATTATAGGTCTCTGGAGCACATTAAAGCCCACATCCGTGCCGGCATATTTATCCTCATGATTGAACTTTATGGCGTGAACCGTGCCGAGGAGAACGGAGCATTCGGCTGAAATATATCTGCCCGGCTCTACCTTGAAGGTTATTTCCTTGCCGTAGTCCTTTACAAATTCCTCAAATACCTTGTCAAGCTTCTTGCCGAGAGCTTCAAGGTCAAGGCGGGGCTGGTCGTTAAGCTTTTCGTACGGTATGCCGAAGCCGCCGCCGAGGTCTACAAACTCCAGGTTGTCAAACTGCTTTGCTATGTTGAGTATTGCCTTTACGCCCTCAACATATTTTTCGCCCTCCATAAAAAGCGAGCCTATATGTTGATTTATGCCCACGAGCTTAAGGTCGTATTTTTTGAGTATTTCCTTAAATTCGGGTATATTTTCGGGATTTATGGCAAACTTTGTCTTTTTGCCTGCCGTTATTACCTTTTCGTGATGTCCTGCGCCTATGCCTCCGTTAAATCTTGCGGCGATCCTTCCGCCGGGATTTATCTGTCCGTATTGCTCAAGCTGTGAAAGAGAGTCAACGCTCATAGTCACATTGTGGTCTATTGCAAACTGCATTTCTTCCTTTGACACATTGTTGCTTATATAGAATATCTGCTCCGGCTTAAAGCCTGCCTTAAGCTCTGCATATATCTCTCCGGGGCTCATGGCGTCTACATTGAGCCCTTCCTCTCTCACTATTTCAAGAAAGGCTATGTTGCTGTTTGCTTTTGCGGAATAGTTAATGCTGAAGTGGGGATATTTCACAAGGTTTTTGATGTCCCTGCATCTCTGTCTGAGTATTTTTTCATTATAAACATACAGAGGGCTGCCGTATTTTGCCGTAAGCTCCGACGGCTTGTTGCCCATAAAGAAATTTACGCTGTCCGTTACCTTTGTGTTTATTTTGCTCATTTTTTGTCATCCTTTCATTTGTTACCTTTTATAAATATATCTTTTTGATATTCTCCATTTTAGCCGACATATTTTCAAGCAGAAGGTCGGCAAGCGTTATAGCCGTCATTGCCTCCACGACTACCACCGCGCGGGGCACCACAATGGGATCATGCCTTCCCTTTATGCGTATCTGCTTTTCATTGCCGTATTTGTCCACGGTCTCCTGCGGCTTTGCTATAGAGGGCGTGGGCTTGAATGCAGCTCTGAATATAAGGCTGTCGCCATCCGACATACCTCCGAGAACACCGCCCGAATGGTTTGTTCTTTTTGCAGCCTTGCCGTCCGACATGAAAAAGCTGTCGTTGTTGTATGAGCCTCTTTGCTCCGCAGCCTTAAAGCCGTCGCCGAATTCAATTCCCTTTGTTGCGCCCATTGACATAACTGCCTTTGAAATGCAAGCGTCAAGCTTGTCAAACACGGGCTCGCCCAGTCCTGCGGGCAGTCCCGTCACACGGCATTCTATAACTCCGCCCACGGAATCGCAGTCCCTCATGGCTTCGTCAAGGAGGGCGGACGCCTTTTCATATGCCTTCATATCGGGCATACACAGCGGATTTTCAAAGCGTTTTTCTATATCTATGCTTTCGGCCTTTACATTTCCTATCGCTATGGCATAGGCGCAAATATCTATGTTCAGCTCCTTCAAAAGCTTTCTTGCCACTGCGCCTGCCGCAACTCTTGCCGAGGTCTCCCTTGCGGACGAGCGTCCTCCGCCTCTGTAATCCCTTATGCCGTATTTTTGATCATAGCAGTAGTCGGCATGACCGGGTCTGTATATATCGCATATATCCGAATAATCCTTTGACCTTTGGTCGGTATTCATAAGCATAAGCGCTATGGGCGTGCCCGTAGTAACTCCCTCGAATACTCCCGAGAGTATTTCAATGCTGTCGCTTTCCTGCCTTTTGGTGCCGTATTTGTTGGAGCCTGGCTTTCGCCTGTCCATATCCCGTTGTATATCCTCCGCGCTCAGTTTTATGCCTGCGGGACAGCCGTCTATTATAACTCCCAGAGCCCTTCCGTGTGACTCTCCGAAGGTGGATATCCTGAATATATTGCCGTAGGTAGAACCGGACATATTTTTTTCACCTCTATTACTTGCAAAATTTTCAAAATATAGTATACTATAACTATAATAATTATCATTTTATCATTTTTTTTGTTTTTTTACAATACCTTTATAATTTTTTTAAGGAGATAAATACCGTGAAAAATTTTTTGGATAAGCTGAGAGCAACTCAGATAATAATGCTGGGCTTTCTCATAACCATACTTTCGGGTACATTTTTGCTTATGCTCCCGTTTTCATCCGCCTCGGGCGAATGGACTCCCACGATAGACGCGCTTTTTACTTCCACATCCGCCGTGTGCATAACGGGACTTGTGGTGGTAAACACCTCCGCATACTGGTCTGTGTTCGGTCAGTGCGTAATAATGCTTCTGGTTCAGCTGGGCGGACTTGGCTTCATGAGCTTTGTGACCATGATCTTTCTGGCTCTGGGCAAGAAGATAACCATGCGCGAAAGATCCGTCATACAGGAGTCCTTCAATATCAACGAAAGCACGGGACTTATAAGCTTTGCAAAGACTCTTTTCATATTCGCAATGTCCGCGGAGCTTATAGGCGCGGTCATACTTGCTTTCAAGTTCCTGCCCGAATACGGCGTCGCAGGCGCTGTTTACAGAGGAGTTTTCCACAGCATAACGGCTTTTTGCAATGCGGGATTCGATATAATAGGTGCGAATAGCTTTTCGGACTATTCGGGGGATATAACTGTAAATCTTACCATTATGCTGCTTATAATCACGGGCGGCTTGGGCTTTCCCGTTGTTATGGATATAGGCGGTATGCTAAGAAATATATTTATGAATAAGCATACCTCGCAGTTTTCATTCAGCAGGCTGAGACTACAGTCTAAGGTGGTCATAGTCACTACAGCCATTCTTATATTGTCGGGCGCGCTCTTTACGCTTATATTTGAATGGAACAATGTCGGCACAATAGGCTGTATGAAGTTCTATGAGAAAATATTGAGTGCCTTTTTCCAGTCCGTCACATTGAGGACTGCGGGCTTTTTCACCATAAATCAGGGCGCTATGGAATATTCCACAAAGATAGTGAGCACCGTCTTTATGTTCATAGGCGGTTCTCCCGCGGGTACGGCGGGCGGCGCCAAGACTGTCACTGTAGCTGTCATAATAATTGCCGTCATTTCACTTGTAAAGGGCAATGAGGAGATAAATGCCTTTAACAGAAAAATAGGCATGGATATATTGCAAAAATCTCTTTCAATTGTTATAATGATGATGTTGGTCGTAACCGTATCCATTGTCATACTTTCCGAAACCGAGGCGGCGCTTATGATAAACCGAGGCGGAGAATTTGAGCTTATGGATATAGTTTACGAGGTAGTGTCCGCAATAGGCACGGTAGGTCTTTCAACGGGCATAACTCCGTTTCTTTCGGGCTGGGGCAAGTTTGTTCTCGTCATATGTATGTATGTAGGCAGGATAGGTCCCATAACCCTTGCGATATCTCTCACGAAAAATCGCTATACATCGGAAAACAACATACACTATCCCGAGGGAAGCTTAATAGTTGGCTAAGGAGGAGAATATGAACAGGAAAAAACAATTTGCCGTTATAGGCTTGGGCAGGTTTGGCAGAGCTGTTACAAAGACGCTTGTTGAAAGCGGCTTCGATGTGTTCTGCTGCGACAAAAGTATGGCAATAGTAAAGGAAATGGAACCCTTTGTCACAAAGGTAGTTCAGGCAGATGTCACTCACGAAAACGCCGTTGCCGCACTGGGACTCAATAACTTCGATGTGGTTATAATAGCCATAGGCGACAGCCTCGAATCCGCCGTTATGGCAACTCTCTATGCTAAAGAAGCGGGAGTAAGGCATATTATAGCCAAGGCACAGAATCTTGCCGAAAAGAAAATACTTGAGAAGATTGGCGCAGACACCGTCATTATGCCCGAAATGGATTCCGGCAGACGCCTTGCCATCAATCTTACCACAACAAATGTAATAGAATATATAAGCTTTTCGGACAAGTACGCTATGGCAGAGATAAAGCCGCTCAGAGAATGGGTAGGGCTTTCCATAAAGGAAGCCAATATCCGTGCGGAATACGGCTTTAACATAGTTGCCATAAAGAGAAATGAGGATGTGCTCGTTTCTCCCGTGCCCCAGACCATAATAAAAGAGGACAGCCTTCTCGTTATTATAGGCGAAAACAGCAAA